>CAZQPF010000011.1:0-46687 GCA_964595165.1 uncultured Desulfohalobiaceae bacterium
CTCATCTCGACTACTATCACCTTAAGGGCCTGTCCAGATTTTGGGGGGAACTTCAATCCTCAGGGAGGTGGAAAAGGATCTGGATAACATCCGAAGGGGGTATGAGGTTACGCTCTCCGTAACCGTCGATGGACACGCTGCAGAGAACCAGGCCTCATTTTACGTTCTCGGGGAGCGCTCGCTCTGCTACTCCATCCTCTGCAACCTGGTCAAGAATGCCATGGAAGCCTCGCCCCAGGGCGAAACCGTGTGGATCGAGCTCCAGGAGGGCGAACAGGGCTACGCCGGCATAGCCATAGGCAACAAGGGAGCCATCCCGGATAATATTCAGGACAAGTTCGGCCGCAAGTATGCCACAGCCAAGAAGAGCTACGGCACCGGGCTGGGGGTCTACAGCGCCCGGCTCATCGCGGAAACCATGGACGGCTATTTGACCTGGACCACGTCCAGGGAGCAGGGCACCACCGTAACCGTGGCCCTGCCTCGAGATCGGGATTCAAGCTTGCTATCGCCTGGAGCTGGTTCATGAACAAGGACAAACAGGGGAGCCCTGAAAATAAACCGAAGCACCAGAGCAGCCCGCCTGCCAGCAGCGAGGGCGCAGGGACTTGCCAAGGCCGGGAAGAATCTCAGAGAAGCTTTCCGGTGATTGGGCTGGGGGCTTCGGCCGGGGGGCTGGAGGCCTTGAAGACATTTTTTTCCAAGGTTCCGGAGAAGAGCGGCATGGCCTATATCGTGCTCATGCACCTGGCTCCGCACCAGCCGAGCATGCTGCCCGAGCTGCTGCAGAAGACCGTCTCCGTCCCGGTCGGCGTGGCCAGGGACGGAGAGCGCCTCATCCCGGATCATGTCTTTGTCGTGCCTCCGAAAAAGGAGATCAGCCTCTACAATGGCACCATCCAGCTCCTGGATCCGGTGGACAAGAGCGTCTCTCTGCCCATCGACTTCTTTTACCGGACCCTGGCTGCGGACAGGGGATCCAGGGCAGTTGCCGTCATCCTCTCCGGGACCGGATCGGACGGAACCGTAGGGCTCAGGGAAATCAAGAATCATGAGGGCCTGGTTCTGGTCCAGTCCGCGGAAAGCGCCAAGTACGACGGCATGCCCAAAAGCGCTCTGGGCACCGGTCTGGTCGACATGGTGCTCTCCCCGGAGGAGATGCCGCAAAGGCTGGGGGACTACTTTAATCAGCGGACCACGGTGGAGGCCCAGGACGCCGAGGTCAAGAAAGACCAGGAATGGCTGCACAAGATCTATTCCCTGCTCCGGATCCAGACCGGTCAGGACTTCTCCTTCTACAAGCAAAACACCATTCATCGCCGCATCAACCGCAGGATGATCCTCAATCAGATCGACAGCCGAGAAACCTATTTGCGCTACTTGCGGGAGAGCCCCAAGGAAGTGAATGCCCTGTTCCGGGAGCTGCTCATCGGGGTGACCAACTTCTTCCGGGAGCCGGAGTCCTTTCAGCTGCTCGGACAGGATGTTCTGCCGAACGCTCTGGCCAACCTTAAGGACGATGGGACCTTCCGGGTCTGGGTGCCGGGCTGTTCCAGCGGCGAGGAGGTCTACTCCCTGGCTATGGTCATTATGGAATGCCTGGATGAGCTTCCCAGGAAACGCATCAGCCTGCAGGTCTTCGGAACCGATGTGGACAAAAGAGCCATCGAAAAAGCCAGAGAGGGCCTTTATCCATCCAGTATCAAGGCCGATGTCAGTCAGGAGCGCTTAAACCGTTTCTTCTCCCTGGAGGGAGACTTCTACCGGGTTCGCAAGGAGATCCGCGACTGCGTGGTCTTCTCCTTGCAGGACGTGCTCAAGGATCCGCCCTTTTCCCGATTGAATCTCCTGTCCTGTCGCAACCTGCTCATCTACCTGAACGCCGAGGCCCAGAAGAGGCTTCTTCCCCTGTTCCACTATACGCTGGTTCCCGGAGGCATCCTGATGCTCGGCTCATCCGAGACCGTGGGGAGCTTTACCAACCTGTTCGAAGCCCTGAACAGCACCTGGAAGATCTACAAGCGGCGCGAGGTGCCGCAGTCCTTGCTGCACCGCGTCGAGTTCCCCACCGGCAGGCCGGAAGCGGTTTCCAGGTCCAGCCACGACTCTGCGGCGCCTGCCGTGGAAAAGGCCAACCTGGAGCGGCTGACCCGCAGCCTGATTCTGCAGCGCTTCGCACCCTCGGCGGTGCTCATCGACAGCAAGGGAACCATCCTGCACATCCAGGGCCGGACCGGCAAGTACCTGGAGCCGGCCAGCGGCCCGCCCACCCAGAACATCCTGGACATGGCCCGGGAGGGTCTGCGTATCGAGCTGTCCTCGGCCATCCGCAAGGCAGTATCCTCGCAGGAGGAGGTGGTGCGCAACGAGGTTTTGGTCCGGGTGAACGGCGGCACTCAGGCCATCAAGCTGCACGTTTCCCCGCTTCAGAGCCCCAGGGAGCTGGCCGGGCACTTGTTAGTCGTCTTCGAGGTCGCCGATATGCCGAGCCGGGATCAGGAGCCGATACAGGAAAAGCCCGAGCTCTCCTCAGATGAGCGCTACGAGAGGCGCATCGCCGAGCTGGAGCGGGAGCTTCAGGAAACCAGAGAGAACCATCAGACCACCATCGAGGAGCTGGAATCCTCCAATGAGGAGCTCAAATCCGCCAATGAGGAGCTGCAATCCTCCAACGAGGAGCTGCAATCCACCAACGAGGAGCTGGAGTCCTCCAAGGAGGAGCTGCAGTCCCTGAACGAGGAGCTGCAGACGGTCAACTCCGAGCTGCAGGCCAGGGTGGAGGAGCTGTCCGAGGCTCAGGACGATATCAGCAATCTGCTGAACAGCACGGAGATCGCCACGGTCTTTGTGGACAACGAGCTGAAGGTCAAGCGCTTCTCCAGGGAGGCCACCCGGATCATTAACCTTATAGAGACGGATATCGGCCGCCCTTTGGAGCATCAGTCCACCAGGCTCCAAGGCGTGGATGTGATTCAGGTCGTCCAACAGGTCCTGGACAAGCTCACTCCAGTAGAAAAGGAGGTGCGGACCACCGAAGGTAGCTGGTATATCATGCGCATCATGCCCTATCGCACCATGGACAACCGCATCCAGGGCGCTGTTTTGACCTTCCGGAACATAGAGGCTCAGAAAAAGGCCCAGTCCAGGCTCAGAGAGCTGAATGACCAGCTGGAGCAGGCCTGGTTTCTGACCCGCAGCATCTTCGACATGAACCACAGCCCCCTGGCGGTCCTGGATGAGGAGCAGCGGGTGGTCATAGCCAACAAGGCCCTGTGTCGCTTGATGGATATCTCCATGCAGGACATCGAGGGCCTGGATGTCTTCAGCCTGAAGGGGGTGGACCTCAGGGAAACCGATCTGGCCTCCAAGCTTGAGCAGGCCCTGGGGGACGTCCGGGATTTCGAAACCACGCGCTTTGAGCTGGATACCCCCGAGGGCAGGAGGTCCATGTTCATCCAGGGACAGATTGTGCGTCAGGGCGAGGGCCATCGCCCTTACCGGATCCTTCTGCGCTTCCAGGCGGCTTGAGCCGGCGGCCATTCAGCAGTGCACAGAAATACGGGGCGGGTGGTGGGGTGTACAAATGTTTTCTTCTCCCCTTGTGTCAGAACAAATCATTTGGATATTTTCAGTTGATCCTGTAAGCTGTATTTTAAACAGATATCGGAAATTACAGGCAGAGGAAGCGCTTCTCTGCCGCATGCTGTTGCCTATGCCGAGGAAGAGCACTGAATGGAGGGGACGATGTCCTCCGAAAGAGAGTTTGCAAGCAAGTTCGACGAGCTGCGCCGCCAGGCTAAGGAGCTGCTCCGTCATCGGACCCATCCCGTCCCTGAGACTCCCTTTGACATCTTCGAGCTGATCCAGGAGCTTCAAATCCACCAGGCGGAGATTGAAATCCAGAACGAGGAGCTCCAGCGGGCACAACAGGAGCTAGCCTCTTTACACCGAGAGTATGAGACTCTTTATGAGCTTGCGCCCTGCGGGTATGTGACCTTGAACCGCAAAGGGCTGATAACCCGGGCGAACCTAGCGGCAGCAGAGCTTCTGGGGATCAGGAGAGCCCTTCTCCTGCGTTTTGACTTCGGCAGCTTCGTGGCCCGAGGCTGGCAGGATACCTTCCTGACTGCTCTCCGAGAAGCCGGAAAGGGCGGAGAGAAAAAGAGCCTTGAGCTGGCGCTGCAAAAGCAGGAACCGCCCCTATGGGTCCGGGCCGATATCGAGGCCGATCGGGACGAAGAAGGGGCTGTGGAGCAGTGGAGGGTGGTTCTGACCGATATCAGCGAACGCAAGCTTCTGGAGGCCGAGACGGAGAAGTACCAAGCGCAGCAGCTGCAGGCCCAGAAAATGGCCTCTGTTGGACGTTTGGCCGAAGGCGTGGCTCACGAGTTCAACAACCTCCTCCAGGGCATGCTGGGCAATGTAGAGCTCCTGCATATGAAGAAGCCTCCAGATCATCCCGACAACAAATATCTTCAACAATTCTACAGCCATATTTTTCGAGCCAAAGAAATCGTCGACGCCCTGCTCGCCACGAGCAGTGAAAGTGCAATGAATGTTAAAATCATGGATCTGAACCTGGCTGTCCAAGATGCCCTGAGTTTTCTCAAGGGGGACATTCCTGGCAATATCCGCTTGACTGCGCGCCTCGCTCCCGACCCCGCCTACATAGAGGCCGATCCGGAGCAAATATCCAAAATGATAATCAAGCTTATAAACAATGCCTGCGAGGCCATTCCAGCTGCAAAAGGGGGAAGCATCGAGATACGTACAGAGCCGGAAAGAACATCCTTTGCTGCCCCCTGGCGCTCGGGTGAGGAGCCCTCGGTCAGGCTGAGCATCAGTGACTCGGGGGTGGGGATGAGCTCGGAGACTCAAAAGGATATCTTTGATTTCTTTTTCACCACTAAGGGAGTCGGGGAGGGAACAGGGCTCGGCTTGTCCTCAGTGTACAACATTGTTCATTTGTTCGGAGGAAAGATTAACGTCTCCAGCCAGCCCGACCACGGGAGCAGATTCGACATTCATTTTCCTGAGAAGCGACCGGAAGGCCGGGATGGGGCGCCTTGGGAAAGCCAAGCACCTGAGCATTCAACCCCGGCTGAAAAGGCAACCATCCTGGTTGTCGAAGATGAGCAGGATATTCGCGATATCCTGAGCGAGTTTCTCAAGCTGCAAGGATTTGCAGTCATTGAGGCCAAGGACGGGGAAAGCGCCAATAGGGAATTTCAAGAAAATAAGGGCCGTATCGAGCTCATTGTGCTAGACCTGGGCATTCCGGGAATGGACGGCGAGGAGCTCATCGGCAAGATCAAACAGCTGCAGGCCACTCCCAAGATTATTGTGGCCAGCGGGTATACCAATCACAAAATGGCCTCCGATCCCCAGGAATTCGGTGTCTCTTCCTTTCTGTGCAAGCCATTCAACCTGCAGGACGCTCTGCACACCATTCGCGCAGTGCTCAGCGAAGGGTAGAGATGCTCGACTGCTGAGAGGCGTCTGCTCGTATACAGAAGGAGCTGCGACCGTGCTTCCCTGGGATTGGCTTCAGGCCCACTCGGAAATATTGTGGGCCACGGGGATCTCCTCAGCGGTGATGATGCTCTGCGGCATCGCGATAGTCCCATGGATCCTGCTCCGTCTTCCCCGCGACTATTTCCTTCCAGCCCGAAGACAGCGGGTAGTACCAGAACGCCTGCCTCTAGCAGTTGGGATACCTCTGCTTGTAGTCAAGAATCTCCTGGGAGCCTTGCTCATCCTGGCCGGACTGGCCATGCTCGTGCTTCCCGGCCAGGGCCTGTTGACCATCATTATCGGCCTCGCCCTGACCAATTTTCCCGGCAAGTTCAAGCTGCAGCGCAGGCTAGTGGCCCATCCCTCAGTCCTCAACTCCCTGAACTGGCTCCGGAGGCGTTTCGGAAAGCCTAGCCTCCTCGCTCCCAGGATCGGGCGAGACGAATCATAGCTCCCTATGGGCGCATTGTGATCCTGAGTCTCTGTCCCTTTACGAGATATGATACTGGAGCAGCTAACAATCCATATTTGGAGTGTCTGTACTTTAGTCATCAGGGAGGAGTGACTTAAGCGCCGAGAATGACCAGGCCCTGCTTGCGAAGGAACCGATTCAGTTGCGCTTGCCAAAGCGCTTGAAGATGCTCCTTTACCTCATATAGAAGCACTCCTGTATATCCTTCCTTGGCTGATCTCCCAGTTTATGCAAAAGACATATCGCAGGCTCGGAAGCGCGGAGGCTATGAAGGTAACCCTGATCGTGGGTATGCGTAGCGAAAGTGGTCTTTCGCGCCTTAGAACGGTTGCGGGCGGGTTGCCACCAACCCTGGGTCAGGGTAAATTGTCACTCAGGCGCAGCGGCCCGATGGGGCCGCAGTTGCAACCAGCGCAAGAGCAATACAGCATAAGGAGCAGGACATATGCAGCGCAATCCCATTTCGGTCCAAGGATTTCAGAAGCTCAAGCAGGAGCTGGAGGAGCTCAAGAAGCAACGCCCCGAGGTGATCCAGGCCATCAAGGAAGCCCGAGAGGAGGGCGATCTACGCGAAAACGCCGGCTATGATGCGGCCAAGGAGAAGCAGGGCATGCTGGAGGCCCGGATCCGGCATTTGGAGTCCCGACTCCCCTGCTGCGACGTGATCGATATCAACTCCATGAGCGGAAGCAAAGTGGCCTTCGGAGCCACCGTGGAGATCAGCGACCTGGAGACTGGCGAGACTAAGAGGTTCACCCTCCTTGGACCAGACGAAGCGGATTACAAGAGCGGGAGCATATCGGTTCACTCACCCCTGGCCAAGGCCCTGCTCGGAAAGGAGGAGGGGGAAGAGGCTATTGTCAACGCACCACGGGGGCAGATCGAGTACGAGATCGTTTCCGTGCGCTACAACGGGACGCAGGGGTAGCGCACCTCCAGGTCAGCGGCCGCGCTCGTATGAACTCCAGATTGCAACCCCTCACCCGGCACTCAGCTTTGAAGATTTGAGCTCAGGGTGACCATGAAAGGGCATAAGTTCTTGAAGTATGCTCCAACTATTCATCCCGAAGCTGAGTGCCGGGTCGACTCCGGCTGCAGTTACGTTCAAACAAGTTCTTGAAAAAATATCAAATCCCTTTTTCTTTAATAAAATTGCCACTAAGTCAGCGCAGCCGGAGGCTGCGCTGGCTCGATAGCAATTTTATCAAAAGCCAAGAGGACTCTTGGCTTCTTTTTTGGTTTGGCTCTGGATGGTGTGAGTATAGATCATGGTAGTCCTGACATCGCTGTGCCCCAGTAGCTCCTGAATGGTCCGGGCTTTTTTCTCTTTCCAACCGTGGACCGTTAGGATCATACAGGATGATCAGAATCCAGAAAAAGAACCTGCCAAAGGGCATCATGTGGGGCCATTGGCCGAAAATACCACTTCCCGGGCCGTGGGATTGAATGCCGGGACTGAAAAATGTGCTGAAGGTATCAAAAAGCTGTGTCATGTCTTTTCTCTATGCTTAAAATGTACAAGGATGTAGTTGTCTGGGCTTGCACTTCTCGAAGCAATCGATGTGCCGCTTTTATTTTGTAGTATCCAACGAGCGGGGTTGAATCTAGACATACGAGCGTCGCCTCTGGCGGCGGACACCAGTTTGATTGAGTATGAAGCTTAAGAGGGCTGGCCCCGGCACTCACTTCCAATTGGTAAGTTTCTGCCAGGAACAGGGAGCCGGAGAAAAAATGAGTGCCGGGACCGCCCTACCCAAAAGACCACGAGCTGGGTTGCAAACGTGTAGGCCGACCTTCTCCGAAGGGCAGTCCATCTTCAAGGTAAACCTTGTTTCATAAGTGCATTGCATCTGTCCATGCCGATCAAAAAATCGAATTCCACATCCATGGCGGTCTTGGAGAGCTTGGACGCGAGGAATCCTACCTGCAGCGTCAGCCTTGGGAAGCCTTTGCCAGGGTGGGCTTCAGAACAGTGATCAATGATCACACCTTTGTGCAGGATCTGGTTGCAGACGGCACTCTGAGCCAGGAGGAAGCAGAACGTCACCCTTTGCGGAACGTACTGGGCCAGTGTGTGGGTTGTGGGAGCCTGAAAGCAGAAAGCGGCCGATTCAAGATCATGGCCGGGGACAGGCTTCTGCTGTGCTCTGACGGCTTGATAAGGCACGTATCGGATGACTCCATCAAGACTGTCCTTGGAGAAGGCAATGCCCGGCAAGCGGTTGAAAAATTGCTGGATCAGGCCCTTCATGCAGGGGGTAAAGACAATGTTACGGTTGTAGTCATGGAGATTCCATCCTTCTGAGCTTCACTTCTGAAGGCTCCATGGCCATAGTCGGGCTAAAACGATGCCAGATGGCATTCTCAGCTTGCAAGAGCAAAGCGAAAAACAAAGGAACATCGTATGGATAGATCCGGAAAAGTCAGCCGGCGCAGGTTCCTTCAAGGTCTGGGAGCATCCGTGTTTCTGGCCGGAATCCAGACCGCATTTCCCCTGCCGTCCTGGGCGCGAACGGAAAAATGGGGACTGGAAGGATTGCCCCCGGCCGCAAGGCGTTATGATCTGACCATAGATTACTCGCCAATTGTCATCGACGGGCGGGAAGGAATCTCTACGGGCATCAACGGCACCGTCCCGGGTCCCCTGGTTCGGTTGCGGGAGGGGGACGAGGTGGTTCTCAACGTAACCAACGCCATGATGGATACTCCCCACTCCTCCATCCACTGGCACGGAATCCTGGTTCCTTTCCCCATGGACGGGGTGCCGGGTGTCAACTTTGCCGGGATTCCGCCAGGGAAGACCTATGAATACCGCTACAAGGTCGTTCAAGCCGGAACCTACTGGTACCACAGCCACTCCTTTCTGCAGGAGCAGTCCGGGACCTACGGGCCGCTGATCATCGACCCTAAAGACGGGGAACCGTTCCATTTCGACCGCGACTATGTGGTGGTGCTTTCTGACTGGTCCTTTGAGCAGCCGGAAACCATTTTCCGGCACATCAACCTCCTGGGACACTACTACAACTACCAGCAGCGGACCATGGGCGACCTTGTCGCCGACATCAGGGATCGCGGTTTCCACGGCACCCTGGCCGAACGCATGGCCTGGGGACGAATGCGCATGAGCCCAGTGGACATCGCCGACGTCACCGGAGCCACCTTCACCTATCTCATGAACGGACAATCCCCGGCCATGAACTGGACAGCCCTGTTCAATCCGGGGGAGACCGTCCGACTGCGCTTCATCAACGCTTCGGCCATGAGCAACTTTGATGTGCGCATCCCGGGTCTGGACATGGATGTGATCATGGTGGACGGCAAGGCGGTCAAGCCGGTGAGTGTGCACGAGTTCCGCATCGGTGTAGCCGAGACCTACGACGTACTGGTGCGGCCCGGGCAGGACCGGCCGTTCACCCTGTTTGCCGAGTCCATCGACCGCAGCGGCTATGCCCGGGGCACGTTATCCCCGGAACTTGGCCTGGAAGCGCCGGTCCCTAAGATGCGCAAGCGCCCGGTTCGCTCCCTGGAGGATATCGGCATGGGCATGATGGACGACTCCATCTTCGGCGGCATGAACCACGGGGAGATGGAGCACGGAGATATGAAACATGGAGAGATGGATCATGGAAAGATGTCCATGGACAAGGCCGTGCCTAAACAGGATCCCCGCATTCCGGGACCCAACGGACCCGAGCCTTTTCTGCCGGATCGCAAGGGTTCCGCCAGCACGGCCATGATCATCAACAACCCCCGCTATCGCATGGATGAACCCGGCCTGGGGCTGGGTGAGGACGGCTGGCGTGTTTTGGTCTACGACGACCTCGTGTCAGCCGAGCCGCAGCCCTACAAGGAAGAGCCGGACCGGGAAATGACCATCAACATCACCGCAAACATGGAACGGTACATGTTCTCCTTTGACGGACTCAAGTTCACCGAGCACCCTGGGCCATACCTGTTTCGCTACCAGGAACGTTTGCGACTGTTCCTGGTCAACCACACCATGATGGACCACCCCATCCACCTGCACGGAATGTGGATGCAGCTTGAAAACGGGGCTGACCGGCTGCCCTTCAAGCACACGGTACTGGTCAAGCCGGGGGAGGTGCTCTCGGCCCTGATCACCCCGATCGAAAAGGGGGATTGGGCCTTCCATTGTCACCTTCTCTACCACATGGAAGCCGGAATGTTCCAGGTTGTCCGAGTCGCCTGAAAAAGGAGCCGTCCCATGAGTCGAATGTTGATGATTCTGTTGCTGTGCCTGTCCCTGTCAGGCCTTGTCCAGGTTTCAGATATTTCAGCCCAGGAAACCAGGGACCAAGCGTACCCAGCTGACTACCGTGACGTGGAAACCGATCCTCAGGTGGGTGAAGGCATCCAGAAGTACGCTGTCGATGGCCAGAAAGGCCCTCAGAAGAACTTTGGAGTTCAGCCGATCCACGACAATCAGGTCTTTGCTACCTTCAAGGCCGACCGGTTCGAGCACCAGTGGCGGGAGAAGGATAAAGAGCTTCTGCTGTGGGATGTCATTGGCTGGGTGGGCAACGACTATAACAAGCTCTTTGTGGAGAGCGAAGGTGAGTATTCCTTGGACCATGACGAAGTGGAGGAGGCGGAGGTGGAGCTGCTCTATGGCCGGACCATTTCCAAGTTCTGGGATCTCCAGGCCGGGGTTCGCCACGATTTTGAACCGGCCCCGTCGCGGACGTTCCTGGCCCTTGGCGTCCAGGGTCTGGCCCCCCTGTGGTTTGAAGTTGATGCCACTGGTTATGTCAGCGAAGACGGTGACGTTTCGGCCAAGCTCGAAGCCGAGTACGAGCTGCTTCTGACCCAGAGGCTGGCTTTGTCGCCACGGCTCGAAGCCGGATTCTCTTTGCAGGACGTGCCAGAGTATGAAACCTGGCAGGGGGTCACCGACATCACCCTGGGCTGCCGGCTGATGTATCATTTTCGTCGGGAGTTTGCCCCCTACATCGGTGTGAGCTGGAACCGCAAGATCGGCGAGACCGCGCACAATATAGAGAAAGAGGGTGGCGACGTGGACTCAGCAGCCTTCGTGGCAGGGCTGCGTTTCTGGTTTTGATATTGAAGCCAGATATGTCTTGCCTGTAGTCCAAACCCCGATCCGAAAGGACTACCAGAAGCATACGTAATCCCATCAACTATTCATGCCCTTAAAAGATCAGCTCGTAGGAACTCCATACCAAATAGCGAACCGGGCACAGAGTTCTGTTGCGCTTAGAAGCTTCCGGTCCTCGGTTTTCTAAGCCTCGATCATGGAGATCATGCAGAATCTTAAAAATCATGCCGAGGCAGACGCTTTGGTAGAATCGATCTTCGGCTCACAAACTGAAAGTTCCTGATCCAGAAGGAGCCTCCTAAATGCCTGATAGTGCAGCTGCATCCAGCCATTGGATTGAATCTCTGGTGAGTGACTTTATCGCCGCTTCGGCTCGAAACAGTATGCATGATGAAACGGGTGAGCCTGCCTGGGAAGAGGACCTGATTGGATTTGCTTCAGGTGCGGACACGATGTGGCAGAAGGACAAGGAATATATCGGGGCCTTTCACTGGACCCCCTGGGAGATCTATACCCAATATCATCCCGAAGCTCCGGCAAGACCGGATGAGCTTACTGTCATTCCCTGGATCCTGCCCTAGAGGGATCGAGTGCGAAAGGCCCATAGCAAGGCCAGAAAGTATCCATCACCCGAATGGGCCAGAACACGGGTCCACGGCGAGGAATGCAATGCAGATCTCCGCCGTCATCTGGCTGTCTCTCTCCAAGAGGCCGGCTATCCGGCTATTGCTCCCATGCTGGCCCCGAGCTGGACCTACTTGAAGTCCAAACGCTTTTCCTATGCCTCGACCTGGTCCGAGCGACACGCGGCCCATGCCTGCGGTTTGGGCATATTCGGCCTCTGTGACGGGCTTATCACCTCCAGGGGCAAGGCAATGCGTGCGGGATCGGTGGTGGCCAAGATCCCTGTTCAGCCAACTCCCAGGCCCTACACACACCACCAGGCCTACCGTCTCTTCTTCGCAGAGGGCACCTGCGGCAAATGCATTGACCGGTGCCCGGTCAGAGCCATTACCGAATCCGGGCATGACAAGGAAAAGTGCCAGCAGCATGTAGCCTGCACCAGGGAGTATGTACAAAAGACCTACAAGCTCGAAGTTTACGGTTGCGGTTTATGCCAAGTGGACGTGCCCTGCGAGGCAGGCATACCGGTAAAGGCTGCACGGGAAGCCCTGGAGCGCGGAGAAATGCCGCCTCAGCCCCCGCCTCTCGCCTGAATGAGACAGTGGCAGAAAAAAGAGAAAATCTGAGCTAACCAATTCTTTTCAAATAGCTATAAACAGGGGAAGGCGAAAATGCACGCCGCCTTGAGCAGCCCTTTAGGGTGGCTACGAAATTCCATGCTTGTCCGATATTTCCTTTCTTGGTTTCTGCTGGCCATTGTAGCCGTCGTAAACGGTGTAATTCTGGAATCCACTTACAGGAAACACGTTTCGGAACTTTCGGCACATCACATTTCAACAGGCACCGGTATTCTTTTCACTGGGCTGCTTGTATGGGGTCTCAGTAAGTTCTGGCCGATAGAGTCATTTGGCCAGGTTTGGGTTATAGGAGCTTGCTGGTTGCTCGCCACGATAGCGTACGAATTTGGGTTTGGTCATTTTGTGGCTGGGTGGTCCCCCGATTTGCTTGGAGACTGAAACGTAGGATAGAAAGCAAAATGCTCAACGACAATAATAGAGAAAACAGTTGATAACTTTTTTCTTCACCTGACAGCTGTTGCGCTCCGCTCCACAGCTGCAGGTTAGAAATGCGTTAAATGACAAGCCTACGGCTATTAGCCCTCTTCAGAAAATCCCTCCCAATGGGCGCAAATAGCTGATCTATTCCTCAAGAGGGTCCTTGCCAAATCTTCTTGCGTTTTGGCCTTTTTCCGGGTCACACTGTTACTGAGCCAAGCGCTCCCTAGCCTGAAATCTCGGCTTCTAGCCGCTACTGGATGAATCCTGATCAACACATCCCTGATGGACGCCACACAATACGGTCCCCGGATTCTGCGGCTCGTTCTCGGGGACCAGCTCAACGAGGGGGATGAGCCAGTACGCCGACGGAGGCATCATCGCCTCCAAGCCTTACGCGGCCTCGGCCAACTACATCTCGTCCATGAGCGACTACTGCGCTTCCTGCTCCTATGAGGCCAAGAGGAGCGAAGGCAATGATACCTGCCTTTTCAACAGCCTCTACTGGGACTTCTTCGATCGGAACAAGCCGATCCTCGAGGGCCATCCCCGCCTGGGGCTCGTCTACAGCAACTGGCGCAAGCAGGGCGCAGCACGGAAGCGAGCGGTCAAAAAGCGGGCCGAGTGGGTACGGAGCCACCTCGGGGAGCTCTGATGTTTTTTGCTTTGGGAGTCGAGCGCTTTGCGCTTCGATGCGACATCCCCGTTTCAAGGCAAATCCCTTGTGAGTTGTTCTGCGTGAATCGTCAGACAGGGCAAGACATTAGCGTCGGAAAGCGTACCGCAAGAAGCGGCCAAATCAGAAAACGAGGTGACTGATGAGCGAGGTGTGCATTGTCGGAGGTGGACTGGCCGGCTTGAGCTGCGCCGGGGTGCTGCAGGCGAACGGGATTCCTTTTCGGCTTCTGGAGGCTGCGGACGGTCTGGGGGGCAGGGTACGAACCGACAAACAGGAAGGCTATCTCCTGGACCGCGGCTTTCAGATCGTACAGACCGCCTACCCGGAGCTGGAACGACAGCTGGACAGCAGGCGGCTTCGGCTGCATCGGTTCATGCCCGGGGCCTTGGTCCGCTTCAAAGGGAAGTTCCAGCGCTTCGTGGACCCCACCAGGTCACCCAGGGAGATTTTCAGCCTGCTGCGCTCGCCGCTGGGCTCGAGGCGGGACAAGATGCACATGCCTGTGTTGAAGCGCAAGGTGACTCAGGGCTCTCTGAGCGAGCTCTTCGACCGCAAGGAGACCACGACCCTGGAGTATCTCCAGAACGAGGGCTTTTCATCCCAGTTCATCGACCATTTTTTCCGGCCCTTTTTCAGCGGCGTGTTCTTCGAGTCCAAGCTGGATACCACGAGCCGCATGTTCGAGTTCGTGTTCCGAATCCTGAGCCAAGGGGACGGGGCCCTGCCCGAGGAGGGCATAGGGGCGCTTTCGCAGCAGCTGGCCCGAGGTGTTTCGGAGGAGTTCGTTTCCCTGAACACCAGGGTGGAAAGCGTGGATAAAGAGGGTGTCCGGCTGGATAGCGGCGAGCGGATCAGCTGCCGGGCCGTGGTGCTCGCCACGGATGCGCAGCAGGCCTCGCGCTTTCTGGGCGACAGCATCGAGGTTCCCTATGTGAGCAGCCTCTGTTTGTCCTATGCAGCGGACAAGGCCCCGATCAGAGAGCCCATTTTGGTGCTCAACGGCGAGGCGGAGGGGCCGATCACCAACCTTTGCGTGCCGAGCCAGGTGGCTTCGAGCTATGCCCCGAAGGGGAAGTCACAGGTCATGGTCACCGTGGTGGAGCAGAGCGAAAAGGGCTCGTCCGTAGAGCCGGAGGTGAGGGATCAGCTCCGGGAGTGGTTCGGACGCGAGGTCGACTACTGGCGGTTGCTTCGGGCTTGGCCCATGGAAAAGGCCCTGCCCGACCTCAAGCCGCCCACCAATCATCCGGAACGCCAGCAGGTGCGGCGGGGCAAGGGGCTCTACGTCTGCGGCGAGTACGGCTCGCTGTCTTCCTTCCAGTGGGCCATGCACTCCGGAAGAAAGGCAGGGGAGGCCGTGGTCGAGGATCTTATAGGTTGAAGCAGGGAGTGCGGAGCGTGTGCCGGCGAGCTGGGCACTTGAGAGTTCAAAGTTCCCAGCTCACGGTTCACAGTTGTTTTCGCATGGCGCAAAGCGCATGGCGCAGAGCGAAGATAAGAAGCCAAAAGCATTCACAGTCAAACCAGTCCATCAATATCAGCAATAACAGATCCTGGCTCAGACTGCTGGTGCACTGAATGGGTCTACCTGATCGTAGGTCGACTCAGTCCATATTGGTTACTTGCGATTGAATCCGTCACACCTGACTTTTTGCAGGTGTGCCGGGAATGGCCTGCAGAAGGCCGCGGTGGCCCGCGGCGGTCCCGGGGAGAATGCGTCATAGAAAACAGCTGAGCGCCGGCGGGAAGCCCGCCGGCGCTCAGCTGTTTTAACGGGTCAGCTTGCGGTACTTGATTCGTTTGGGCTGGTCGGCCTCCTGGCCGAGCCGTTTCCTTTTGTCCTCCAGGTACTCGCTGAAGTTGCCGTCGAACCAGACCGCCTGGCTGTCCCCTTCAAAGGCCAGGATATGGGTAGCGGTGCGGTCCAGGAACCAGCGGTCGTGGCTGATGATCATGGCGCTGCCGGCGAAGTTGAGCAGCCCGTCCTCGAGGGCCCGCATGGTGTTCACATCGAGGTCGTTGGTCGGCTCGTCCAGCAACAGGAGGTTGGCTCCCTCCTTGAGCATCATGGCCAGATGCACCCGATTGCGGACGCCGCCTGAAAGCTCCCCGACCTTCTTTTGCTGCTCCGATCCGGTGATGTTGAAGCGGGCCACGTAGGCCCGGGAATTGATCTCCTTCCCGCCGAGCTTGATTGTGTCCCTCCCCTCGCTCACGGCTTCCCAGACCGTCTTCTCCGGATCGAGGCGGGCCCGGCTTTGCTCCACATAGGCCATCTGCACGCTTTGCCCAACCCGGATCGTCCCTTGGTCCGGATCTTCCTGGCCGGTGATCATGCGGAAGAGGGTGGTCTTGCCCGAGCCGTTGGGGCCGATGATGCCCACGATGGCCCCGGGCGGGACGAGAAAGGAGAGGTTGTCCAGGAGCAGGGTCTGATCGTAGCCCTTGCGCACCGAGTCCGCCTCGACCACCTTGTCGCCGAGGCGAGGCCCGGGCGGAATGACGATCTCCTGATCTCTGGCCCGGGACTCGATATCGCTGCTGAAAAGCCGGTCGTAATCCGCTATGCGGGACTTGCTCCTGGCGTGCCAGTCCCGGGGGGACATGCCGACCCATTCCAGCTCCCGCTCCAGGGTCTTGCGCCACAGGGAGTCCTTTTTCTTTTCCTTCTCCAGGCGCTTCAGCTTCTGATCCAGCCAGGAGGAGTAGTTGCCCTTCCAGGGAACGCCGTACCCCCGGTCCAGCTCCAGTATCCATCCGGCCACGTTGTTCAGGAAGTAGCGATCGTGGGTCACGGCGATTACTGTACCCTGATAGGCCTGGAGATGGTGCTCCAGCCAGGCCAGGGTTTCCGCATCCAGGTGGTTGGTGGGCTCGTCCAGGAGCAGGATGTCCGGCCTTTGGATGAGCAGTCTGCAGAGGGCAACCCGGCGCTTCTCTCCGCCGGAGATCACGCTGATCGGGGTCTCGCCGTGCGGGCAGCGCAGGGCCTCCATGGCCATCTCCAGGAGGCTGTCTATCTCCCAGGCGTTCTTGGCGTCCAGCTTGGACTGGATGTCGGCCTGCTCGTCCAGGAGATCCTGCATGGCCTGCTCGTCCATGGGCTCGGCAAACTGGGCGTTGATCCGCTCGAACTCTTCCAGGAGCTCAAAAGTCTCCCGCGCGCCCTCGGCCACCACCTCGCGGACCGTCTTGGACTCGTCGAGCTGTGGCTCCTGCTCCAGGTAGCCTACGGTGTGGCCGGGAGCGAGGTGGGTTTCTCCCTCGAAGTCCTCATCCACCCCGGCCATAATGCGCAGCAGGGAGCTTTTCCCAGAGCCGTTCAGCCCGATGACGCCGATCTTGGCTCCGTAGAAGTAGGACAGGGAAATGTCCTTGAGCACGGGCTGGCCGCTGTAGTACTTGCTGACCCGCATCATGGAATAGATGATCTTATTCGGTTCCTGCTGACTCATAGGTGGTCTTCTCCTCGCATGGTGCTTGCTTTTGTAATTTTGAAAGCGTCATCAGAGATGCTGGCGAAATCCGGTGACCGAGACGGTGACATAAGCAGGCTGCACCGTCCAGTGTAAAGCTCCGGCATCCCATGGCCGGTTGGTCCAGATGCAGCTTTTTTCGATAGCATCATCTTGAAAACCGTAAGCCTGTCCAGGGGGCATTCTCTGGTCCGCCCGAACCATCGCGGCCTCTGCAGAAAGGGCGATTGGCTATATTTTTGATTTGACTAGAGATGAATCTTGGTTCAACAATAACGGTATGCAACGCTTAGGCTTCATCTCCGCATCCTTTAGCTATGCCCTGCTTTTGGGGCTCCTACTGCCCGCTGTCTGCCTTGCCGTGAGCAAGCCGGCCTTTAGCCCTCCCCAAAATCCGGAGACCGTATTCTTTCTGGAGTACGGGGTGAACAAGGACGGCCGGGAGTCGTTCAAGGCCACCACCCGGGTCTGGCGGGCGGGAAAGAGGGACAAGACGGTGCTGGCCTACCGCCATGAGTGGCCGGAAAAGTCCTGGGCCCTGGCCACGGACGGCCAGGGGAATCCCTTTCGCATGGTCTATACCGAAAACGGCAATGCGCTGCGCTTAAAGGTCTCCGGAAATGGAACAGTGCGGCTGACAGGGTTTTGGAAAGGGGAGCGGATCGAGGAAACCAAAACCTTTCCTCCGCCCCTGAGCCTGGAGACCTGTCTGGTGCTGCAGCATCTTGAAGGCCGACGCGGCGAGGTGCTCGAGTTCGAGCTCATTAGAACCGAGGAGCTTCCGACCTTTACCTCCCGGCGGATGCGTTTCGAGGTACAAAGCTTTGAAAAGATCAAGGTTCCGGCCGGGGAGTTCGATTGCATGGTCCTTCATCTCACTACGGCCAATCCCGTGCTGCGTCCCTTTTACAGCGGCAAAATGTACGTGACCAACGATGAGCGGCGCATGCTGGTCAAGTCGGAGAATATCCCAAAGGACGCCAAGCTCGAGCTGCTGCGCATGACCGAGGAGCTGGAGAGCAAGTGATAGGATCGTAGCACTTTAAGATAAGAACATATTTATCCACCAATTCTCAGCAATTTTCACTAATTTTTCCCTTGGCCTATGAGCTGGAAGGAGCGGCTTGTTCATCCCGGAAGGGTTCTGGAGCGCATATCGCCGGGGATGAGCATCTTCATCGGCACCGGGGTGGCCGAGCCCAGGACCCTGGTTCGCCATCTGCGGGAGACCGAGGCTTCCAACCTCCAGGATCTGGAGGTCTTCCAGCTGGTCAGCCTCGGGGAGGCCATCTCCCTGCAGGGGATGCACTCCAGCAAGTACCGGCTGAAGACGTTTTTCACCGGCTGGGAGCCCAACGAGGCCATAACCGAGGGCATGGCAGATTTCATCCCCAGCCGCTACTACCAGATCCCCGAGGTTATCGCCTCGGGACGGATTCCTATCGATGTGGCCTTTGTGCAGATCACCGAGCCCAACCAGGCCGGCTTCTGCAGCTTAGGGGTGTGCCTCGATGCGGCCAGGCTGGCCATTGAGCGGGCCTCGCTGGTGGTGGGCGAGATCAACCCCCAGATGCCCAGGACCTTCGGCGACACCTTCGTGCGCTGCTCCGAGTTCGATTTCTTCGTCGAGGCCCAGGAGCCTCCGATCTACTTCGATCGCTGGGATCCCGGAGCGGTCTACGACAGTGTCGGTGCCAGGGTGGCCTCGGTAATCGAGGACGGCAGCTGCATCGGCTTTTCCATCGGTCCCTTGTATGAGGGCTTGAGCCGTCATCTGCATCAGAAGCGGGATCTGGGTGTCCATTCACCCTTTTTCCTGGACAGCCTCATGGATCTTGTCAACAGCGGAGCGGTGACCAACCGGCACAAGGATATTTACCAGGGCAAGTCCCTGACCTCGTACGCCATCGGGACCAGCGAGCTCATGGGCTGGCTGGACAACAACCCCCTTGTGGAGTTCCAGGGGATCGACCAGGTGTTCAATCCGATCCATATCAGCCGCAATCCTCGCTATGTAGCCGTCTTGCCGGCCCGGAAGGTCGATCTTTCCGGCAGAATCGCCCTGCACACCGGAAAGGGGAATGTAGGTTCCGGGCCGGGGGAGGTGGTGGATTTCTTCCTCGGGGCCCAGCTCTCGGCAGGCGGCCGGACGATCTTCGCTTTGCCCAGCCGGGACCGGCGCGGCGAATCGAACCTCCTGACTTCGGTCCGCGAGTATCCCAATCAGTTCAGCCTCTGGGAGTCAGTGGGCGTGATCGTCACCGAGTACGGGGTGGTGAGCCTGGCCGGCCGGACCGTGCGGGAAAGGGCCCAGGCCCTCATCGATATAGCGCATCCGGACGATCGAGCCGCGCTGGTGGAGCAGGCAAGGAAGCAGCGCATTATTTACCCGGATCAGATCTTTTTGCCGGAAAGCGGGCGCTTCTATCCCGAGGACATTGCTACAAGCCAGAGCTTCGGCAGCGGAACCCAGGTGCGCTTTCGGGCCATCAAGCCCTCGGACGAGGAGGGAATGCGGCGGCTGTTCTACCGCTTTTCCGAAAAGTCGGTCTATTACCGCTACTTCACCTCCATTCCCAGCATGCCTCACTCCAAGATCCAGGAGTATACCAACGTGGACTACAACCAAGTGCTGTCCGTGGTCGGGCTGGTAGGGGATCCGGGGGAGGGCCGCATTATCGCCGAAGGCCGGTTCTGCAAGGATCCAGATTCGGACCACAGCGCCGAGCTGGCGCTCGTTGTGGATGAGGCCTATCAGAATCTCGGCATCGCCTCTTTTCTCTGCAGGTACCTGGCGCGTTTGGCCAAGGAGCGGGGCATCACCTCGTTCAACGGGTATGTGCAAGCCAGCAATCGGACCATGATGCGGG
This sequence comes from uncultured Desulfohalobiaceae bacterium, assembly GCA_964595165.1. Taxonomy (GTDB): domain Bacteria; phylum Desulfobacterota; class Desulfovibrionia; order Desulfovibrionales; family Desulfothermaceae; genus CAZQPF01. The sequence continues at coordinate 19,768 of CAZQPF010000011.1, forward strand.
TGATCGAAAAGGGAGACTGGGAGGTGCAGGCCAGTCTCATGCAAGGGGCCTACAAGCTGGTTATGGATCTGTCTCCGCTGTGAAAAGTCAGCTTTGCCTCCGGCGAATTCTGGCTTAATGGGTTTGATTAAGGGGAGTAATCGCGCCGCTCTTATCCCAGTCTTATGCTCACTGCACTCCTGCCGGTATTCATCATCATCCTCCTCGGATATCTGTTCAAACAGACGGGCTTCCCGGGTGACGTCTTCTGGCTGGCGGCGGAGAAGATCACCTACTTCGTGTTTTTCCCGGCCCTGCTCATCAACAAGCTGGCCTATGCCAGGTTCGATGCGGCGGTGGCCTTGCCCATGGCCGCCTCTCTCGTGCTCTCGGTCCTTTGCCTGAGCGCTGGGCTGCTGCTTTTGCAATCCAGGAGCAAAACCGCCGGACCGCAGTTCTCCTCCGTCTTCCAGGGAACTATCCGCTTCAATTCCTTTGTCGGGCTGGCTGGAGCCTCGGCCCTGCTCGGCAGCAGCGGCCTCACCCTGGCGGCTGTGGCCCTGGTGGGCATGATACCGGTAATCAACCTCATTTGCGTCCCCACAGTGGCCCATTTCGGCATGAGCCGGGGAGCTAGCTTGGGCCGGCTGGTAGGGGAAATCGTCCGCAACCCGCTCATTCTGGGTTGCGCCATCGGCTTTGCCCTGAATCTGACCCCGGTGCCCAAGCCGGAAGGGGTGTTCCGGGTCTTCGACCTCCTGGGAAGGGCTGCACTGCCCATAGGTCTTCTGGCCGTGGGGGCCGGTCTGCAGATCCAGAGTCTCAGGACCCATGTTTCCGGGGTGGTGCAAGCCTCCTTGCTCAAGCTCCTGGTTTTTCCCTTCCTGACGGCCGCCTTTTGCCTTCTGCTGGGTGTCCAGGGCGAGGCCAGGACAGTGGCGGTCCTCTTCGCCGCCCTGCCTACGGCGGTATCCTCCTTCATTCTGGCCCGCCAGCTGGGGGGCGATACTACGCTCATGGCCTCCATCGTCACCGTGCAGACCATTGTCTCGGCTGGAAGCATCCCCCTCGTCCTGTACCTTTTCGCCGCTTGAGCCCCAAGCCAGCGCAGCCGGAGGCAAAGCTCGTACATCTTGAGCCGGGGTGCCTGAAGAGGCTGCTGTGGGGAGGGGCTCCCGGAAAAGCCGCTGCGGCCCGCGGCGGTCCCAGGGTGGGACAGTCGTAAGCGCTGCCTCGAGCTAATGAAGGTGCTCTTGCGGAAGGATGCTGTTGCAGGGAGTCCGAATTACTCTTCTTCGGAGGGCGGGCCTGAGACAGTGCTGTTGCCGAAGATCTTCCAGCCCACAAGCCCCCAGGCCAAATTGTAGACCTCTTTGTAGCCCATCTTCTTGAGCTTTCTGACTACGAAGGGGGAGCGGTGCCCGGTCATGCAGGTGATCAGAAGGGGCTCCTCCTTGCCGAAGGGGAGCCGTTTGTTGTTCAGGATGAGATCCGGACGATTCACGGATCTGGGTATGTGCAGCAGGGTGAACTCCTGCGGAGTGCGGACATCGATGGTGAAGGGGCGGTTTTTCTGCGGGGTGTGCTTCAGCTGCCAGGGATAGACGTGCTTCACGCCGAGGAGGTACCACAGGATCTCCCATACGGGTACGAGCAGGATTACAGCAGTGAACGCAGTCTTGAACCACATGGCAGCGTAAGATTACCTGGAGGTTCGGTTTTTGTAAATACAAATGCTGGGGCTACCCGGCGGGGCCGCCTGGCGGCCCCAGCATTTGATGAGGTTGACGAGAAGGATATCCATCCATAGGTTTCCAACTGCATGCGAGGAGTACCCTGAGACGGGGAGTGCTCACGACGAAAGCAAATGTCTATCATCGTCCCAGGCTCGGTTTGCAGCAATACGATTTCGAGCCGGGAGGCTCAAAACGCCAAAAGGAGGAGCATATGAGCCCCATTAAAAGCGCCGTCGATCTGGCCATGGAAAAGACTCAAGATATGACCATGAGCGAGGAGGAAAAGGCGGCCAAGCAGCGGCAGGAGGCCAAGGACAAGGCTCGGGCGGCAGTGATCCGCTACAGCGAAGGGAGCCTCAAGTCCGGCGAGCTTCAGGTCGAGCTGGAGGCCGGAAGACAGTACTACGAGAGCTTCGACTCTATTCTGGTGCAACAAGCCCTGGCCCAGGTGGATATGGAGGGCGACAACTCAAATATTATTGAGCTCCTCAACAAGGTGGGCGGCGAGGAAGCGGAATCCGCCAAAAAGCAGTTGAGCAAGATCCAGCAGGAGGTCCAGTTTCTCAAGCAGAGCTCCTCCCAGGATCATAGGACCCAGCTGGCCCAGAGCGGCATTCAGGGGGCTGCGGAGTCAGCTGATTCAGAAGGGGATGCCAACTGGCAGGAGTATCTCAAGAGCAAGCGCGAAGAGCTCCTGAGCTCAGTGGGAGGAAAATGAGGCGGGTCCTGCGGCGGAGACTCGAAAGGCCGCCCGGGATTCTCCCTTTGAGCCCGTTATCCGAAAAGCCGTTTGGGGAGCCATCTGCCCGAACGGCTTTTAGCTTTTCCTCCAGAAGCGGTAGCCTTCGACGAGGAGCAGGGCGAGCCAGAGGCCGATATCGTCCACCCAGCCAAGAGGGCCCAACACATCCGGGATGAGATCTATCGGAGAGATGGCGTAGACGATCGCACCCAGCAGAAAGACGATCCGCAAAAAGAGCCGCCTTTTCTTCGCCCTTGGGGGTGACTCCACATCTTTATTGGACTGGTTGCTATAGGCAGGCATATACGATGTTCTTGAAAGGGAGCTGCTGGGAGCTGGAGCCTCATTCGGGCAAAAGGTGGCTTGTCCCTAAGCCCCTTGCTTTGCCATGAAGCCTTCAAGCCTGCAGAAATACAGGCAGGAAGGATCTATACCGGGATATCCATCTCGATGGAGGCCATGGAAATGGCCTGGACCGGGCAGGCAAGCTGGCATTGGCCGCAGACGACGCAACTCTCCGGATCGAACCTGACCTCCATGCTGGAACGATCCATCCACAGGGCCCCGGCTTTGCAGACCCCGGTGCAGGCCCCGCAATGGACGCATCGTTCCGTATCCCGTTTTATGCGGTCGGCCAGCACCTCCACTTTGACCTGCTCTTGCTGCATGTACTCGATGGCTTTTTCCACCTGGTCCCGCTCCCCTTCCAGCTGCAACACGAGCCTTCCTTCCTGCTTGTGCAGGATCTTGGCCTCCAGGACGTTGAACAGGATGTCGTACTTCTTGGTGGCCTGGAAGATGATCGGCTTGTACATGATGTCCCGGTGAAAGATGAGCAGGACATTCTTGGATATCGGTTCAGGGCTCATAGCACAGATCTCTTGCTAAAGGTTTATGTTCTCGCTTAGGAGCTCAAAGTTTCCAGCTCACGGTTAACAGCCTATGGGCAGAGCGCATGGCGCAAAGCGCAAAGCGAAGAGGAAGAGGAAGAGGGAGATTTCAGAGCTTTGATGAAACATCAGTAAACCAATAGGATTTCATGTGCCAAGCCATTAGGTTCGCACCAGCTCCACATCGCCCTGGACTGCCAGCTTGTCCCCCAGGATGAGCACCGCGCCCAAAACCCCCTCAATACCTAGAGCAAAGTCAAGCCCGGCTGGGAAGTCTTCCTCGGCGTGCACCAGATTCGCCGTTGCGGTGGCTGCGGCATCGGCCAGGCAGGCGTCCTGGGAAATGATGGTCGCGGCGTCCACCCGGCCAAAGCTTACGGAGTGGCCAACCGTGCCCGAGGAGGTGCACACGGCCAAGGGGGTTTTCTCCGGCTCGATCCGCAGTCCCAAGGCGCCGGAAAAGGGGGACTTGCCAGCGAATATGGTGTTCACGCCCGGCTGCTTGAGCTTCAGAAAGTTGTCGCCTCCGTTTTCCACAACCACCTCCTCGCAGCGGCGCAACAGCTTGCGGCCGACATACTCGGCCACCGCCCCGGCCACAGAGGCCATGGGCCCGGTCCGGGCCAGTTGTCCGGCCCGGTACATTCTGGCTATGACCGGATGCATTCTCCGGACCGGCTGGAGGGGGGACATGGAGTCCAAAAAATCCGGACGTCGCTGAATATGCGCCTTGAGCTCGGCCCGGATGTCCCGAACCAGGCTCTGAACCCAGAGGGCGTGATTGTCCCGGGTACGGACATAGAGATCGGTGCTCTCGATTTTGACCCGGTAGGCCTGCCAGCGATCGGTCTTGCCGAAATCTCGATAGAAGCGATGCTCGTACATGGAGTTGGAAGCATCCAAGATCCAGGAAGAGAAGGCTTGGCCTCAAGATCCTATAAAACCGGTATCTTGGGATACCTTTCCCGGTCGAAAGCCACTGTCGGCAGCGGGATTTGCGGCACTCCCAGGGTGAACCGCCCCTGGCGGATCCACTCCTTCAGCTCCTCGGCAATACGGGCCCCGAGGTAATAGCTGGCCAGGGGAGCGGTGGGGACGGTTTTTCCGTTCAGGGTTATCTGGCCCGAGGCCAGCTCCTCAAAGCTCGCCTCTCCCAGGCTCCGGCTGATGTTGTTCGGGTAGTCGTTGCCGTAGTCGATGATCTGATACCAGATATCCCGGTTGCCGATTCCGGTGAAGAAGGCCATTTCTTCATTGATGATGGGAATAGGGATGCCCAGACCCACCATGAGCGAGGTGCCGTAGCCGATGAGCGAGGCCCCCCGGATGTACTGCGGCGACATGGCCTTCATGTCGCCGACTACCGCCACTGTGCCGGCTCCTTCCTTGACCTGCCCGTTTTCCGAGCGCATGGCGTCCGGTGCATGCTGGGTCCCGTGCCAGGCCACGGATCCCACTGCACCTCCGAGAAAGATCTTGGTCCCCACCCCGATGGTCCAGAAAAAGGGATCGTTGAGCAGCGGGCTGAGCTGCCCGGTGGTGGAGTAGTTCACATTGCCCATGTGGGGCCGGAGAATGCCCAGATAGGTGTATATGGTCCGGTCCGTCACATTGGTGGCCACATTGTAGTTCTGGTAGCTGTTGCGCGGGTTGAACAAGAAGGCATTGCGCAGATCGTGGATGGTCAGCTGCCTCTCAAAGTCCGTAAGCGGGTAGCAGTCGGTTCCATAGGCCTTGGCCTGAAAGTGAACCTCCCGGCCGGCGATGAGATCCTCTATAACATGCCCGCCGCCGTATGCGAACCTGCCCGGATGCACCTTGTTCAGGGGGTCGTCATCCTTGACCTGGGCCGCACCGAGGTAGCAATCCACGGCCGCTATGCCTGCGTAGGCCTCCACTTCGTTGAACCAGGTCTGGGAGGCCTTTATCTTCGGCTTGGTGTGCCCGAAGTTGATGAACGCGCCTGAAGAGCACATGGTGCCAAAGGTTCCAGTGGTGACCACATCGACTTTTTGAAAGCCTTTCTTGGGGCCCTCGGCGGCAACCAGGTCCACCATCTCGTCCGCGGTGACGACCACGGCCTTGCCCTGACGGATCTTGTGGTTGATCTCCTCGATGCTTTTCTTTTCTTCAATGGCAGCCATTGTCTCGCTCCCGATTCCCTGGGCAACTATTTCCAGAAGTTTTCCGCCTTGGGGTATGTCCGCGAGGCACTGTAGCGTAGAAGTGGAGATACGGCAATCATCCGGGAAGCCAAGACAGGATTTCCGGAAATGTTGCCGGTGAGAGCGATTTTTAAGTAGCAATCGTTATCATTATTGACATCACTTCTTGCGGCATTACAATGATTGAATGGCCCAAAAGGCAGGAAACACGTATTTCAAATCGACCGTAAGGAGGAATGAAAATGCAAGTCAGCATCGACTACGAACTGTGCATGGGGGATAGGAACTGCAACAAGCTGTGCCCGGAAGTATTCGACTACGATGAGGATCAGCTCAGAGCCACGGTTGCGGTGGAGGAGATTCCGGATGAGAGCCAGGACTGCGTCCGCCGGGCGGCAGAGGAATGCGCTCCCGGAGCCATCAAGATCACGGAGTGAGGATTCCGGCTCGAATGAGACCCTTCGATAGCTCATTCTCAGCCTAAGGAGGCAAGCATGGCCCAGCCTGAAGAGATGTACCAATGTCAGACAGTCAATTGCGGGTGTATATACGATCCGGATCGCGGCGACCGGAAAAAGAGAGCTCACAAAGGGACCAAGTTCGAGGAGCTTCCCCAGGACTGGTGCTGCCCCGTTTGCGGAGCCGGCAAAAGGATGTTCAAGCCCCTGTCCGGACCGGGTTCGGTCAAGGAGGAGCATAAATAAACAAGGAGCGGAGGTTCCCTCCGCTCCTTGTTTATTGTTATTGGAGCTCGTAGCCCAGGGTGAAGAGATACTTGCTATCCTCGCTTTCCTCCCCCGGAGCCGGGTTGTTGTCCCAGTCGTAATTGTGCTGAAAGGTGGCCCGAAAGTTCGCGCTCAAAGGGAACCGCAGCCCGGTCCGGGAGCGGATGAACAGATTATCCGTTTCCTCCAGGCCCTGGTATCCTTCGTGGAAATGGAAGAACTGAACGAACTTGTTGAACAGATACTTATCGAAATTGATCGCCCAGCGACCCGCCAGAGTATCCTCATCCTCCCCGGCCTCAAAATCCTCGTTGACGAAGCTTAAGCCTGACTCCAGGTAGAGGTTGGTCAGCTCGCTTTCAAAGAACTGGTAGCCCATACCCGTGCCGATGGTGGAGCGGAGCCGAAGATCCTTGAACTCGTCCTTTTCAAACAAGGTGTTGGCGTAGCCGTACCATTTCCGGGTCAGGAAATGGTCGTACTTGGCATAGCCCAAATAGTTCTTCGTGGTGAGCTCGTCCTCGTTCTCCTCCCGGTTGTACTCGATTCCGGCGGTGTAGCGGTTCTTTTCGGTCCGGGCCACGATCTCCCCGTTGACGTGGTGCGACTCCGTATCCGTGTTCCCGCTGCTCGAGGAGAGGCCCACATTGACCCTGCCGCTCAGCTTGACCGCGGGCTCGTCTTCTTCGGGCTGGGGGTTGATGGCCTGCACCTCAGCAAGATCGAAGGAGACCGTTTCCACTATCCGGCCCATTTTGAGCTTCATCTTTCCCGGCTCGGCCTTTTCAGTGCTTCCCTGGAGGGATGTTTCGTCGCTCAAGACCACCTGCAACGGATCATCCGTGCTTATGTTGGCCACCTGGTCCCACTGCACGACGATCCTGCCGGCATAGGAGGTCTCGATCCGGAGCTCTCCCTGCTCCAGGCTCAGAATCTCCCCGGAGATCCGGTCGCCGTTGGAGAGCTCAACTTCATCGCTCCAACCCGGAGCGGACATCAGGAGCAGGATCAGGAACAGACTCAGGCAGGTGGAAGCTCGAAGCATAGCATCTCCTTTATGTTCGGTGTTGGCTTTATAAGGAAGCATCTTTGCTTCTGCAACAAGTCAGCTTTGCCTCCAGCGAATCTGAATGCAATCGGAATTGAAGGTAGCAAACTCTTTTGTTTTACAGACTTCCGACAACGGACTACTGGCCACTCCGCCTGCAAAATGATTTTTGCAGCCGCATCCTGGCAGGGATATTCCCTCCCTGTTCGAGCTGTGCTACACTCCGGTCCTGTTAGGCTGGTATGAAACTTCATACCAAACTGCGAACCGGTCACCCGGCACTCAGTTTCGGGATGAATGGCTGGAGATTATGCGATAAACCCATTATATAGTATCCGGAGTAGTTATGCATCTCAAACGGTTGGTGTGGCCTGCGAATCGCCTGCACCGGTTAGCCGTGGTTGTTGCAGGTTGCCTGGTCCTCTATACCCTGCTGGGCTTTTTTCTCCTGCCCAGGATTATCCAGCATGTGGCTGTCTCAACCTTGAGTGAACAGCTGCACCGGCAAGCAAGCATCAAAGGGGTTCGCTTCAATCCCTACCTGTTGAGCTGTGAGCTGAGCGGCTTGTCGATAGCCAAGCAATCCGGCCAAGGGAGCTGGATAGCTCTGGATCGCCTCCTGGTCAACCTGCAGGCCTCCTCCCTGTTCAAGCAAGCCCTGGTTGTGAGCCAGCTGACCATCGATCATCCCAGCCTTTCCATCACCAGGAATGCCGATCAGAGCTACAACTTTTCCGATCTGTTCCGCCCGCAGACCGCATCCGGCCAGGAAGAGGAAGGAAAACCGGAACCGTTCCGCTTCTCAGTGAATAACATCCAGATTTTCTCCGGAGCAGTGGAGTTCATAGATAAGCCGGCTCAGACCCGGCACCGTATATCCGGATTGAGCTTTTCCCTGCCCACGCTCTCCAATTTTCCCTATGCAGTGGAGACTTTCGTAGAGCCTCATTTTGCTGCAGAGGTGAACAACATGTCGGTAGAGCTCGGCGGCCGGACCAAGCCCTTTGCCAAGAGCAGGCAGAGCCGGTTGGAGCTGAAGATAGACGCTCTGTCCCTGCCCTATTATCTGGGATATCTACCCGGAAAAAGGAACTTCGGCCTGGCCGGCGGAACATTGTCCACGGACCTTCGGCTTACCTATGCGGCACCGAGCCAGGAAGCGCCTTATCTGAAGCTCGAGGGGAGCATGGAGCTCAATGATCTGCGGGTCAATCTGGGAAAGGAGCAGGAGGACGCCTTCTGCAGCATCCCCAGGCTCAGCATCGAGGTGGGACCGGGAAACCTGTTGTCCGGCGATCTGCACCTGACCGAGGTACGGGTCCAGGAGCCGGAGATCAGCCTGGTTCGAGGCTCAAACCAGAGGTTGTTGCTGCCGGGCATCGAGACCGGAGCGGGGCGGCCAGAAAAAGAGGAGCTCTCTGAAGCAGAGCCGCAGAGCGAGGGGTTCCTCTCGCTGGCTGTGGACCGTTTCCAGCTTGAATCCGGTCGTATCAGCTTTACCGATCAGTCCACTTCGCCCGGTTTTTCCACCAGTCTCCATCCGGTCCGAGTCAGCCTGACCGATCTGCGGACCGACTCCAGAGAGCCCTCGGCCTTCAGCCTGGATATGCGCACTGGTAAAGGCGAAGCCCTTGCGGTCAACGGCAGTCTCAGCCTGCATCCCGTGAGCTTTGCGGCTGAAGCGAAGCTGTCGAAGCTCCAGCTGAACCGCTATGCTCCGTATTACGGGCCGTACTTCAAGGGGGCCATCAACCAGGGAAGCTGCGATGTGGCCACGGAGATTCATTTCAAGCAAGGCCGGGAGGCGGAGTTCCGGCTGGAGAATGTCAGCCTGGGGCTCAAGGACCTCTCTTTAAGCGATGTCCAGGGGCAAAAGGCTGTGGCTCTGCCCAGCTTGTCCCTGCAGAAGGGAAGAGTTTCGCTCAAAGATCGGAAGATCGCGCTTGGGTCAGTGGTTCTGGAACAGGGAGACTTCCGGATAGAGCGCAGTCCGGAGAGCGGGCTCAATCTGGCAGCCATGGCAGGGACCGGATCTCGGGAGCCTTCCCCGGGAGAGGAAGACAATGCGCCGCCGGAGCCGTGGGGTTTCAGACTGAACGAGCTCCGGATTGACGGCTGCCGGACAGCTTTTATAGATGAAACCCTGGCCTCGCCGCTTCAGGTTACTGCCTCGGATATCTCCTGCCGCCTGGAAAACCTCAGCAATGCCAAGGGCCAAAAGGGAGAGTTGGACCTCTCGCTGCGCCTGGAAAAGCAGGGTAGGCTCCAAGCAAAGGGCAGCTTCGGCTTATCTCCCCTGCAGGGCAGCTTGGGGCTCGGCTTGGAGGGCCTCGATTTGAAGGCCTTTGCACCGCTGCTTAGCAAGTATGCTTCGCTGACATTGCGCCAGGGAAGCCTGGATACCAAAGGACAGCTGGAGATCAAGGCCTCTGTCCGAGAGGAAACGCCGTCCATCTCCTTTGCAGGACAAACACGGCTTCGCGGATTGAAAGTCTCTGAGGCAGGACAGCAAGCGGATTTTCTGAGCTGGAAACAGCTGAGCCTCGACGGAATTGCATTTGAAACCGGAACGCCGTCCTTGCGTATTGAAAAGATGGAGCTTGCCGGTCTCAATGCAGAGCTGCTCATCCTGCCGGACGGGAGCCTGAATGTGCAGCGGATTTTGAAAACCCAAGCAGCAGAGCAGGCGGATTCCGCACCCAGGGGCCAAGCAGGCCAGGGCCAAGCAGTGCTCGCTGTTGATCAGCTCCGGCTGTCCCAGGGAACGGTGCAGTTCATAGACCGAAGCGTCTCTCCGCCCTTCCAGAGCACTCTCAGCGACTTGCAGTGCAATATCAGGGGGCTGTCCAATCAGAAGGAGGCGGCAGAGATCTCTGCTCAGGCAAATCTCGGGAGCAATGCGCCGTTTCGAGTGGAGGGCAAGGCCAATCTTATGGGGGAGCGGTTCTTTACCGAGATGAAGCTCCATCTGGCCAACCTTGCCCTGTCTCCCTTCTCTCCGTATTCCGGAAAGTATATCGGCTATGCTATCAGCAAGGGCAAGTTCAACCTGGACTCTCGCCTCCGCATAGAGGGGCAAGAGCTGAATAGCGAGCACTCGCTGCTTTTGGACCAGTTTACCCTGGGAGAGAAGGTAAAGAGTCCGGATGCGGTAAATGCCCCGGTTAAGCTGGGAATCGCCCTGCTCAAAAACCGCAGCGGGGAAATCCATATCGACAAGTCAGTGAGCGGCGATTTGAGCGATCCGGAGTTCACCATCGGCGATCTGGTTATGCGGGTCTTTGTCAACGCTCTGGTCAAGGCGGCCGCTTCTCCTTTCGCCATACTGGGGTCCATGTTCGGAGGAGGAGAGGATATCAATGTTGTGCTCTTTTCTCCCGGACAGGCCAGCCTGGATCAAGAGGCCGGCGAGAAGATGCAGAAGCTGGGCAAGGCCCTGTATGAACGCCCTGGGCTCAATGTCGATGTGCTGGGCCGGGCCGATGTCTCGAAAGACAGAGCGGCTCTGCGGGAAATGCGTTTTCAGAGCTTGCTCCGGGAGCAAAAGTATCTGGACCTGGAGAAAAAAGAGCAGGCCGAAAGCGACCTGGAGGATATGCGCATTTTGCAGGAGGAGTACCTGGATTACCTGTGGAAGGCCTACAAAGCAGCGCCCATGGAAAAGCCCAAGAACGCCCTGGGGCTGACCAAGAAGCTTCCGCCCCAGGAGCTCGAGCAGAGGCTTCGGGAGCATATCTCCATTAGCGAAGACGATCTGCGCCAACTGGCGGCCGAAAGAGCCCAGAATGTTATGAACATTCTCCGCCAGGCTGGTCCGGTAGATCCAGAGCGGCTGTTTTTGCAAAATCCCCAGCTGGGCACTGATGCCGGTGATGCCTTTATCAGAGCCGAGCTTCGGGTTCATTGACAGGAAAAGATATGGCGAGAATAATGAAAGAAGCTTATGGATTTGCAGAGCTCTCTCATCTCTGCAGTGGTAGGTGGCTTGTTTTGAGGGAACAAAAGCAGATCTTCATTGCTGAACCAAACGGAGCCTAGCATGTCCAAGACGATTCTTTTTCCCACCGACTTTTCCGATGTATCCCGCAAGGCGCTCAACAGCATCAAGGAGATGCAGCAGAGCGGGGTGAAGAAGGTGATTCTGCTTCATGTAGTTGATCAGCGCAGTTTCGAGGCCATGGAGCGCTACTCCGATTTTCATGAAATGGAGCAATCCATTTTGGAAGGAGCCAGAGAGGAGCTCAGGGCCGTGGCTGATGAGCTGGCAGCCGAGGGTTTGGAAACCGAGGTCCGGGTGGAGGTGGATATTCCTGTCCGCAAGATTCTGGAGGTGGAAAAGGAGGACGGCATATCCATGATCGTCCTGGGTTCTCATGGAAAGAGCAACCTTGAGGAGATGTTCCTGGGTTCGGTCTCGGAGAAAGTGGCCCGCAAATGCAAAAGACCGGTGCTGATCGTTAAGCGCGACAGCTGAAGGCGCTTTTTGGGAAAGCCATTGCTGAACCATAAAAGCATTCCGGTAAGAAGTGCTCCTATTTATGACCCAGCAGCAATCCTGGGACAAGAAAAAAAGACAATATAAATATTGACTTTCAGGAGAATGATATATTACTTATAAATATATCTAGGACACAATTTTAAGTTGGAGGTTGGTCATGGAAGAGTATTTACAAGAGGCTCTGGATATTGTTAAGGCCCAAGCCAGCGTCAGGAATATGACCGAGGAAGAAATCACTTCCATGGTTAAAAGCGTAGCTGAGAGTATCAAAACAGTCACCTCAGAGAAAGAAGAGGGTGAGGGTGCCCCACAGCAGCAGCCGGCGGTGGACCCGAAAAAAGCCATTCGAGAGAAGTCGATCATCTGTTTGGAGTGCGGCAAGCAGTTCAAGGTGATTACCAAGAAGCACCTGGCTTACCATGGGCTTACACCTGAGCAGTACAAGGAAAAGTGGGGCTTCAAGAAAAGCCAGAGCCTTATCGCAAAATCCTTGGCTCGAGAGCGACGCAAAAAGATGCAAGAAATGCAGCTCTGGAAAAAGCGCAAGTCCTAAAAACGGTCTATCCAGCTGCGCCGCAAGGCTTTTTGAACCTGGAATCAAGCTGCTGTGAAGACGGTGCCCCTGGACGCTTGTCGAATGGGGAGGCCGGGATGGGTCCTCCCTGGATCTCTTATCCAGCCAGTACCTCCTTTTTTTCGACGCTTTTTGGCTTTTCGCTTAGCTTGGCCCCATGGTGGGGGGTCAGGATCATGGCCTCCTGCTATTGACTTTGGCTACAGCCTAGTTATTTAAAACTAGAAATTATTATTATTATAGATAAGGAGGAATGCATGGCGGAACAAAGATTTTGCCCCCATTGCAACGAAGAGATGGAGTACTGGCTGGCTCCTCCGGAATCGGGCTGGGGATATATCTATATCTGTTTCAATAACCAGTGCGAGTTCTATAGGGGTTCGGTTGATGAGATAGAGAACAAGGGTGAGGACAAGAGACGTTTTGCCTGCCGCTACGCTGAAGATCCGTCCAATTACGATCGTCCGGTGAATATCCTTGCCTACTGCCCGTTTTAACCGAGCAGAGAGCTCCGGAGACCAAGGACATGTAAGCGCGGCCACTGGCCGCGCTTACATATTGGATTTAAAAGAAATTTGAGCTTAAGACGCATGGCGCACAGTGCAGCAGGGCTCAATCCGGGGCTACTCCTTGCAGCCCGGAGATAAAGTAATGGATGTTTCTCCCCAGATCCTCCTCGGCATACCCGCCTTCCAGAGTGCAGAAGCAAGGCAGCTCAAGCTGCCTGATCATTGATCCGATGTGCCAAAAACAGCTCGATGTAAGGCCGAGGGAAGCCAGGGGATCTGAGCTGTAGGCGTCGAATCCGGCTGATACGGCAATGCATTCCACATCCGAAACACTGCTCAGCAGCTCTTGCAAAGCATTCAGATAGGCCCTGTCTCCGATTTCCCCTTTGAACAGATTGTTGGCGTAGTTTTTTCCGGAGGTCAGCCCGGTGCCAGGGAAGCCTGCCTTGTGGAGAGATATGACCCTGATGCGCTCCTCGTCGGCAAAGATGTCCTGGGTGCCGTTGCAGTGATGGCCGTCGATATCCAGGATGAGCGTGGGAGTACCTTTCTTGCGGACCGCGACTGCGATATTGTTGAGATAGCTAAAGCCGCCATGAAAGCTCTTTCCCGCATGATGCCCGGGAGGGCGCATCAGTGAGAACCCGTTTTTCTGCGAGGCCTGGATGGCTGCTCCCACAGCCAGCTTGGCGTAGGTGAAGATATTTTGCGGAGCCGGGGTGTCCACTTCGAAGAAGCGAGCGCTCCGGATACGTTCGATGTGTTCCGGGGTGTGCACCAGCTGGAGATCTTCCTCGGAGCAGGGGGAAGGCTCTTCAAAGGCGTAGCCCTTGCTGCGCAGGTATTGTGCTGCCAGGCGAAGCCGCTGCGGCGATTCCGGGTGGCCCGGGATCTCGTACTCCAGGCATTTCGGGGAATGAATAAGGCGCATGCAGGGTAGGATATCAAAACATCCAGCCGCCGGGAAGCGGCTGGATGTTTGCCATCCTAGCACACCTCGTAGAGCAGATCCGGGGAGAGGCGGTAATCTTCAGGGGAGAGATCGCTGATGCGGGTGTTTGCCTGGAGCCCGTTTTCCAGGATGTCCAGCTGGCGGATGATGGATTTCCAGTATTCCAGGGAGGCGCTTTTTACAAACACCCCGATGTGTCCGGCATCTTCGATGAGTGCTTTCCAGGTGGGGCCGGAAACGTAATCGGCCATGTTGAACACCTGCTTGGGAGGGGTGATGTCGTCCCGCTCTCCGGCCAGCAGGAATACCGGACAGCTGATGTTGGCCAGGTCCACCTTCTTGCCGAGAACTTCCAGCTCGCCCTTGATGAGCTTGTTCTTCTTGAACAGCTCCTGAACGGCCTCCAGATACCACTTGCCGTCCAGATCCACGGTATGTTCATACCATTGCTTGAACCGCTTCCAGCGCTCAATCTTCTTCTCCTCGCCGGAAAGGATGTCCAGCCAGAGATTCATGTAGTCCGATACCCAGCGTTCAAAAGGATTGAGGTTCTTGAACCCGAGCACTTGGTTGAGCCCGGTTTGAATGCCGCCGTTGTATTGTACGAGCCCTTTGAAGAAGGAATCCGGCATCACGCTGCAATAGTTCTTGATCTTGCCGTTGCCGGCGCGGAAGTCGATGGGTCCGGCTCCGTTGGTGTAGGACAGCACGGTCCGGGGAAAGAGGGAGGCGTATATGGCGCTCACCCAGGCTCCCTGGCAGAGGGTGAAGAGATGAACCCGGTTACCCACGGCCTCTACACAGGACTGGAGCTCGCAGACCATGTCCTCGATGCCGTATCCCTTGTTGCTGCTGTCCGCTCCAGGCCAGTCAAGACTGTAAATGCTGCGTTCCGGTGTTGCATCCATACAGGTTTGCAGCAGCCGTTCGGCTATATTGGAGTGGTGGCCCGCATTGGGGGGTACCACAAGTATCGGCGGGCTGCCTGGATCACCCCGGTGGAAGCGGCGCAGCAGAAGCTGCTTCTTTTCCAGGATGATCTCGTTGTCGATGTTCCAGTCCTGGCTTGCAGTGTGGGTTTTGAGCACGGTGTTCCAGAATCGTAGTGTCTCGTACAGCATGTTTTCCTCCATCGTGAAATGAGCGCTTGTCTGGAGCTGGAATTTTCAATAATCATGCCAGAGGCATGAAGGGAGCGGGAAGCTCGTCGAGCAAGTCTGCCAAGCAGGGCCGCGATTGGGAAACCAGGCTAAGAGCCGACAGAATAAGGCCATCGAGGACATTAATTGTTGTATTCCTTTGGCTTGGGTATACCTCCTCTGGCTGAATGAGTTTGCCGTTAAAAGGAAGGGCAATTGAGCTCAATCCTCAATCCTGGTATGTGAACTTGTTCACAATGTGGTATCTCCCGAATGCCCGGTAGTGTCAAGCTCCTATGCGACCGCAAAAATCCTTTTTGCGGTCGCATCTGGGCTCAGGGTCACGAGGATCGCCGCTGCATTCGGCTATAGCGATAGGTTGCGGCCAGGCCGCTGACGGCTTCATCTATGCTGGAGAAGCAGGCCACCCCGGGCAGGGAATCCAGCTTCCTTTCCTGCTCCCCGGCCCCGTCTCCGTAGAGCCACAGGGCGATGGGCTTGGGCTGCGAGGCGGAGCCCAGAACCTCCCGGAGCATGGGCTCCAGGTCCAGATCGCTGTGCAGGGAGGAGCTCATCACCGGGGCGATTCCCAGAATTGCGTCAGTTCCTTCATGGGCCAGGAGCCCTTGGGCAGCCGTCTGGAAAACCTGGGTGAAGGAGCCGGCAACCATGCCCAGCGGCCAGATATCCACAGGGTTGTGCAGGCGGTGCCATTCGATGCGTTCGTTTTCCAGGGAGCTGCGCAGGGACTCCGGAAAGTCGGCCAGCTGCAGGCCGTAATCGGCACAGGCGTCGGCAGCCATGATGCCGCTCGCGCCGGCAGCGGTGATCACGGAAAGGTTGGGTCCCTGCATGGCGGGAAGATGCAAAAAGGCTTTGCAGGCGGCCAGGAGCTCGGCCATGCTCGATACCCGCAGGATGCCGTGCTGCTTGAAGGCGCTGTCAGCCACCTCGTCCGCACCGACCATGGATCCGGTGTGGGAAAGGGCGGCACGGGCTCCGGCTTCGCTGCGGCCGGTCTTGAAGACAATCACCGGCTTGGATCTGGCCACTCGCCCGGCGACCCGGAGGAACTCCCGTCCCCGCTGGACGCCTTCCATATGCACGGCGACTATTCGGATCTCCGGGTCCTGCTCGAAGTACTCCAGAGCATCCACGAAATCGACATCGCACATGTTGCCCAGATCCACGGCCTTGCCCACATGTTGAACAAAGGACTCAAAGCCGACCTGGAGCACCCCGGACTGGGCTATGAGCCCTAAAGGCCAGGCCGGGGTCTCCTTTGGAATGTCAACAAAGGCCGTGCTGAAGGCGGAGAAGTTGTTCAAGACGCCCATGGTGTTCGGCCCAACCACCTTAACCTGGTTTTCCCTGGCCTTGCGGCGCAGCTCTTCCTGCAGCCGCTTCCCCTCGCTGTCGGCATCGGAAAAGCCCTGGCTGATCACGAGCACCTGCTTGATGGACCGGCGAACACAGGCTTCGAATACCGAAAGCACCCGGTCCCTTCCCACGGAGATGACGGCCAGGTCCGGAGCTTCGGGCAGGGAGTCCACATCGGGGTAGGTGCGGTGGCCGCAGATTTCTTCGACTTTGGGATGGACGACATAGATGGTGCCTTTGAATCCGAAGCGCTCCATGACTTCCAGATTGTTGTAGGCACCCGGCCCGCTTCTGCGAGGCGCGCCGATGAGTACCACGGATCCGGGATCCATAAACTGCTGCATCGCTATCCCTCCTTGCATGCTTGTCCTCCTGCTGTTGCAGGCGAGCTATTCCTTGCTTTCAGTCTCCACCTGCCTGGGCGGCAAAAGGGTCATGGCCTTGAGACGCGACAGGAGCGAAGAGCCCGGGCCGGCTGCATGGGAAAGTTCCCTTCCCGGGGTCAGCGAGGTGATGACCGTGCTTCCCACGATGTGCCTTCCCTGGCCGTGCAGGAGATCCCAGGTCCTAACCCCCCACATGGTGTGGAAAATCGCGGCCCGGCCTTGATATTGGCCGATATAGAGCATGATATGACCCGGGGCGCTGAGCAGGGTAAAGAAGGGCAGGCCGCGTTCCTTGATAAGCTCTGCTTTGGACTTTTCGGAGAGCCCCTCCAGCTCGATGCTCTGTCCGGCTTTCGCCTGAGGCGCGGAGTTCCGGGGCAGCCATAATCCAAAAGGGGCAAAAAGGTCCCTCAGGGTGGAAGAGCAGTCCCGCTGAGCGTACAGGCCGCCCCATCCGTAAGGCTGCCCCAGGAGCTCGTCAGCCAGGCCGGCTACCCGGCTTTGCCTAGGTGAGAGGGGAAACTGGGCCATGCAGTCCCGGGCAAGCCTCGCTTCACGCAGGATGGCATTTCGGTTTTCGTCCGGGACGGCGACAAGCAGATTCGAGCTTCCAGAAGCGGCGGAGTCCAGCGGCAGGATGGATCCTATACGGGCCCACAAGCGATGCCGCCCCTGGGAGTCGTAAACCGGGACTTTGTCCCGGACCGGGGTCATATAATGGCCGGTTTGGTAGCGCTTGGCCAGGGTTTCGCTGACGAAGGCGATGTCTCTAGCCGGTATCCAGCCGAAGGCCCAGTCGGTTTCTACCAGATACCAGCCGCGCTGGCTGGACTTGTGCGAGATGAGAACCGGGGTGTTGGCCCACAGGACCGAGTTTTGAAACATGTCGAAGGGATAGCCCTGGCCGGGCTGATCCGGGTCCAGGAAGGCCGGCTTATGGGTGGGAAGAACCCGCATATGGGTCGTGCGGACGGTAATGGCTTTCTGGTGGGCATTGGGATAGCTTCCGGGGCTTGCCTTGGCGATCAGATCCTTCCACCAGGAGGAGGTGTGCGGTCGCAGGTTTTCGCCGTACAGGGCTTGATCGGCGAACTCCCGGTGCCCCCAGAAGACCTCCTCCGAGGAGTGGAGGGCCGATCCGGCGTGCCAGGGCAGGAAATACCTTTGTACAAAGCGCTGGGCCAGCCTTTGCTGTCTTGTCCTGGAAACCAGATTCGCTGTCTCGCTCTGGTGCGAAAGATAGAAGGATGCATTCTGCGGATAGCGCTGCAGATCGGCTATGGGCGGTCCGGGGCTTGGTTTGGCGCAGGCCAGGAGAAGCGCCAGAAGCAGGAGCAAGGCCAGGTTTTTGAGCATCGTCACCGCCTGTTAGATATTCCCGCTGCTGGTTTGCTGGGATGAAGGCCGCTCTTGGGGGTCAAGCCAGGGCAGCTCCTCCGCCGGCCTATCCAGGGAGAGATCCTGCAGCACGGTCTCCAGATGGGTCTGAATCTCAGCCGGCCCGGACAGGGCCAGAATGTCCGGGACTTGATTCCGGATCCGTTCCCGGTCCACCCGGCGCACCAGGTTTTTGATCCGGGGAATGGAGGCCGGGTTCATGCTCAACCCCTGAATGTCCAGTCCGAGCAGGAAGTAGGCGCAGGAAAGATTGGCCGCAGCCTCGCCGCAGACCGAGACCTCCAGGCCGAACTTGCGGCAGATGGCAGCCGCTTCTGCAACGGTGCCCAGAACCGCGGGGTGAAGCGGCGTATACAAGGGGGCCACCCGCGGGTTGTTGCGGTCCACGGCCAGGATGTACTGCACTAGATCGTTGGTGCCCAGGCTGATGAAGTCGACCCAGGGCAGGAGCTTGGGCAGGATCTTGACCGCCGCCGGGACCTCGATCATGATCCCCACGGGAACCTCCGGGTTATGCTCAACAGATCTTCTGGAGAGGGCTTTCTTCTCCTCTTTCAGGATGTCCAGGCAGGTGATGATCTCCTGAACCGAGCTGATCATGGGAAACATGATCCTGGCCCGGCCGGAGCTGGCAGCCCGGAGGATGCTGCGCAGCTGGGTTCTGAAGATGTCGTCCATGTCCAGGGACACCCGTATGGAACGCCAGCCGAGATAGGGGTTGTCTTCCGGTGGATAGTCGAGATAGGACAGGACCTTGTCTCCGCCCACGTCAAGGGTCCGGAAGGTCACTTCCCGTTGTTTCGCTCCCTGGAGAACCTTGCGGTAGAGCTCGACCTGCTCCTCCTCGGTGGGAAACCCTTTACGGGCCAGGAAGGGGAACTCGGTTCTGTAAAGGCCTATGAACTCCGCTCCGTACTTGTCTACCAGCTCAAGGTCGGAGAGCAGGCCGATGTTGGCCCCGAGCCCGATGCGCTGATGGTCGAGGCTTTCCGCCGGCAAGGAGCGCAGCCTGGCCAGCCTGTGGTTCAGCTGGGACTTTTCCCGCTCCAGACGGTTGTACTCCCTGCGGATCTCCTGGGTGGGGGTGGGAAAGACGAGCCCCGAGGTTCCATCCACGATGACCCAGTCCTGCTCCTTGACCCGGTCCATGACATCCGCAACCTGGATAACAGCAGGTATCTCAAAGGATTTGGCCAGGATGACTGCATGGGAGGTTCTGCCTCCCTTGGTCAGCACGATGGCCTTGAGCTTATCCTGGCGCAAGGCGACCAGATCCGCCGGGGAGATGTCCGAGGCAATGATCACGGTATCGCTTTCAAACTGGGTATTCAGGGACTGGTCGATTCCGTAGAGGGCCCGGAGCAGGCGCTTGCCCACATCCTCCACGTCCCGGCCGCGTTCCCGGAGATACGGATCTTCCAGGCCGGCGAAGATGTCCAGATAGTCGGAAATGGCAGTTTTCAGAGCGTACTCCGCTTTGGAGCCCTGCTTTATGTAGGTGCGGATCCTGTCCAGCAGGGCCCTATCCTGCAGCAGCATGAGGTAGGCTTTAAGGACCGCCCGATCCTCGGCCTGGAGGTCGTCCATGGTGTCGATGAGCCGGGATATCCCGTTTTGGGCTGCGGACAAGGCCTCCTCGAACCGGCTCAGCTCAGGCTCGGGATGTTCTGTGGTTTCCGCTTCAACCTCTTCAAAGCCGATGCTGGCGGCCAGGTAATGGGCCCGGCCTTGGCCGAATCCCTCGGACACCGGCTCGCCACGCAGAAAGCCTTCCCTGTCCCTGGCTTGATCGCGCTGCAAGCTACGGGAGAGCCTCTGCTGCATCTGGCTGGACTCCTGCCGCTGTCGGTTCAGGCTTTCCAGCAGGCCGGAGTAGGCGGCCAGGGAGGAGATCTGGGAAGCAACCGCTTGCAGCAGCGGGATGTCGGCGGAGGTGAGCCCGGTTTCGGCAACGGTTTGGGCCACGAGGACGCCGAGAACCTGCTGCTGATAGACCAGGGGCACACCGAGAAAGGTGGAGTAGATTTCCTCGCCGCTAGCCTGGAAGTACTTGAAGCGAGGATGTTCTGCGGGGCGCACAACGAATACCGGATCCAGGCGTTGGACCACCAGGCCGGTGAGCCCCTCATGGGTCTCCATTTGGATCTGCTGTATGGAGTCCTCTTTGAGCCCCTGGCTGGCTTGAAGCTGGAGCCGATTGCTCTTGCTGTCCAGGAGATAGATGGAGCACACATCGGTGTTCAGGGCTCGAGCGATGAGCTCGGCGATGTGCTGCAGGGATTGATCCGGGTCCCGATATTGGGCGAGGATGCTGCTGATATCCGCGACCAAGGAGATGGTGTCGCGTCTCAAGGGGTCCTGGTTTGACATGGGGGTCTTGGAAGTATGGTTAAATTGCCTTTGCATCCAGCAATATCAGGGTCTTCTGCGATACGCAATCATAAGTCAGATTTGCCTCCGGCAAATCTGACTTAATGGGTTTAGATTAATAAGAATCCAAGCTCTTCATTTTTTACAAATATATGCTGAAAATCGCTAGAGCCGGGTTGACCCGGCACTCGGTTTTGAAGAAATCATCTCAGAGTATTCATGGAATCATATAATGGGTTTACGGCATAAGCTCCAGCTATTAATGCCGAACCTGAGTGCCGGGTTGATCACAGTAAGAAACTCCTTATGGGCTGCTCCCCTTCCCAAGGGGAGCTCCCCTCACTCAGTTTGCTCAGTCGCAGCTGGAGTTTGGAGAAAGCTGCAGCTTGAACGTTATCGACCTCAAAACGAAGAGGAGTGCGCTCAAACTGAGTGAGGGGTGAGGGGTTGGAAAGTGGAGTTATGTATATATGCTGAAGAATGCTCTAAGCAGAAAGGTCATTAGCGGGTGTTGCGAGCTGAAAGCATGACCACGCAGCCAATTTCTCTATGTCAGGTCAAAGAAGGGGTGTCCTGCGGGGCCTGCTGCGGGCTGTACAATGTGCCTGCACAGGATAGGTCCTCCCTGGAGCGCCTGCTCCTGGAGCGAACGGAGCAGATGGAGCGCACCCCTCGCACCGTCTCGGCTCTCGATGCCTTTGGCGCGAACGCGCTGGCCGGTCTGCCAGGGCCGGACCGCCCTTTGCCCGGCTTCCACCATTGTCCGTTTTTAGGGCTTATCGGCGAGAACCTCGATCGACCGGGATGTTTGCTCCACCCGGAAGCCCCGGGGAATAAGGGGCGGGATTACCGGGGCTTGAGCCATTACGGAGGGGCCGCCTGCCGCTTATACTTTTGCCCTTCCCACTATCGACTCCCGGAGAGGCTCAAGGGGCTGGTTATCGAGGCGGCTGAGGACTGGTATCTCTACGGCGCGGTCATTACGGAGCACAGGCTGCTTAAAGGCCTTATCCAGGGCTTGGAAGCCTATGCCGGGGGGTCGGTCCCGGTAGCGGAGCTTGCCGGCTCCAGGTGCAATGACCTGGCTCGGCAGCTGCTGGCCCTCAAGCTCAACTGGCCCTTTCGCAAGGATCGGCAGCGCGCCGTCTGCCATTACGTCTTTGAGGACGGCCCTTACGCTCGGACGGAGGTGGACTATGAGAGGCTTAGACCCAGCGGATCCGGATACGACGTCATCTTTCGGGAGCTGGAATCCAGCTTTGCTTCGGCACTCGAGCTGAAGCAGGCCGAGGCCAAGCTGGAGGATCTCTTCAAGCGGCTTACAGACTGTATCCACACTTACTCGAAGTGCGATTCAAGCTCGCCGTAGCCTTCCTCTGCCAGGTCCTCCTTGGGTATGAACCGCAGGGCGGCCGAATTGATGCAGTAGCGCAGCCCGGTGGGCTTGGGGCCGTCCTCAAATACGTGGCCGAGGTGGGAGTCGCCGTGCCTGGAGCGGACCTCGGTACGGACCGTGAACAGGGAGCGGTCCTTTTTCTCAACGATATTCTCCGGCACGAGGGGTCTGGTGAAGCTCGGCCAGCCGGTCCCGGACTTGAACTTGTGCTTGGAGGAGAAGAGCGGCTCACCGGACACCACGTCCACGTAGATGCCTTCTTGCTTATTGTCCCAGTGCTCCCCGGTGAAGGCTGGCTCGGTCCCGTTCTCCTGGGTGACCTTGTACTGGATGGGAGTGAGCCGGCTCTTGAGCTCAGCCTGGCTCGGCTTGGTGTACTCCTCGGCCTCGGTTCCCGGGTTGGTGGAGGAAGGATCTCTTGGCTCGGCCGGTGCATCCGCCGGGTTGGCGGTCACCTCTGCCGGGCCTTTGGACCAGTGCTGTTCCACAAATCGGTCCCTCCCGGAGAAGAAGCGGTAGCTCCTGTAGCGGATGGGGCTCTTCTTAGAGTAGTCCTGGTGGTACTCCTCAGCCGGGTAGAAGTTGTGCAGCTTTTCGATGGAGGTCGCGATCGGCTTGTTGAACCGGCCGGATTGCTCGAGACGCTCCTTGGAGGCCTGAGCAATGCGCTTCTCCTCTTCGGTCTCGTAGAAGATGGCCGAGGTGTACTGCTGGCCCCGATCGCCGAAGGAGCCTCCGGCGTCCGTGGGGTCGAACATGCGCCAGAAGGCCTCCACGAGCTGCTCGTAGCTTATGCGGTCCGGGTCGTAGATAACCTTGACCGCTTCGCGGTGCCCGGTCTTTCCGGAAGAGACCTCCTCGTAGCTCGGGTTCTCCACGCGGCCGCCGCTGTAGCCGGATACCGCCTCGATGACCCCGGGAATCTTCTCCAAGTCCGCCTCCACGCACCAGAAGCATCCGCCGGCAAAGTAGGCCGCCGCCTTCGAGCCCTGGAGCTCGTTTTCGGCAAGTGCCCGGCCTCCTCCCATCAGCATGAGGATGGAGATGGCAAGCAAGGTTTTCATGAGGTCACTCCTGAGAAATGCTGTGTTTTATTGATCGCCCACTCTCAATTGCAGCCTCCAGCCGCACCTGAAAGATGCGACTGCAAAAATCCTTTTTGCAGTCGCAGTAGTCGGTGGTCAGAGGTCAGTAAAGTCAGAAACTTACGACAAGCTGTTTGCGCTTGAACCTGACACATATGACTTTTTGCAGGTGCGTCCTGCAAGGAGGTGCCTATGTGTTAGACATAAGCACTGCAGGGATGAGTGCAACCAGGAATGATAATTTTTATAAAAAATGGAGCGAAGGCATTCAATCCGAAGAAGCCTAAAAACTGTTCCCTTTCTGGTTTTTGACTCCATGCCGTCTTGCCATATCGGGAAAAGTATGCTCCAATGCGAAGGAAAAATTGGCAAAGTTTGCTCTCTGGCACCTTCATCCTTATCAGACGTACCTGCAAAAAGTCCTGTGTGATGGGTTCAAGAGCAGGCATGTTCTTATAACTTTTTGATTTTACTGACAACTGACCACCGAGTTCTGACCACTGCGACTGCAAAAAGGATTTTTTGCAGTCGCATCTTATCACCGTCTGCCGCTTGATGCTCCAGGAGTCGAACCGCAGCGGCGCTGGTACTGCCGCAGCGGTCCGGGAACAATCCAACGCAGGGGGAGACATGATACCGCAAGAGATTCAAAAGGTGATCCAAGCAGCGCATACGGAGAGTCGGCTGGCCAAAAACGCCAGGCAGGCTTTTACCTGGCGGGTGAAGACTCTGCTCCTGCATCTTGTCGCCTGCAGCGGGCTGAACATTACAGCGGCCTGCGAGCTGCTGGACAGCGAGTTCGAGGACTCTGTCCAGCCAAGGTTCCGGCCGCGTCCGGCTGTGCTCGAAGCGCTCAAGGACCTCAGTCGGCCCGCACCGCCGGAGACCATCGAGCTCACTCCAGCATTGGGCCTTCACCTTCGGACCTTCCTTCCCGCCGCGCGAAAAGAGGCTAAGATCAAGGAGGGCAAGAACTGCCCTGTGATATGCAAGCCGGACGGGACTGCCTATAGCCGGAGCACCTTGCGCAAGCACATTCAGGAGCTCGTTCGGTCCACCGTTCCCCAGCCGCTGGACCTTGATCCGGACCATCCCTGCCAGCGCACGCTGTGCAATATCTGCCCCATCTACAGCAGGTTATCCTTTCTAGCAGAGCCTTCCAGCAAGTAAGAGGCGAGGGCCAGGCCGTCTTGTTGGGACCATATTTAGTCTTGACTATGATAAAAATTATCATTATCAATAAAGAAAACAAGGAGGATCTATGGGCCGATTATCCGAGTTCAGACATTTGACCATCGATTGGGACATGACCCCTGAAGACGCCATAGTCATGTATTTGGAATGGGGAAACAACTGGCTGCGGGGCGACCGGAACCCGGTCCGCTCCAAGAACGAGTCCTCCGATTACTTCGTGCTGAGCACCTGGGGTAAGGAGCCCACGGTGACCTTGGTGCGCAGGAGCTCCGAAGGCGCGGAAGAGCTGGCGGAAATCAAGGTGCCGGATGCCTTGCAGGATCACGTTCGGGAAGAGACCGGTCTGATCAAGGGCGTTTTCGGCATCACCGAACCGTTGCGCTCCTGGCTGGAGCAGGAGCTCAGCAGCCAGGAGGCCACTGCTTGAAGGACACCTGCAGCAGCAGCTTGTAAAGGGTCCGCCTGAGCACAACCACTGTAAATAAGAAACGGCACTAGGCAATCAGGGCGAGGAGCTCTTCCGGGCTTTTGACCACGGCATCGGCTCCCGCCCTGAGGAGCTCTTCCCGGGAGCGGTAGCCCCAAAGCACGCCGATGGAGTACATGCCGGAACTCACCCCGGTGAGCACATCTATTTCAGAATCTCCCGCCAAGCAGCAGCTCTGAGGAGCGACCTCCAAGGCCTCAGCCATTTGAAGGGCCGTAGACGGATCGGGCTTTTGGGGTTTGCCGTCGATCTGGCCCTGGATACCCTCAAAAAGCCGAGCCGGTAAAAAGGCCTCTACGCAGGCGCGAGTGAAGCGGTCCGGCTTGTTGGATAGCACCCCCAGCTTGACCTTCCTGCCTCTGAGCGTGTAGAGCATATCCACAATGCCCGGAAAGGGACTGGTCCGCTCCTGCCAGATGGATGCGTACGTTTTTTTGAAAGAAGCGCTCAAGGCTGTTACAGTATCCCTATGACGGTAATCTTCCGGAAGGGCTTGATGCATGAGCCACCAGGCCCCGCTTCCGATAAAGGCCTGGTAGCTATCTGTGGGGTGTTGCGGCAGGCCTCGCTCCGCTAAAACGAGATTTGCCGCACGCCCGATGTCCGGCAAGGTGTCCAGCAGGGTTCCGTCGAGGTCGAAGATTACGCCGTCTGGCTTCATCAAGGCTCCTTGCTTCGGCGTTGGGAAAATCTAGGAACTCGAATGAATGTGCATGCTTTTGGCTTATCTTTTTGATACTCTAAGCTCAACGCAGAACATTCCTTCTTCGCTATGCGCCATGCGCTCTGGGCCTTAAGTTCAGATTTCTGCTCTTCACTCTTGCTGTGAGCTATGAGCTATCAGCTTCTTTTAAACTCTCCAGCTATCAAGACCGTAGGATAACGGAGGAGGAACATGAAGGCTAGCTTGGAAGGCATTGAGGTGTATTACGACCTTGAAGGCATCTCCGGCGCTCCGGTGGTGATGTGCAGCCATAGCCTGGCGGCCAACCGGGAGCTCTGGATGCGTCAGCTTCCGGACCTCAGCCGGCAGTATCAGGTCCTGCGCTACGATATCCGGGGACACGGACAATCTTCAGCTCCGGAGGAGCCCTACTCCATGGAGCAGCTGGCCAAGGACGCCGTCAAGCTGCTGGACCGTCTGGAGATTCCGGCGGTACACTTTATGGGCCTCTCTCTCGGCGGGATGATCGGCCAGATTCTGGCAGCTGAGCATCCCCAGCGGGTGAAGGGCCTGGTTCTCTGCGATACCGCCTGCCGCGTTGACCCGGAGCTGAAGCCGGTTTGGGAGGAACGAATCCAGACCGCCAGGAGCCAGGGCATGGACGCGCTTGTGCAACCCACCCTGGAGCGGTGGCTGAGCCACGAGTTTCGACGCCAGGAGCCCGAGGTCACCTCCCAAATTGAAAAGATGATTCGCGAGACGCCAGTGGCCGGATTCTCCGGTTGCTGCCGGGCCATCAGCGAGTTCGACGCCCTGCTGCGTCTGCCCAGGATCGAGGCCCCCACCCTGGTTCTGGTGGGAGAGGATGATCCCGGAACGCCGGTGAGCGAAGCAAAGGCCATTGCGCAGCACATATCCGGAGCCGAGCTGTCCGTGCTTAAAGGGGCCAGGCATCTGTCGAACATCGAGGCCTACAAGGAGTTCAACGAGCGAGTGCTGAGCTTTTTGCAGGGGAAAGACCAGGCATGAAGGCCTACCTGCAACAGGTGGCTCAGGGGCAATAACCCCCATAGCCTTGCACCCTGTAAGATCCGGTGAGGACAACAAAGCCCGGTCCAGGCAGGACCGGGCTTTGTTGTGCATCTCCCGGCTCCAGAGGAGGAGCCGGGGACAACGGAATGCAATTTGAGGCTATTCAGCGGCCATGCGGGCCTTCTTCTGCCACTCGATCCATTGCTCCTTGTGGTTCATGATCCATTCCGTGGCGTGCCGCTCGATGTCCTCCTGATCGTCCTCACCCTCAAACATCTTGGAGTTCTGGGCGGCGATGTCGTCAAACGGCACCGCCATGAGCTCGAAGAGCTTTTGGGCCGCCGGGTTGTTGTTCAGGAACTCGTTATGGGCCACGACCCGGATGTCGTTGGCCACAAAGCCCATCTTGATGGGATCGCTCACGGCCCCTTTTACGCCACTGGCGACCATGTCGTCCTCCATGCCGCGCTGGCCTTTGGTGGGGATGATGCTCGGCACGTTGATCCAAACCACGTCCTTGCCGGGCTTGAGCTTGTTCACGGTCCAGTTCGGCGTCCAGGTGTAGAACAGG
>CAZQPF010000011.1:46697-55617 GCA_964595165.1 uncultured Desulfohalobiaceae bacterium
CGGCCATGCTCGCGGCATAGGCGGCCTTGATGGCGTTCACGTGGTTGTGCATCTTGTAGACGTCCATGTGGTGGGTGATGAC
Organism: uncultured Desulfohalobiaceae bacterium; assembly: GCA_964595165.1. Lineage (GTDB taxonomy): Bacteria > Desulfobacterota > Desulfovibrionia > Desulfovibrionales > Desulfothermaceae > CAZQPF01. The sequence goes on from CAZQPF010000011.1 coordinate 46,780, forward strand.
CTTCTCGCAGCCCCAGCCCGGAGGACAGGCCACGAGATCTGCCTTGCCGTCGCCGTTCGCGTCAAAGGCCTCCTTGACCTTTTCCCGCTTGAAGTCCTCCAGAGAGGTAATGTCGTACTTTTCGGCGTGCTCCTTGGATACAAGGTAGCCTTGCAGCGCGCCGTTTTTGACAACGTAGCCGACCTTCTGCGCCTTCTCGTTGAATTCTTCCGGGAGCTGATCGTTGTGCAGCGGGAACCAGCCGTTGGCCCAGAAGTCGACATCGTGCTGGACCACGGCCTTGTAGAAGATGGGGTTGGAGAGCTCCTTGAAGTGCTGGACGTCATAGCCCAGATGCTCCAGGGCACGGCTGTACAGGGCCTCGAGGAAGAACCCGCTTCCCCAGGAGGCTCTCGCCGGCTTTACGCTCGTGCCCTTGCCCGGGAAGGAGGAGAACTCCTTGTTCATGAAGTCCGCCTGGAAGTCCTTGGCCAAACCTGTGCCGCTCACGGCGAGCGTCAGGATAAGGCCTGCCGCCAGAATCCAGCTCACTTTGCTTATGCGTTTGCGCCAAGACATACTGCACCTCCATAGGTTGAATGGGTTGGAGATTGACTGCCTGCCGAATATGCCACGGGGCGCACCCGTTTCGGACATCTCCGATCCATTACTCCTTCTTGATCTGGCCCAGGGCCTGGGTGATCCGATCCAGGATCATGGCTATGAGCACGATGCTGATCCCCCCGACGCCGGCCAGGCCCACCTTGAGACTGTTGACGCCCTCGAAGACGAGGAGCCCAAGGCCCCCGGCGCCGATCAAGGAGGCGATAACCACCATGGCCAGGGCGAGCATGATGTTCTGGTTCAGCCCGGCCATAATCGTGGGCGCGGCCAGGGGAAGCTGCACCTTGAGCAGGGTTTGCCAGCGGGTGGCCCCAAAGGCCTCGGAGCACTCGATGAGCTCGGGGTGGACCTGCCGGATGCCCAGATTGGTCAGCCGGATGATGGGAGGGATGGAGAAGACGATGGTTGCGATGAGGCCGGCCACGGTGCCGATGCTGAAGAGCATGACCACCGGCACGAGGTAGACGAAGGCCGGGGTGGACTGCATCACGTCGAGAACGGGCCGGATGGAGTTGTAGAAGCGGTTGCTCTGGGAGCCGATGATGCCGATGGGAATACCCACGATGGCGCAGAAGATGACCGAGGTGAGGACCATGGAGAGCGTGGTCATCGCCTCGTGCCAGACCCCGATGAAGCCCATGAAGAGCATGCCCAGAAAGGCAAAGATCCCGACGCGCCAGCTGGCCGCCCTCCAGGCAATGATTGCGAAGGCGATTACCACGACGCTCGGCGGAAGCCATTGCAGAACGCTTTCGATGCCGTGGAGCGTCTCCGCGATCGGGACCTTGATGGCCTGGAAGAGCCAGCGGTAGTGGGCCACCAGCCAATCAACGATCGCTTCGATGCCGTCGTCGAGCGGGATTTTATAAATGTCGAAAATACCGGCCATGCAAGCCTCCCTTGGTGTTTACCGTCGCTTGATATGGATGGGCGATGCGTTCTGCGAAACGCAGTGTATGCAGCCGAGCCTTCATTTTCGTGTTAACCCAACACAGGAGAGGCCCCTAAGGGAACGAAGCGTCAAGAAGGGGTAAAGGCTGCGGAGGAGGCTGTGTTGGGGAAGAGCTCGAGAAACCGGGCGTTTGAGCGTGTGTGCCGATTGATGGACGTGTACAGCGTGTGCGTGCTCCGTTGGTGCCGATAAGGAGAATTCCTTGTATATCAGCTCACGAGGAAGCCCTCTTTCCATACCTTGATACATGGTATTTCAAAAGACACGCACAAGGAAAGAGGAAAATGCTTTTTCAGAAGCTGTGGAGCGATTGTGAAATACCCGGGGCAGTTGGCGAATGAGCCCTATGCACAGCGGTCGTGGCCTCTAATAGGAATACACTTTCATTCTATATAAAAATTACTGTAAAGTTTGTGACTTGTCAAGGGACAGTTTGCAATCTTCCCAATTTCTCTGTATGGAGCGGCTGGATTCAGGTTGCGCTCTCCCAGCTGCCCGTGTTCAAAGTACAGGGAGTGTCACAGAGATAGAAATGAAACAGTGCGAGGAAATCGTGGACTCGAAGCAGACGGCTCCAGCAAAGGGGACAGATTGGGTGGAGCGCCTCATAGGCTGGTTTGCAGCGATGCAGCGGCCCTTTCCCTGGCGGACCAAGAGTACGCCCTACCGGGCTTGGATTGCCGAGATCATGCTCCAGCAAACCCAGGCCCCAAGGGTGGTCCCGTTTTTCGAGAGGTGGATGGAGTGTCTGCCGGAGGAGGGACGGGTGTTCATCCAAAAAAGGCCGGCTCAGGGACTCATGGCCGATCTGTGGGAGTTTCCGGGCGGCAAGATCGATTCCGGAGAAACCCCTGAGGAGGCTTTGCGGCGCGAGCTCCTTGAAGAGCTCGGGCTGGAGGTCGTCGTCGGCGAGAAGATCGGATGCATCAGGCACAGCTACACTACATTCCGGGTGAGCCTCCACGTCTACTGGTGCCGTAAAAAGCACCGGCAGGGGCAGGCCGAGCTCCGATCCGTCCAGGAAAGACGGTTCGTCGAGGCGGAAGAGCTGCGGCGGTTTGCTTTTCCGGCGGCGAACCGGAAGCTCGTGGAACGGCTCGTCTCGGGGAACCTTAGCCTGCCGAGCGGGTAATCCTGCACAGGAGCCAGATATGAGACTTCGTATTTCAAATTTTTGCAGTACGAGAAAATGGGCTGTGCATTACTTGGGGCCGATCAACTCTGCAGCGGACAGCTTCCCCTCCATGCTAAAGGGCAGGGTGTTGATAAAGCTCCGTCCGCCGAGATGGAGCCTGCCCTCCAAGCTGTAGGCTACTTCCCGTTCCGGTTCGCTCTGGCGCAGCGTGGACAGGACGGTACGGGTGATTCCCACCATGGAGGTATAGGCCTCGACGGTCAGCTGCTTCGATCCCAGGGCCGGGATGCTGATCGCTTCGTTGGTTACTCCGTGGGCCACGCTTTGTCCCTTGAGGCTGAGCTCGCAGTCGGCTCCCTTGATGCTCAGGGCCACGTCATTGGGATTCACAACGCGCAGAGTGATGTGCAGAACGGATTCCAGGAGACCAACTTCCTGAACCCGGACCCGGGTCAGGCTCATACGCGGCTCGTTGAGCCTCTTTCCCAGGCCGGCACAGCCGCAGAGCAGGCTCAGGAGCAGAGCGAAAGTAACGCATTGAGCGGTAAAGCAAGGCTTCATGGGGAGCTCCTGGGAGGTTGAGCCAGAAATAGGTCGATCTCCTCCTGCCGTGGCAAGGCCTCCTGGGCTCCCCTCTGCGTAGCGCAGAGCGCTCCGGCTGCGCAGGCGAAGCGCACCGCCTCCTCAAGGGAACGATTGCGGGCCAAGGCAGCTGCCAAGGCGCCGTTGAAGGCATCGCCCGCGGCCACCGTATCCACCGCCTGCACCTCGAAGGCCGGGAGGTGCTTTTCCGCCTCCGGGGAGGAAATGACCGCACCCCGGCGGCCCAAGGTGACTATCACCGCACCCGCTCCTTGATCGCGGAGGGAGGCGGCCGCCTGTAAGGCCTGCTCTTCAGTGGCAACCTGTATTCCGGTCAGCCCTTCGGCCTCATGTTCGTTGGGCGTGAGGATGTCAACGCGGGAGAGGATGCTTTCCGGCAGGGGATAGCAGGGGGCGGGATTGAGGATGGTTGTTAGACCCTGCTTCCGGGCAATGCTCAGAGCTGCCTCTGCGGTGGGGAGCGGGATCTCCAGCTGAACCAGGAGGAGATCGGCGTGCCTGAACAGATGCTCCAGAGCGGCGATGTCCTGCGGAGAAAGGCTCCTGTTGCTTCCCGGTGCCACCAGGATCTGGTTGTTGCCCTCATCGTCCACCGCGATGAGGGCCATTCCGGCCGGCTGCTCCGGGTCGCGGAGCAGCCCCTCTTCTGGGAGCCCGGAGGCGAGAAGATGCTCCTGCAACCTATTGCCGAAGTCGTCGCAGCCGATTTTGCATACCAGGGCGACCGCGCTTCCGGCGAATTGGGCTGCCAGGGCCTGGTTGGCCCCTTTGCCCCCGAAAGAGACCATGAGCTGCCCGTCGCTCACGGTCTCGTTGGGCCGAGGCAAGCGCCGGGCCTGGACGGTGAGATCGGTGTTGGCGCTTCCTACGACGAGAACGCGGTTCATAGTATGCGCTCCAGTAAAAAGGTCATGAACTCGGCTACCCGAACCTCAAGGCAAACCTGCATGTTGGGAGCTTTTTTCCAGGCCGGCAAAAGCGGCCGCAGATCGGCTATGGACATTCCTTGGCTCGCTTGGCCCTCGGTCTCCACCTCCACTGCGAGCTGCTGCGTTCGAGCCCAGGAGGGATCCACGGCTATCCCTACAGCCAGCGGATCGTGCAAGGGGATGGCCGCCTCTCCGGAGTATTTCTCGGTCCACGCCAGGAGCGGCTCGGTGGCCCGGGCGATGAATTGCGCTCTGGCCGTCTTCTTGGGCTGGATGAGTTTTTGGACTGCGCTGCGCTGGAGCAGGACCTGCCGGGTAACATCCAGCCCCACCAGGGTCAGCGGCAGTCCGGAGTGAAAGACCCGGCTGGCTGCGTGCGGGTCGACGAAGAGATTGAACTCCGCCGCCGGAGTAATGTTGCCGGATACGGATATCGCTCCGCCCATGATGATGCAGCGCTCCACAGAGGCCATGACCCGGGGTGCAGCTTCCAGGGCCAAGGCCAGATTGGTCAGGGGGCCCAGGGCAATGATAGTGGTGGGGCGCTGGGAGGATTCAATCTGATGGACGATTTCCTGCGGACCTTTTCTCCGGGACAGCCAGGCGCTGTGCTTCCCATTGCGGCTCAAGGCTTCGGCCTGGCCACCGAGTCCGTCCGGCCCATGAATAAAATCGGCGTACACCGGTTCCTTGAGCAGCGGCCTGTCCGCCCCCTGGGCCACGGGAAGGGAGATGTCCGGAAAAAGGCCCAGGATGCTGAACACGTTCCTGGTGGCCGCATCCACGGGAACATTGCCACTTACCGTGCTGATCGCAGCAACCTCCAGCTCGGGGGAACCAAGCGCCAGCAGGAGGGCCAGGGCATCGTCGATTCCCGGGTCGGTATCGATAAGGACCCGTTTCACGAGGCACACCCCGTATCGGGTTTAGGGGACATTGGCTTCTTCCCAGGAGATCTCCAGGATGGACTCGATCTTGAGCAGAGAGGCCACGATGCGGCCCCAGTCCAGGTCGTCCTTGGACAGCAGGCGGATGATATAGGTAACCTCTTCGCTTTCCCGGTTTTCCCGGTAGTTGATGAACTCGATCTTGAGATTGGCATATTGCTGCAGAACGTGCTTGATAAGCGGCAGCGGCCGCTCCTGGCAGCAGCATTTCAAGGTCAGCAGGGTATGCTCGTCGTGGACGATGTCCGGTTTGAGCATCCGAAGATTGAACAGGATGAACACGGTGATCAAGGTCGTCAACAGGGCCGGGAGGATAAGGCCGGCGCCAATGGCCAGCCCCAGGGCGGTTACCAGCCACAAGCCAGCGGCAGTGGTGAGGCCTCGAACCGAGCCTCTTCCCTTGATGATGGCCCCGGCGCCCAGGAATCCCATTCCGGCCATGGTGTAGGAAGCGATGCGTCCTGGATCGATGCGGAGCACGGATTGGGAGTCGAAGTCCTCGAATATCTGGGGTATGAAGAGGGATAGGAGCATGAGCAAGCAGGCCGACATACAGACCAGGATATTGGTCCGCAGGCCGGCCGCTTGCCCGTGGACTTCGCGCTCGTATCCGATTAGGGTACCGATAAGTCCCGCCAGGAGGAGCTTCCCAATATAGGACCAGGGCTCATGCTGAACAAGCTGGGCCAGCTGGTGGAGGCTTTCGGCTGCAGAAGACATGTGTGGCTCGAGGAGCTGCTCAGGGGTTGGTTATTGGAAAAAAATTTGACATGCCATGCTCTAGCGTGGTGATTATACCGCTTTTCCCGCATATTGCCAAGCTTAAACTCCTTTGGACCACGTTCCGTTGGAGGCTTGCCATATGCTGCATCCTATGAAGACCATGCATTTCAATATTCGCTTCAATATTCGCTTCAAGCTGCTCGTCCTGTTCTTGGTTGTCTCCCTGGTGCCTTTGATGAGCCTGGCCGGAGTGTTCCACTACTCCCTTTCCAAGCTGGGCAATGGGCTGGCCGAGACCATGAAGCAGGAGCTCACCTCCCGGAATAAAGAGCTGCTCAAGACCCTGGTCCAGGATCAGTTCAAGGTTGTGCGTTTGAAGCGCCGCATTCTGGAGAGCGCTCTGGCTGAACAGGCCCAGGCGGTGGAACGCAGGCTGAGCCAGTCGCCGCTTCCGAGGTCCGGCTCCACACTGTTTCAGGGAAGAGACCTCTCCACAGGCTATCTGCCGCCGGGCTCCACCACCGCGATGTATCGTTCCGAAGCCGCGCCCTGGGAGGCAAAAGAGGATCTCCGGGTCTCCTATGTTCATCAGGCCATGTACCTGAAACAGGGATCCAACCTGCAGCTGGTCAAAAGGCAAGTAGACCAGCTGGCCTCCCTGGAAGAGTCCTATATATCGATTCATGCCTCTGCGCCGAAGCTCATTCTCTGGCAGCATACCACCCTGGAGTCCGGGCTGCACACAGTCTATCCCGGCCACAAGCGCTTTTTGCCGGGCTATGATCCCAGACAGCGAGAGTGGTACCAGCACATAAAAGAGAAAGGCTCCATGACCTGGGTTTTGGCTGCAGATCCGGTCACCGATACCGTATCCCTGCTTTTGGGCCGGCCGGTGCTCGATTCCGAGGGGGATTTCGCCGGAGTTACAGCCATCAATATCCCTTTTTCCGCCATTCTGGATGGCGTGAGCCTGCCGCAGCAGTGGAATGAGAAGGCAACCCGCATGCTGGTGCAGTACAACCCGGACTCCGAGCTGCCCGGCCAGAGGCTCCGCATTCTGGTCCATGAGGGCTATCAGGCCTTTGGTGGGAGCTGGCGTTTCGGAGGGGGAAGCACCGATCATTTGAATCCGGACTATCCCGAGGAGTTCAAGACGGTTCTCCAGGATGTGTCGCACGGCACGGCCGGGGTGCGCCAGGCTACCTACCGAGGCCGGGAGATGCTTTTTGCCTATGGTCCGGGGCAGCCGAACGAGCCGTTTCCGGTGATTATCCTTCCCTTTGAGCTCCTGCAGCAGGATGCCACTCTGGTATGGTCCTTTTTTGATGAGCAGACCGTTTACTGGCTGCAGCTTACCGGAGGCTTTATCCTTTTAACCGCAGCCATGGCAGTGCTGCTGGCCATCATTCTGGCCAAGTCGGTCACTTCCCCTGTGATGCAGCTGCTTGGGGCTGCACGCCGCATCGTGCAAGGGGATCATCAAACCCAGGTAGCCATCAGAAGCGGGGACGAGCTGGAGAATCTGGGCAATATCTTCAATCAAATCGGGCCTAAGCTGGAAGAGCGGGAAAAGATCAAGCACTCTCTGGCCCTGGCCCAGGAGGTGCAGCAGTACCTGCTGCCCAAAGAGGCCCCCAAGCTAAGAGGCCTGGATATCTCCGGGGTCAGCCTGTACTCCGAGGAGACCGGAGGGGATTACTACGATTACATCTCCCTGGGGGAAACCCGCCTGGGGATCGCTGTGGGCGATGTGACCGGACACGGGGTGGGCTCGGCCCTGCTTGTCGCTTCAGCCAGAGGGGCCTTGCGGACGCATGCCACCCACAACTCCATGGATTTGACAGAGCTCATGGCCCTCCTCAATAGGCATCTCTGCCGAGACACGGGCGAAGCCCAGTTTCTGACCCTGTTCTACGGCGTTATGGACTCTACAGGGCGGCGGTTCCAATGGGTCTCGGCCGGGCACGACCCCGGCCTGCTGTATCGCAATCAGAACGGAAGGATAGAGGAGATGCCCAATACCGGCATCCCGCTGGGCATTGATCCGGAAGCCGAGTTCGGTTTGCAGGGGCCGTTGAGCCTGCAGCTTGGAGACATTATTCTTCTGGGCACGGACGGCATCTGGGAAGCACGCAATCCCCGGGGTGAGATGTTCGGCCAGGAGCGGTTGCGCCGCTTGATCCGGGACAATGCCGGAAAAACCTCAAAAGAGCTGTGTCAGGCTGTTGTGCAGGCGGTGCGGCGGTTCCGGGAGAGCGATTCCCTCCGCGACGACCTCACTCTGGTCATTATCAAGGCTCAGCCGGAGCATCGCTGACAGGTCACTAGGGAGCGCGTTCCCGAACGATGAGCACCGGATTCTGGATCCGGTTGAGAAGGCTTTCCAGGGACTCGCCCTGAAAGGCGGGAGCCTCGCAGGGAATGACCAGAGTGCCGGCTCGACCGATCTTCGAGGCCCGGACGAGCTCCGAGACCGGATCGGAAGCCCTCAAGGGGAAATAGGATGCCTGCACTCCGCGCTGCGCCAAGTAGCGGGCAATGGATTCCCTCCGGTTCTCAAAGGTCTCTTGGTCCGGAGTGGCGATGAACACCTGAAGCGGGCTTTTTCGAAGCTCCATGAGGGTCATGCCTGTCTCCAAAGCCTGATCGGCCAGTGCCGAGCCGGTGTACACCACGCAAACACTCGTGGGGATGCCGACCCCGTGCTGCAAAACCATGGTCCAGCCGCGGCCCCGGGAAACAACTGCCCGCACCGTGGAACCGGTCCGGCTCGTCCCGCTCAGCGACCAGCCCACCTTCCCCAGTATGGTGAGATCCGCCTCAGAGGCGGCTTGGAGTATCTCCTGGCTGACCCCTCCCCGCGTGACCCGGAAGTTCCAGGGTATGCGCCGCTGCGTGGCAATCTCGGCCAAGCGGCGTTTCATTTGCTCGGCTCGAGCGCGGAGC
>CAZQPF010000011.1:55627-70825 GCA_964595165.1 uncultured Desulfohalobiaceae bacterium
GAGCTGCATCTCGAGCTGCCTTTTTTCCAGGCGCTCGAAGCTTGAGGACAGGAGGGACACCTCGCAGGCAAAAGGGAGATCCACGAGGCGGTAAAGGGTGGCATCCTCGACAAAGAGCCCGAAGAGCTCGGCGTGGAGTCCGGCAGCCGTTTCCGCTGCCACCTCCAGGGCTGCCAGGCTGTGCGGCGACGCGTCCAGGGGAACGAGGATGCGCTTGACCCGGGTGGGCTGATTACTGTTCCGAATCACGACGCCCTCCTTGCGCGGCTTGGCTGAACTCACGACCTTTCTCGGCGAACTTCATAAGCTGTTGCTGCACCTTGCCGTTGAGGGTTCCTTCGGGAAAAACGTTGTTTTCGTCCGCTTCGCCGGCCTCCAGACCGGTGAGCAGCTCCAGGCCCTCATCCGCATGGCGTATGGCATAGATCTGGAAGTCGCCGCGCTCCACCGCTTGGATAACGTCCCGGCGAAGCATAAGGTGCTTGGCGTTGGAGGCGGGGATGATCACTCCCTGGCTTCCGTCAAAGCCCTGATGGGCGCAGACATCGAAAAAGCCCTCGATCTTTTCGTTGACTCCGCCGATAGCCTGGATCTCGCCGTGCTGATTTATGGAGCCGGTTACGGCGAAGGATTGCTTGATCGGGACCCCGGATATGGCTGAGAGCAGGGCAAAGAGCTCGGCCGAGGAGGCGCTGTCGCCTTCGATGCCTCCGTAGGACTGCTCGAACACCAGGCTTGCTGACAGGGACAGCGGGCGCTCCAAGGCGTAGCGGGATCCGAGGTAGCCGGAAAGGATGAGCACCCCCTTGGAATGAAGCGGGCCGCTCAACTTGACCTCCCGCTCGATATCTATCACCTCGCCCTTGCCCAGGCGCACCCTGGCGGTGATCCGGTTGGGGCGCCCGAACATGAAGTCGCCCAGCTTGAGCACGGAAAGCCCGTTGATCTGGCCAGCCTTGGCCTCCTTGGTGTCGATGAGAATCGTGCCCCGTTTGATTTCCTCCTGAATCCGCTCCCGGATCCGGTCGGAACGGTAGATCTGCGCCTCGATGGCCTGCTGCACATGCTCGGCTGATACCAGCTCCGCCTGGCTGGCTTCTGCGAAGTAGTCCGCTTCCCGAACCAGGTCGGATATGGACTGGACATGCGTGGACAGCTTTTCGCTGTCTCCGATCAGCCGGGAGCTGTGCTCGATAGTCCTGGCCACGCCGCTTTTGTCGAAGTGGTGCAGGCCGTCCCGCTGGACAATCCGGCTGAGCAGCCGGGCGAAAAGATCCTCGTTGTGCTGGTTTCGATCCGCTTGCACATCAAAGTCGGCTGCAATCTTGAACAGCTTGCCGAACTCCGGATCCAGCTCCCGCAGTATGTAGTAGATGAGGGGGCTGCCGATGAGTACCACCTTGACGCTGAGAGGAATCGGCTGGGGCTCCAGGGAGACCGTGCTGATGAGGCTGAACATCTCGGCCAGGGATTCGATCTTGACCTCGTTGGACTTCAGAGCCCTTTTGAGCCCCTCCCAGGCGCCGGGCTGCATGAGAACCTTGTGGGCGTCCAGGATGATCGCCCCTCCGTTGGCCCGGTGCAAGGCCCCGGGCTTGATGAGATGGAAATCGGTGATCAAGGCCCCCATCTGCGGTATGTGCTCCACACGTCCCACCAGGTTGGCGTAGGTGGGGTTGTCCTCGTAGATCACCGGAGCCTCCTTTTGCTCGCTGCGATCCACGAGCACGTTGACCCGGTATTTGCGCAGGGCAGGGGCCTCCTTGGCCGATCCGGAAACCTCGCCTCCGGCCTGCTGCTGCCCGTAGCCCTGCTGCTGTTCCTGGGGGTTGAGAAGGGTGGACACGTTGTCCACGATGTCCTTCTCCACTGCGTCGAGATACTTTTGCACCTCGTCCAGGCTTTCGTACTTCTTGCGCGTCTCCTCCATGAGCTGGGAGAGGGTGAAGCTGGCTACTTCGCGATTGAGCTTGTTCAGCCTTTCCCGCGTCTCCCGCTGCCAGGCGGGGATTTTTTGAAACAGGCGCTGCGATTCGTTCTGCAGATCCTCGATTTCCTTTTCGATTCGTTTGCGGTCTTCCTCCGGCCATTTCTGAAAATCGTCCGGGGAGACGATCTCCCCGTTCCATACCGGGGCGAAAGCGATGCCGTTCGGAGTGCGGACAACGCTCAAGCCGCGCTCCTTGGCTTTTTCCTGGAGCTCTTCAAAGGCCTGCTGCTGCTTGTCTTTGAGCTCCTGTTCTATGGCCTGTCTCCGATTCTGGTACTCCTCGCTTTCAAATGAGGCCTTGAGCCCGTTTCTCGCTTCCTCGATGAGGTTGTCCAGATCCTGAGCCAGCCCTGGACCCCATCCCGGAGGGAGCAGGAGGTAGCGGGGCTTGCTGGAGTCCTGGAAGTTGTTCACGTAGCAGATATCCTGGGGAACCGGAAGCTCATTGGCGCGTTGCTGCAGCATCTGGCTCACCAGAGTGTGCCTGCCCATTCCGGGAGGGCCCAGGGCATATATGTTGTATCCCTCCACTCGCATCCCGGTTCCGAAGCGCATGGCTTCCACTGCCCGCGGCTGTCCCAAGCTGTGGCTCACCTCCTCTGCGGTGGCTAGCTCCGCGGTGCTCTCAAAGGAGAAGCGGCTCGTGTCACAGGAATGGTAGAGTGCTTCCGGGCTGAGCTTAAGCGAGGACATGTGTTTCCTCCAAGGTGGTCTGTCCGGCAAAAAAGCCGGAAACGATTAATATCCTTTACCGTAGGCGGTTCCTCCTTTACAGATTCTGCAGAGGAACTGCGGTGCATGGTATCAAGGATCTTTCACATAATTACTTTAGAGCTCAAAGACGGTTCACAGTGAGAAGAAGCTGATAGCTCATAGCAAGAGCAGAAATTTGAACTAAGACGCATAGCGCAGAGCGCATGGCGCATAGCGAAGAAGGAAATTTCTGAGTTAAGACAAAGAAAGCAAATAGATAAGTCAAAATCATTCACAGTCAAATCAATTCGTCAATATCAGCAATCAAAGCAATATGTTACTCAAAAAGTTTTGGCTGTTTATATATAATTATGAGGATAAGGTAAGGAGCGGAAAGCGTCAATCCGGCCTGGAATAGGATTGCGGCGCTGAAGCCTGTTGCGGGCATGAGTGCTTACCAGGGTGAGTAAATGTGCTTGAGCTCATGCCACTCTAAGAGTTGAAACCACTTGACTGGATTCCGGGAAAAAACGTACAAATAAGTCAGCTTTGCCTCCGGCAAAGCTGACTTATAACTACAAGGAGGTGAAGGTATGAGGACTTGGAAAGGAATGACGCAGATTCTGGCGGTTCTGGTTATTGTGGCTCTGAGCGGCTTTGCTCTGTCCGGCTGTGCCACCTCGTCTCAGCTAAACGCTCTGGAGCAACGGGTCCAAAAGCTCGAGACCAAGGCGGACAAGTCGGTGGATGCCGCACAAGAGGCCGAGGGCTACAGCTCGGAGGCTATGGGCAGCGCCCAGGATGCCGAGGATTCGGCCTATAAGGCGCAGCAGTCCGCCCAAAAGGCTCAGAGTGCGGCCCGGGAAGCTAGCCAATCCGCAGATAGAGCGGAAAAAATGGCTGACAAGGCTGAAAGAATATTCAACAAGATGACCGCCAAATAGCCTGGACCCGATACAGGGCTTTGGCTGAGCAAGGCTGATGGTATAAAAAAGTTGCGGTAGTCCTACCGCAACTTTTTTATTTTCTCTTGCAGCGTTTCTGCAGCGATAGGCCTTTACAAGCAAGGCTTTCTATTTACCTATATTGGTATGAAGGTCTTGCTTCTCAATGTGCCTTTTGCTGAAGGCTATCACAAAGCGAGCATCGATCTCCCGCCGCTAGGCATAGGGTATATTGCCTCGGTTCTTCGAACCCAGGGACACCAGGTACGTGTTTTGGATCTTAACCTGCACTCCTGGGAGCAGCTTACATGCCTGGATGATATCGGCATAGTGGGCATCTCCTCCGACACCCCGCGCCACCCCGGTGCTTTACGTATCGGCCGCTTTTTTCGATCCCGGAATATCCCGGTAATCATGGGCGGACCCCATGCCAGCTTCTGTGTGGAATCGAGCCTGCGCTCCGGCGCGGCGGACTACGTGGCTCGCGGGGAAGCGGAGTATATTGTTGCCGATTTGCTGCGAGGCATCGAGGAATCCGGACAGGGAGCGGACGTTCCCGGGGTCTCCGCCATCCAGGACGGCGGCATCGTTCACAATCCCCCGAACCAGGCTATTCCGGACGTGGACTCCCTTCCCTATCCGGCCAGGGACCTTCTGCCCATGTCACGCTACCAGGCCAGGGTCGGCAACCGCAAGGCAACCTCGATTATCGGAAGCAGGGGATGCCCCTTCAACTGCTCTTTCTGTGCCTCGTCTCAGCTTTTCGGCCTTCGCTGGCGGGCCCGGGAAGCGGAAGACATAGTGGACGAGATGGAGCATCTGCAGCGTGAATTCGGCATCCGAGCCGTTCTGTTCATGGACGACAACTTTACCCTCAATCACCGGCGGACCATCCGCATCTGCGAGGAGATGCTCCGCCGGAATCTCGATATGCACTGGTGGTGCTTCTCCAGGGTGAATACCATCGTGGAGCACGAGGATATGGTCCAGGCCATGGCCGAGGCAGGGGCCAAGCAGGTTTTTCTCGGGGTGGAAAGCCCCAACGAGGAGGTGCTTGAGGATTACAACAAAGGGATCACGGCAGATACCGCTGTTCGGGCTGTGGACCTGCTCAGCAAGCATTCCCTCGAGGCCTACGCCAGCTTCATAATCGGGGATGTGTTCGAGACCAAGGACATGGTCCGCAAGACCATCCGGTTTGCCAACTCCCTGCGTCCCGGTCTGGCCCAGTTCTCCATACTGACCCCCTATCCAGGCACACAGCTCTATGAGCAGTACAAGGGCAGAATTTTGCAGGACAAGGATTGGTCCTATTACGATGGGCTCCACGCCGTATTGCGACCGGAGTACCTCAAGCCGGAGGAGCTGGAGCGGTTTCTGAAAAAGGCTTTTCTATCCTTCTACCTGAAACCGCGGAAGATCTCGCTGTGGGGAAGGGTGGGCAAGCTCCTGTGGTACTTCCTGAAGAACTGACAGCAACGCGTCTTTTCAGCCGGAAGCGGCAGTTTTGAGCTTTGCCGCTTGGGGCTGCCCGGCCTCGGCGCTCGCCGTTTCCGCCATTTGCGAGCCTTTCTTGAGATCGTACCTTCCGTACTTGCAATACCCCAGGACATTGTTCAGCCGCGGATCTGACTCCTGCACGGCAGTGCGTACGTTGCCTTCCAGAAGAGGGTAGATGTGCGGGGCAAGCTCGCGCGCTCCGCCGCCGGTGAGGATGAAGGCGTCTATGTCCCAGTCCTGGTCCCAGATGCGGTTGATGTCGTGGGCGATGATGCCTGCGTAGTGCGCAAAGATGCGGTCGCGCAGGGCACTGATGTTGTACTCCTTTCCCTTGATCCGGATGCTTCCCGAGGTTACCGCCTCGTAGATGCGATAGAGCTCCACGCTGACCCCGGTCTTCTGACGCAGCTTGTTGGCGATAAGATTGAAGCACTTGGCCATGCCGTTGTTCGTGGTGCTGCTGCCCCGTTCGATGTATCGCAACCGATCGAGCAGAATGAAGTCCGTGGTGCGGAAGCCGATGTCCACCACGCCCAGCTTCTGTTTGGCCATGCGCTTGTCGGTCAGGTTGCCGGAGTGATCCATCAGCAGGTTGAACACACTCCCCATGGGCTGGGGAAGGAGCTTGACCTTGTTGATGTAGACCTGCTTGCTTTCCTCGCCCCCGCGGCGGTCGAATAGCGTAAGCCGGTGCGAGCCCTGAAGGGTTTGCTTGAAATGGCTGGAATCGCGCTTGAAAAAGCCTACCGGCAGACCGGACACCACGTTGACCGAGGGCTTGTCACCGTCGGAGCAGAGCCCGATGGCCGTCAAGGCCAGAACCTTGACGAACTCGTTGATCAGCTTGTCCTGGTCCAGGGTGAACTGACGGACCGTGGACTGCCGCTCGGCCATCTCGCCCACGAAATAGTTGGTGTCCTGAAGCTGGACATGGAGGTTGTTTACCTGGGAGGTGTCCTCAAACTCGGACTGGAACTGAATGTCCGTATGGTCCCCGATCAGGGACTTGAAAACGATGCTCTGGGCGCCGTTGCTCGCCTTGGTGAATCCAAAGCCCACGTCGATACCTATGGCTTCCATTTTGTTTGCTCCAATAAAACGGAATGGCGGTGCTTTCCAAAAGGACTGAGCCCGGCTGGGCACAGCTGGCCCCCGGGTCCGGTGAAGGCCAGCTCAGCCCGGATCACACCGATTTATCCAGTCCTTTGTAAAGGATGTCCACTCCAACTGTCAATGCGAACCCCTTCAGGCGAGCCGTCAATCATCTGATTGCAACTCTGCACCTTCCTTTTTTGCTCTGCCCGCTTCGTCTCCAGGTTCATACGAGCTTCCCCCTTCCCCGCCATGCGGCATCCGCTCTGGGCTATGCGTCTTAGTTCAAATTTCTGCTCTTGCTATGAGCTATCAGCTTCTTCTCACTAGGAACCGGGAACTTTGAGCTTGTAAATCTCCCAGTCCGACGCTGCCTGGAAGGAAGGCCTGGATTGCAGGGGCAAGCAGACATGGATTTGCATTCTTGACCGGGATGTGCAAAAGTTTTTTCTCTTTTTTAACCTCAAGGGAAGATGGAAGACGGGCATGAAACGTTTGACGGTTTTGGCCCTGGCCAGCGTTTTTCTTCTTACGGCCACCTGCCTGGCCGGAGAGCCGGGAGCCCGAAATGATCTGAGCACTCCGGGCGTCTTGCATCACTTGGGCATCCCCTATGCCCATTTCGTGACCGGTTCGGGCGACGGCTTCGATGTGGAGCTCATGCAGGATTTTGCCGCCAGCCTGGGAGTGGAGTACCGCTTTGTGCAAAGCAGCTGGTCCCGGGTCATCGGAGATCTCACCGGAGTCTCCGTCCATCAGAAAAGCGACGGACGCGTAGTTACCGGAAAAGGAGATGTCCGCGGCGATGCGATTGCGAGCGGGTTTACTGTGCTGCCCTGGCGCAGCCGGGTGGTTCGATTCTCGGATCCGGTCTTTCCCACCCAGGTTTGGCTGGTAACCAGGATAAAGTCCCCGATTCGTCCCATTGAGCCAAGCGGTAATATAGATACGGACATCGAGCTCGTCAAAGACAAGCTTAAGGACCTTTCCGTTCTGGGAGTGGCCAACACCTGCCTCGATCCCCGCCAGTACCAGCTGCAGGATTATGCCCGGAGCTATCTCCTCTTTTATGGAAACGTCAACGATCTGGCTCCCGCCCTCCTGGCCGGAGAGGCGGACAGCGCATTGCTGGATGCGCCGGACGTTCTGGTGGCCATGCACAACTGGCCGGGCAAGCTGAAGATCGTTGGTCCGGTCACCGGGAAGCAAAACATGGCTGTCGCCTTTCGTCCGGACGATAGGTATCTTTGCGAGGCCTTTAATCAGTTCCTGCGACGAATGAAGCGTTCAGGACGCTACCTGGAGCTGGTCAACAAATACTATCCCGGAATCAAGCGTTATTTTCCAGACTTCTTTGAACCGGAGAGTTGAAGCAAGTTCTCGGAGGGCAGTGCGTGAAGCTCACTCTCTTTTCTCCAGCTACCCTGCGTTCCAGAAGGAACTGTCTGCATAAGGTCATTATTGGCCTGGGATTCATCGGCGTCCTTTTCTGCGGATGGCTCATCTGGAACAACTATACCTCCCAGAAGAAGCTGCAGGAGATCAATGTTCGCATCTGGCAGGAGCAAGCCGAGCACCGGGCTCAGATGCTGGAAGCCTACTTTCAGGCCAGGGTTCGGGAAATGAGACAATGGAGCCGCTCCAATCCGGTTATGGTCTACTTTGAATCCAAGGCCCTGGGCATGACCATGGAGTACGGCCTGGGCGCGAGCTTGAGCTTCATTCGCAACAGCTTTTTGAGCTCCCTGCAGGAAAATCGATACGATAGGGCCCCCCTGTATTCCCGTATCCTTCTTTTGGACGCCTCTGGCCGGAGGCTGGTAGATACGGAGCAAAAGGAGATTTTGTCCACCGGAGGAGGCCAGGCCTCCGCCGGTTTCAATAAGCTGCTCACCCCGGATCGGACCAGCCCTTCCCTGCATTTGATGAGCAATGAACATAAAAGCGAGCTGCTCCTTTCCGGCCCGGTCTTCTTTAAGTCAAAGTACGTGGGGCAGATAATCGCTTGGCTCGACCTGGAGACCATTTCCAGGAAGCTGATTCCCCGGGCGGAGGAGCCGTGGCAGCGGAGGCTGGAAATGGCGTATCTCAGCTTTAAGGATAGCATCGTCCTGCCTTCCCAGGCGGTTTTCGAGGCTCAGCAGCTCCCGGAGCTGAGTCCTGTGCAAAGTGACGGCGGAGGATTGAGCCAGCCCCAGGGAGAGGCCGATTCCGTATTTCTGGCTTCGGGTTCAACCCTGGGCCTCAAGCTCGACCTGGAGGAGACACCCCTTTCCCTCGTCTGGATCAGATCGGCAGATGTGGTCCAGGGGAGCACCTCCCCCAATCAGCTTCTGGTCATCTTCAGCCTGTTCCTCCTCCTTCTTCTGGCCAGCAGCATTTGGCTCATCCGAGTGAGCCGCAGGAACGAGGAGCTGCAGAAAAAGCTGCTGCAAGCGCAGAAGATGGAGGCCGTAGGCACTCTCGCCGGAGGCATCGCCCATGACTTCAACAACCTGTTGCAGATCATCTCCGGTGCGGTGGAGTTCATGAAGAGCCGCAGGCCTGCCCTGGATAAGGACAGGAAGCATCTGGACCGAGTGGAGGATACCGTTCGCCAGGGAGAGCAGTTGGTCAAAGGGCTCTTGGCCTTCAGCCGCAAGCAGGAGCCGGAGTTCAAGAACCTGGATGTCAATCGGCTGATCAACGACCTCCTGGAGTTTACCGAGCGGACCATCCCCCGGGAGGTGAGGCTGCAGGCCGATCTGGCCGCCGATCTGCCAGCGGTCCGAGGGGATGTGGTTCAGCTCCAGCAGATCCTGCTCAACCTGATCAACAACGCCAAGGACGCTATAGACCCGGAGCAGGGCGGAGAGATCTCCATTGCCACCCGCTTGCACCCCAAAGGCCTGCAGGATTCCCTGCCGGAATCCTTTTCCGGGGCCGGGCCCTTGATTGAGCTCCTAGTAGAGGACAACGGAAGCGGGATGGACCCCAAGGTCCGGGAGCACATCTTTGAGCCGTTTTTTACCACCAAGGATAAGAAACGGGGCTCCGGACTGGGTCTGGCCATGGCCTACGGAATTGTCCAGGAGCATGGGGGGCATATCGAATGCAGCAGCAAGCCCGGGGAGGGAACGGCCTTTCGGATTTTGCTTCCGGCTGTGCAAGGGCGAGCAGACGAAGCTCAGAAAGACAGGGACCCCCAAGCCGAGGCCGAGGTGGGGTGCGCAAGGACCTGCACCATCCTTGTTGTTGAGGACGAGCCCTTGTTGCGGGAGATGACCTGGGAGTTTCTGAAGGATTGCGGCTACCAGGTGGAGGTAGCCGAGAGCGGGGAGAGGGCCCTGGAGCTCTACCGGGAAGGAAAACGCTTCGATCTGCTGGTCACCGACGTCAGCCTTCCCGGAATGACCGGCTACGAGCTGATGAGCGCGGTTTGCGAGCTGGAAAGGGAGCAAAAGATCATTCTGGTCAGCGGCGATTCCGGGCACATGAAGGCACATGCCGCACGGCAAAGCGGAAGGGTCGACTACCTCCAAAAGCCGTTCTCCCTTGAAAGCCTGCAGCAGCGTATCCGGAATCTGCTCGGTTAGTCCCTGGTATGAACCATCAGTAGGGGGTGGCCAGGCTTTCCTGGTCGCGGTACACCTCTTCCTGGAGAATCATTTCGCCTTCCACCTCAGGGGTCGGGCTCGCTGCAGCCTCCACCCGGTACAGGGAGGAAGTGTACCAGTCGGTGTCCGCTTCACGACCGATCCGGGAATAAAGGGGGCATTTTTCCTGGTATCTGGAAAAGCTGCTCTCAGCCTGGGGGTAGAGGCTGAAGCCCCGTTTGATATCGGTAATCACCAGCCCCATGTTATGCAGCTTTTGCTGCAGGGAGTACCATTTTTGGCGCGAGGCCTCCAGAGTGGTAAGGCCGAAGTATCCGCCGCTGCCCGCTGCCTTGAGCGAGGACACGCACCGGGAGAGAAAAAGGCTCAGACCGGGGAGGGTCTCCACCGGATCGGTAATAAAGACGTCGAAGGCCTGGCGGAAGGATTCGGGAAGCGGATTTTGCACGTCGAACACCTCGGCCTGGAGAGGAACAGAGAGCCTTTGCGCCTCCCGGGCAATGAACTCCACGAGGCGTTCATCGATTTCCAGCACCTGAATGCGGCGCGGCAGTCCGGTAGAGGCGAGCGCCAGGCTCAAGAGGTCGTCGTCTCCCACCAGAAGGATCTCGCTGTCCAGAAGATCGCCTCGCTCATGCAGAAAGCAGGCCCTGGCGACCACACCTGAGGGCGAAATAAAGCCTTGATCGAACTGCTCCACGGCGATGGGGCGCTTCTGCTCCCAGTGGGCGAAGCTTTGCAAAAGCTGGGACCAAAAGCCTTCACAGGTGTATCCGGTTTGCGAGCACTCGCGGCAAGCCGGGATGGCCAGGGGTTTTAGATGGCCATACTTCTCTCTGGCCTCTGTGCTGAGCCGGGCCCGTCCCTCGGCGATACGAATGATACCGCGATCCTGCATGGATTCGATAATAGGGAAGAGCTCCCGCAGACTGGCATCCTGGGAGCCGATGAGGCTGTACAGCGAGCGTTCCCCCAGTACCAGGCTCTGAATGATCTGGTTTTCTATGCGCCGATCCATGTTTATCCCCGGTCCAGGACATGTTGTTTGTAGTATTCCGGCTCAAAGGCCTTTACTAGGAGCTCAAAGGCCTTGTGCGCTTCGTTTAGGTCTCCGCAGGTGAAAATGTCCAGATTGACCAGCCCGTATTCCGGCCAGGTATGAATGGAGAGATGCGATTCTTCAATGAGAATGACCCCGGTGACCCCCCAAGGGTTGAACTGCTTGTAGATGGAGCCCACCTTTTCGAAATCCACCTTATCGCAAAGGGGTTCCAGGATGGACTTGACCTTGTCCTCATAGGCGATGAGCTCCTTGTCCACGCCGTAGAACTCTGCAATAATATGCCGTCCTACTACCATGGCCACCCCCCATTGCCATGCTATTTGGAGGTTGAACGCAGCGGATCGATGCTTCGGCTTTGATCCGAGTGCCACAGCTCGCTGGAAATGGCCAAAGTAGCGGATTCAAAAGCGAATCCCTACATGTTATCAAGATCCGATCCGGATCCGAGCCCTCTGGGAAATAGCAAAGAATCAGGGGCCTCATTTCCGGACAACTGCCAGGCCAGGGGCCATTCTCATATGAAAGGAGGCTGCTTGGGCTACTCCTCAAGGGCCTGCTTGCGCTCCCGGTACTCCTCAGGGGTGATCTCCCCGCTGGCTAAGCGTTCGTCAAGGATGCGCAGCGCCTTGCTGCGGCCTTGGCTGTCTTCCTCCGGGCGGTCGAATTCCTGGTCGCGGAAACGCCCGCCCGGGCCGAAGGCCCAGCGGAGAACCAGGAGGATGGCGGCCAAAACGAGCCCAATAAACACGAACTTGCTGAGCGTCAACAGCCAGCCTCCAACAAAGCCGGGGCCAAAGGGCCAATGGCTCCAGGCCCCTCCCCGCTGAACCAAAAAGAGAAGCTGATCAGGTGCTTCCAGCATGGCTGCCTGCTCCTGGGGAATTGAGGCCGAGCGAGGTGAGCACATCCTCAACCAGCTCGTCCACCGGCTTCTCGGCCTGGAGGATGAAATCCAGACACTGCATGTACAAGGGCTCGCGTTCCCGCAGGGTGGTCGCCAGCTCCTCCTCCTGGGAAAGATTCGTAAGCTGCGGCCGTGCGCTCGGCGAGGGATCGCGGCTAAGCCTGGAACCCAGCGTGCTCACCTCGGCCAGAAGGTAGAATACGGTACCGTTTTGCTTGAGGAGCTCCCGGTTTTCCGGAGCCAGGACTATGCCGCCGCCGGTGGCCACCACGTTCCCTGTTCGCCGGCAGATATCGGCCAAAACAGAATGTTCCAGACGGCGAAACTCCTCCCACCCTTGGTCGCGAACTATCTCAGCAATGGAAGCCCCTGCCCGGCGAACGATCTCCTGGTCGGTATCCAGGCAGTTGGCTTGCAAGGTCCGGGCGAGCTCCCCGGCCAAGGTCGTCTTGCCGCTTCCGCGCAGGCCTATGAAAAAGAGATTGCTCTCCTGCAATCGAAAAGGAGAACGAGACGAAGCCTCCTTTTTCCGGTGAATACTTTGGGCATCCGGATCCCGCAGCGGATAAGTCTTTTTGATGAATCTGGCCATAGCTTGAGAGCTCACGGGAGACGCATAGCGCAGAAGCGCCGCAGGGCTTAGAGACGCCCAGCGCAGGGCGCAATGCAAAACAGGAAGCAGCCAAGTGCGGCTGCTAGGGCCCGGCCTATCGAAAAGCGAGATATCGCAGGGGCTCTGTCTGGACAAAAAAAGGGGCAGGCCGTCCACCTACCCCCTGGTTGCTGTATGGTGGGCAATGCAGGATTCGAACCTGCGGCCTCCAGCTCCGGAGGCTGGCGCTCTCTCCTACTGAGCTAATTGCCCGAACAAGAATTGTATCTAAGCCTTACAGCCCGACTTGTCAAGGCACAGGACCTGGGTTAGGATGCATCCCTTTTCCTGGATTGACATTTACCGGGTACTTTGTATTCCCTCCTATGAGCCGAAGACTTCTGCTTGGTATTACCGGCGCAAGCGGCATGCCTTATGCGCTGCGCCTTTTTGAGGCCTTGAGCCGGGTACAAGGCCTGGAGATTCATGTACTTTTCTCGGATGCGGCCCTGGAGATACTGCCCCTGGAATGCGAGGCCACTGCTGAGACCTTTGCCTCCAGGGCTGCTGCGGTTTACTATCAAGGCGATCTAGGGGCTCCCCCGGCCAGCGGCTCCTGGATCCACGAGGGCATGGTGCTCTGCCCCTGCTCCATGGCCACTTTGGGGGCCGTGGCCGGCGGCCTGGGCAACAATCTCATCCATAGAGCGGCGGATGTGACCCTCAAAGAAGGACGACGCCTGGTACTCGTTGTCCGGGAGACGCCGCTGCATGCAATTCACCTTCAGAATATGCTCTCCGCCGCCCGGGCCGGGGCGGTCATCATGCCGGCCTGTCCGGGATTCTATCATCGGCCAGCCAAGCTGCAGGATATCCTGGACCATATTGTCGGCCGCATACTCGATCATTTGGGTGTCGCAAACGAGATGTTCCCCCGCTGGGGAGAGCCGTGAGCGCCTAAGACCCCATATCGCGGCTGGCGATGAGAACGGAAACGCAATTTTGCTGTTTCGATAACCGAAGCCGGGCAGCTGACTGTGTGACTGGATCAGCTTGGGTTAATGAATTTCGTGCTTCGGATTTTTTAACCAGGTACATGTAGCAGTCCTTGCACGGGGAAACGTCTCGAAAAAAGGAGGTGCGATTATGCCCAACAGGCTCATTTGGCACGGACACGCCAATTTTCAGGTCAATACACCCAACCAGAGCCTGCTCATCGATCCCTGGTTCGAGGGCAACCCCTCTGCCTGCACCGGCTCAGATTCCTGCTCCCAGGTGGATCTGGTGCTGGTCACCCATGACCACGATGATCACACCGGCCAGGCAGTGGAGATCTGCAAGCGCACCGGAGCCAAGGCCATGGCCATAGTGGAGACCGCGCTCAAGCTCAAGGAACAGGGCGTGCCCGAAAACCAGATCGTCAACGGCATCGGCTTCAACATCGGCGGAACCATCGAGCACGAAGGCATCAAGGTAACCATGGTCCAGGCCTTCCATTCCTCCGGCAGCGGCACGCCCGTGGGCTACATCATCACCCTGGAGGACGGCTATTGCCTCTACCACGCCGGAGATACCGGCATCTTCAGCAGCCTGGAGCTCTTCGGGCAGCTCTACAACATCGACATGGCCCTGTTGCCCATCGGCGGGGTCTTCACCATGGATCCGGCCCAGGCCGCCCTGGCCTGCAAGATGCTGGGCTGCAAAAGCGTCGTGCCCATGCACTGGGGATCGTTTCCGGTGCTGGAGCAAAATACGGAGCGGTTCAGTCAAGAGCTGGAAAAGGTGAAGGCCGGAACCAAGCTCGTTGCCCTGCAGCCCGGCCAGGAGATTGAGCTCGGCTAGAGCCGGGCCTGATGATTGCCATGTTTGACTCCTTTTTTCAGGGCCCGGCCCGCGATTTCCTCCTGCAGGGCATCGATCTCGCCCTGGCCGAAGACGGCATGGATCTGACGAGCCAGGGTGTGTTCGCTCCGGACGATGCCCTGCAGGCTAGCCTGGTGGCCAAGGAGGAGACCCTTGTGGTCGGTTTGCCGCTCATCGAGCTCATCTTTTCCCGCCTGGGTGAGCCCGGGAAACAGGTTCGGGTCGTAGCGGAGGCCTCAGAGGGCTCCCTGGTGCAGAGCGGAGATCGGGTCTGCGTTCTCAGTGGTTCCGCTCGGGCTATCCTGAAGGCGGAAAGGGTCCTGTTGAACTATATCTGCCACCTCTCGGGCGTGGCCAATCTGACCGGCCGCTTTGTGCGAGAGCTGGAGGGGAGCAGGACCAGGCTCCTGGATACCCGCAAGACCCATCCCGGTCTGCGGTATCCGGAAAAGTACGCCGTCCGGATGGGCGGCGGGCAAAACCATCGGCTCAACCTCTCGGAGATGCTTATGCTCAAGGACAATCACATTGATCGAGCCGGGAGCATCAGCAAAGGGGTGGAGCATCTTCGTGCCGCCTATGACCCCTGTCCCCCCATCGTGGTGGAGTGCAGGAGTGAGACTGAGGTGCAGGAAGCGGTACAAGCCGGTGTGGAGCGGGTTCTGCTGGACAATATGACGCCGCGGACCATACAAAGGGCTCTGCGACATCTTCCGCAGACTGTGGAGTCCGAGATCAGCGGCGGGGTGAGCCTGGACAATCTCGCTGAGCTGGGAGCCCTGGGCGCTGACTTCATATCGGTGGGCCGGCTGACCAACTCCGCGCCCAACGCGGATTTCAGCCTGCAGATCATGGCTCTGGATCCCGGGAGCCAAGGCACCTAGCGTTTTGGCATATCTCAAATGCCGCAATAAAGAACCCTCCCCTGACCCCTCCCTCCCGCCTGGAAGACAGGCGGCAA
>CAZQPF010000012.1:0-16356 GCA_964595165.1 uncultured Desulfohalobiaceae bacterium
TACGCGAGGGCGGTAGGACCGTAGGCGCCGGCGTCGTCTCCGAAATCAAGGAGTAGGAGCATTCAAGCTATGGTCACCATGCACAGCGACAGGATACGAATTAAGCTCAAGGCCTACGATTACCGAATTCTGGACAAGGCCGTCGCGGAGATCGTCGAATCCGCACATAACACAGGTGCGAGCATTGCCGGACCCATTCCTCTGCCCACGCGCATCCATAAGTTCACGGTCAATCGATCCGTGCACGTTAACAAGAAATCGCGAGAACAGTTCGAAATGCGCATCCATAAACGTCTTCTCGATCTGCTCGAGCCGACCCAGCAAACAGTTGACGCTCTAGGCAAGCTGAGCCTGCCAGCCGGCGTGGACGTGGAAATCAAGCTATAGATGAGGTGGCTATGAACCGTTTAGGGTTGATCGGCAAAAAGATCGGCATGACGACCATATATGCCGAAGATGGAACCAAGACGCCGGTGACTGTTCTTCAAGCCGGTCCCTGCCCCGTGATTCAGATCAAGGACGCCTCCAGGGACGGCTACAATGCCGTTCAGCTCGGCTTTGAACAGACACGGGAACGCCGGTTGAACAAGCCGCAAAAGGGCCATCAGCAGAAAGCCGGTTCCGGATTCTTTCGGCAGCTCAAAGAGTTCCGGATCGATGATGCCTCGCAATACGAAGTCGGGCAGCAGCTTACCGTGGATCTCTTCACCACCGGCGATAAGGTCCAGGTTTCAGGTAAATCGAAAGGCCGAGGCTTTGCGGGAGTCATGAAGCGCTGGAATTTCAGGGGCTCTCCCTCTACGCACGGACACCACAAAGTCCACAGAACCCCTGGCGCAATCGGCCAATGCGCCGACCCAGCCAGGGTTTTCAAGGGCAAAAAGATGCCCGGCCGCATGGGCAACCGCAAAGTGAGCCTGAGCAATGTGGAAGTAGTGGATATCAGACAGGATGATCATCTCATCCTGGTCCGCGGCCAGGTACCAGGGCCTAAAAACGCAATCGTCGTATTGCATAAGCAGAGCTAAGGGGCAGCACATGGCTGTGGTCAGCGTATACGATCAAGAGAAAAACGTCGTCGGGGAAGTGAACCTCCCCGAGGAAATATTTTCCGTCCCGGCGAAGCCTGAAATACTGAACCTGGTGGTCAAATCGCAGCTGGCCTCCGGAAGATTGGGAACTGTGAGCGTCAAGACCCGCTCCACGATTCGGGGCGGCGGGCGCAAGCCCTGGCGGCAGAAGGGCACGGGCCGGGCCAGGGCCGGCACCGTTCGATCCCCTCTATGGACCGGCGGTGCTGTTACTCACGGCCCAAAGCCCCGAAGCTACGAGCTGAAGGTTAATCGCAAGGTGAAGCGCCTGGCCCTGAAGATGGCCCTGAGCAGCAAGCAAGGGGATGACAATCTGTATGTTGTTCAGTCCATTGAGCTGGACAGGCCCAAGACGAGAGACTTTGCGGCAATACAGAGCAACTTTGATTGGCGCAAGGCCTTGATTGTAGTTCCTGAAAAAGAGAGGAACCTGGAGCTGGCAACCAGAAACATTCCCGGGGTCAAGCTCATAAAGCCGGAGCAGCTCAATGTTTACGAGCTCCTCAAGTACCACCAGCTCGTGCTCACCCCGGCGGTTGTCGAACATCTTAAGGAAAGGCTGCAATAGCTATGGACTACACGAATATTCTTCTCAAGCCGCTGATTACAGAAAAGAGCACCTTCCTTAAGGACGAGGAAAACCAGATCGTGTTCTTCGTGGCTGAGACTGCCAACAAGATCGAGATCAAGAAAGCCGTGGAGCAGGCCTTTAAGGTGAAGGTCGACTCCATCAATGTAAGCCGGAAAAAGCCGCAGCTCAAGAAGCGGTTCGGGCGGCCCTTGGGCAAGCAGCCCGGATACAAGAAGGCCTACATTCGATTGGCACCGGGTCAAAAAGTAGACTACTACGAAGGGGTCTGATTATGGCCATACGCAAGCTGAATCCAACATCTCCCGGCCGGCGGTCGCAGACCATTTCCGATTTTGAGGAGATTACAACCACCGACCCGGAGAAATCCCTGCTGACCGGGCTGCCCCGCAAAAGCGGCCGCAATTCCTACGGCCGCATCACGAGCCGACGGCGCGGGGGGGGGAACAAGCGCCGCTATCGCTGCATCGATTTCAAGCGCAATAAGCCCTCCATTCCGGCAAAGGTCGCCAGTGTGGAGTATGACCCCAATCGAAGCGCCAGAATAGCGCTTTTGCATTATAAGGATGGGGAGAAGCGCTACATATTGGCACCGAGAGGGCTCAAGGCCGGAGATGAGATCATCTCCGGAGAGAAGGCGGATATCAAACCGGGAAATGCCCTGCCCATGTTTCGTATTCCCAACGGGACCGTAGTTCACAATGTGGAGCTCACTCCCGGCAAGGGCGGACAAATGTGCCGCGCTGCAGGCTCTTATGCCCAGGTAGTGGATCGTGAGGGCAAGTACTCCCTGATCAAGCTGCCCTCTGGAGAGATTCGCAAAGTCCTCTCCCGCTGCTATGCCACCGTGGGGCAGGTGGGTAATGTGGAGCACGAGAACATCAATATCGGCAAGGCCGGACGCAACCGGTACCTGAACAAGCGTCCCAAGGTGCGCGGAGTAGCCATGAACCCCATTGACCACCCCTTAGGCGGCGGTGAGGGACGCAGCTCCGGCGGCCGCCATCCGGTGACGCCCTGGGGAGTACCTACCAAGGGTTACAAGACGAGACGCAAGAAAAAGATTTCCGATAAATTCATAGTGAAAAGAAGAAATAAATAAGCGGGTGAAGCTATGCCTAGGTCATTGAAAAAAGGCCCATTTGTCGATGATCATTTGCTGAAGAAGGTCAACCGTTCGCAGGAAAGCAAGGACCGTGGGGTTATAAAGACCTGGTCCAGGCGGTCGACCATCATCCCGGAGATGGTCGGGCTGACCTTTGCGGTGCATAACGGGAAGAAGTTCGTTCCAGTCTTCGTCACCGAGAACATGGTAGGGCATAAGCTGGGCGAGTTCTCTCCTACCCGGACCTTCCATGGCCATGCGGGAGACAGGAAATCTCAGGCCAAAGGCAGAAAAAAATAAGCTTGTGCGTTGAGGTGCATCATGGAAGTTAAAGCCAAGGCAAGGTTCGTCAGGGTCTCGCCGCGTAAGACCCGGCTCGTGGCCAAAAACATCAAGCATCTTCCTGTTGAAGAGGCGCTCAATGTGTTGAAATTCACGGTGAAAAAGCCGGCCCGCGAGCTGTATAAGGTGCTCTACTCAGCCATCTCCAATGCGGAGAACACCTCCTCCCTGGATATCGACTCCCTGTATGTGAAACAGGTTCAGATCGACGAGGGACCTACCTGGAAGCGGATTCGCCCCCGGGCCATGGGAAGAGCGACGAGAATTCTAAAACGGACCAGCCACATAACGGTTGTGGTCGACGAACAGTAGGAGGAAATTGTCTTGGGTCAAAAAGTACATCCCTATGGCTTTCGGCTTGGATACAATAAGAACTGGCGCTCCCGGTGGTTCAGCTCCAAGAGCTATCCGGCCTTCGTGTTTGCCGATAAAAAGATACGCAACTTCGTTAAGAACAAGCTCTATCACGCCGGCATCGCTCAGATCGAGATCGAGCGCGCCGCGGACAAGGTACGCATCATCATCTATACCGCCAGGCCAGGTATCGTCATCGGCCGAAAAGGGGTGGAGATAGAAAAGCTCCGTGTGGAGCTCAAGAAACGGTTCAACCAGGAGTTTGTCATCGAAGTCAATGAGGTGCGCCGCCCTGAGGTCGAAGCCCAATTGGTGGCTGAAAACGTCGCTATGCAGCTGGAGCGCAGGGTTGCCTTTCGCCGAGCCATGAAACGGACCATGAGCCTGGCCAGGAAGTTCGGAGCCGAGGGGATCAAGATTTCCTGCGCCGGTCGCCTCGGCGGTGCAGATATCGCCCGTACCGAATGGTTCAGGGACGGACGGGTGCCCTTGCATACCCTGCGGGCGGACATAGATTTCGGTTTCGCCCAGGCCAGAACGACCTACGGGATCATCGGCGTGAAGGTCTGGATATTTAAAGGCGAGATACTCGATGAGGTAACCAGCCATGCTTAGTCCCAAAAGAGTCAAGTTTCGGAAGCAACATAAGGGATTTACCAAGGGGAAGGCCTGTCGCGGCACGAGCATTGCCTTTGGCGACATCGGTCTGAAGGCTGTTGAGCACGGCCGGATAACCAATCAGCAGATCGAATCCGCCCGAGTGTCCATCATGCGTCACCTGCGACGCGGCGGGAAGGTTTATATACGCATGTTTCCGGATAAGCCGTATACGGAAAAGCCGGCTGAAACGAGGCAGGGCAAAGGCAAGGGCTCCCCAGCAGGCTGGGTGGCTCCGGTTCGGCCGGGCAAGGTGCTCTACGAGATAACCGGCGTCGATCTGAAGCAAGCCCGGGAGGCTTTGGTTCGTGCCTCCCATAAACTGCCGATCAAGACGAAAATCGAATTCAAGGGGTAACCCATGCAGGCCTCAAATATGCGCGAAATGAGTCCCTCGCAGCTGCAGGACAAGCTCGCGGAGTATCACAAAGAGCTATTCAACCTGCGCTTTCAGCATGCCACCGGACAGCTGGGCAATACGCAGCGCATTCCTCAAGTGAAAAAGAATATTGCCAGAATCAAGACCATTTTGCGGGAAAAGGAAATGGAGCAGGCTCATGAATAAGCGGACTCAGGTGAGCAATAAGCGGACTCTCATTGGATATGTGGTGAGTGACAAGGCGGATAAAACAGTGGTGGTCCGCTGCGAGACAACCCTGCAACATCCTTTGTACAAGAAATATATCCAGCGCCGAAAGAAGTTTATGGCCCATGATCCCGAGAACGCTTGCAAGCTGGGAGATAAGGTCCAAATCATAGAGAGTCGTCCATTAAGCCGACGCAAGCGCTGGCGGTTGAAGAAGATTCTGGAAAAAGCTGTATAGGGGGCTGGCCATGATTCAGGTTGAATCGAAGCTCGATGTGGCCGATAACTCCGGCGCAAAAATGTTGAGCTGCATCAAGGTGCTCGGAGGAAGCAAGCGGCGTTACGCCAGCATCGGCGACCTTATCGTAGTCTCGGTCAAAGAGGCAATGCCGCATTCCAAAGTTAAGAAAGGCGATGTATATCGGGCGGTTATTGTCCGGACCAAGAAGGAGGTTGGCCGTCCCAACGGCTCCTACATATCCTTCGATAACAATTCCGCCGTGTTGTTGAACCGGAATCTGGAGCCTATCGGAACCCGAATTTTCGGACCGGTGGCCAGGGAGCTTCGACAGAAGAATTTTATGAAGATCGTTTCTCTCGCCCCGGAAGTGCTTTAGGAGTTGGCCATGCGAAAGCAGAAGATAAAGGTCAAGGATCGGGTTATGGTCCTTAGTGGCCGTGAAAAGGGAAAAGTGGGTACCGTTAAGCGCGTTAATCATAAGAATTCACGAGTGCTCGTGGAGCAGGTGAACATTGTGAAGCGCCACGTTAAGGGAAATCCCTATACCGGCCAGTCCGGCGGAATTCAGGATCAGGAAGCCCCGATCCATTATTCCAACCTGGCCTTGATGTGTGATTCCTGTGCTCAGGCGACCCGTGTCGGTTACCGCTTCACCCAGGACGGGCGAAAGCTCCGCTACTGCAAAAAATGCAACGAGATGCTCGACTAGGGACCTGAACCATGAGAGCCCCAAGAATTCGAATGTTGAGCAATTGCTTGATAAGGAAATGGATATGAGCCGTTTGCGAAATATTTACCAAGAGCAGATTGTACCGACCTTGCGCGAAGAGTTCGGCTATACCTCACTCATGCAGGTTCCGAGCCTGGAGTTTATTTCCTTGAACATGGGTCTTGGCGAAGGCAGCCAGGATAACAAGCTCATTCAGGACGCAGCCAAGGAGCTTAGCCTACTGGCCGGGCAAAAGGCTGTTATTACCCGAGCCAAAAGATCCATTGCAGCCTTTAAGCTGCGCCAGGGAATGCCGGTGGGATGCCGGGTCACTTTGCGGCGATTGCGTATGTGGGAGTTTTTTGATAAATTGGTTAATTTTGCTCTTCCCAGGGTCCGTGATTTTCGAGGCTTGCCCGATCGGGGCTTCGACGGCCGGGGCAACTTTACCCTCGGCATCAAGGAGCACACAATTTTTCCGGACATCAATCAGGATAAAGTGGATCGGGTCAAAGGACTCAATGTGACCATTGTCACTTCGGCCTATACCGATAAAGAGGGCAAATCGCTGCTCAAAAATCTGGGAATGCCGTTCGTCAAGTAACAAGGAGGCGAGTGTGGCACGCAAAGCGTTGATGGCCAAGGCTCAAAAGAAAGCCAAGTTTTCTGTACGACAGCATAATCGATGCCCCCTATGCGGGCGCCCCAGGGCATTTCTCAGAACATTCGGCATCTGTCGCATTTGTTTTCGCAACATGGCCCTGGCAGGCGAGCTCCCCGGGGTAAGAAAATCCAGCTGGTAAGTGTAAGGAGTGCGTCATGCCAGTGAACGATCCCATAGCCGATATGCTGACCCGCATACGAAATGCGCATATGGCCTTGCATAAATCGGTTCAAATCCCTAAGTCCAAGATGAAGCTGGCCATAGCCGGCATCCTTCAGGAAGAAGGCTATATCGATTCCTACGCAGAGACAGAACGTGAAATGAACCTTCGCCTGAAATACGTGCACGGCCGCCCGGCCATAGCCGGGCTTAAGCGAGTCAGCCGCCCCGGTTGCCGGCAGTATGTGGGCATCCAGGAGGTTCCCAATGTTCAGAGCGGCTTGGGAATCAATATCCTCTCTACCTCCAAGGGGATCCTTGAAGGCAACAAGGCCGTCCAGGAACGAGTCGGCGGCGAACTCATCTGTCAAATCTGGTAGTTGGGAGAAACCTATGTCCCGAATCGGAAAACTGCCCGTTCCAATTCCCCAAGACGTCGAGATCACGGATAAAGGCTCCTTTTTCGAGGTCTCCGGAGCCAAGGGGAAGCTAACTGTGGCCAAGCATCGGAAAATCAACTACTTCCTGGAGGACAACGCCGTTGTACTGCAAAGGGTTGATGACTCCAAGGTGGCCAAGGAGCAGCATGGCTTGAGGCGAACCCTGCTCAATAATGCCGTGGTCGGCGTCAGCCAAGGCTTTGAAAAGGGCCTGGAGCTGGTGGGCGTCGGCTATCGGGTGCAAGTCCAGCAAAACAAGGTGGTCCTCAATGTTGGGTACTCCCATGCTCAGGAGTATACCCTTCCGGAGGGCATATCCGCCCGAGCCGAGGGAAACAGGCTGTTCATTTCCGGCACGGACAAGGAAAGCGTCGGCGAGGTGGCAGCCACCATACGGCGCATCCGTCCACCGGAGCCATACAAGGGCAAGGGAATCAAGTACATTAATGAACAACTCGTTCGCAAAGCCGGAAAATCGGCCAAGAAATAACCCGGGGTGGCGGCTATGAAACTGACACGCAATGAGGCCAGGAAAAAGCGGAAATTCAGG
Source organism: uncultured Desulfohalobiaceae bacterium (assembly GCA_964595165.1). Taxonomy (GTDB): domain Bacteria; phylum Desulfobacterota; class Desulfovibrionia; order Desulfovibrionales; family Desulfothermaceae; genus CAZQPF01. The sequence continues at coordinate 7,488 of CAZQPF010000012.1, forward strand.
ATTCGGAAGAAGATTTCCGGTACGCCTGACAAGCCGAGGCTGGTTGTCTTTCGATCCAATAGGCACATTTACGCACAGATCGTGGACGACGCCTCCGGGACGACCAGGGCCGCATCCTCGACGCTTAACGTGCCTGAGCAGAAGAGCTTGACCCAGGATACGGCCAAAGAAGTCGGCCTCGCAGTAGCCAAGAAGGCTCAGGAGAAGCAAATCGATAGTGTGGTCTTTGATCGCAACGGCTATAAGTATCATGGACGAATAAAGGCCTTGGCCGATGGAGCCAGAGAAGGCGGACTCAAATTCTAGTTGAGGTGAATGATGGCAGCGAACGAACTCGGCTTGATTGAAAAGATTGTCCATCTCAATCGCGTAGCCAAAGTGGTCAAGGGTGGACGCAATTTTAAGTTCAGCGCCTTGGTCGTTGTAGGCGACGGTCAGGGCAAGGTTGGGTGCGGCCACGGCAAGGCCAACCAGGTTCCGGATGCGATTTCCAAGGCTACCGAAAAGGCCAAGAAATCTATGGTCAGCATTCCGGTTATCGAGGGCACCATCCCCTTTGAGGTAGTCGGCCGCTACGGCGCCGGCCAGGTGCTTCTCAAGCCGGCATCCAAAGGTACGGGCATCATTGCCGGCGGCCCTGTACGGGCGGTTATGGAGGCCCTCGGCGTTGAGGACGTCCTCAGCAAGGCCCTGGGCACCAACAACCCGCTCAATGTCCTGAAGGCCACCATGCAGGGCTTGAGCTCACTTCGTACAGCAGAAGAGGTGTCCCGCCTGCGCGGGAAGGAAGTTCACCTGGCCAGATAAACGGGAGCCACATATGAAAGTGAAGCTCAAACGTAGCTACTACGGAAGAACCCCGAATCAGCGAAGGAATCTCAAAGCCCTCGGATTGAGACGCATCGATCAAGTCAAAGAGCTTCCTGATAATCCGTCCATTCGAGGCAAGATCAATAAAGTAAAGCACTTGGTCGAGGTGATCCAATCATGAAACTCCACGAGCTCAAAGCCTTTGCTTCCGAGCGCAAGCAGCGCAAAAGAAAAGGGCGAGGTGCCGGAAGCGGACTGGGATGCACAGCCGGGCGTGGCAACAAGGGCCAGAATGCCCGCGCCGGACAGGGCACGCCCATCTGGTTCGAGGGCGGGCAAATGCCCTTGGTTCGCCGAGTACCCAAGCGAGGCTTCAAGAACCCTTTTCGGGTGAGGTACAGTGTGATCAATCTGGAACGCATCGAGACCGCTTTTGCCGAGCAGAGCGAAGTAAGCCTCGACGATCTGATGCGGCTCAACTCCACCCGGGCCCCGATCAAGATTCTGGGCCGGGGGGAGCTCTCGCGTCCGATTGCCATTGAGGCGCATAGGTTCAGCAAGGAAGCCAGGCGAAAGATCGAGGCAGTGGGTGGACAGGCTAAAGCGCTGGAGGGTGATCAGTGATCCCCGGAATCGAGAACGTCGCAGGTTCCAAAGAGCTTCGCAATAAGATTCTCATCACCTTGGGACTGCTCGTTGTATATCGTCTCGGGGTGCATATTCCGGTTCCCGGAATCAATGGCCAGGCTGTTGCGGACTTCTTTGCCAACGCCCAGAATACCTTGTTCGGGCTGTTTGACATGTTTTCCGGCGGAGGCCTGAGCCGGCTTTCTGTTTTTGCCTTGGGCATTATGCCCTATATTTCTGCAGCCATTATCATGGAGCTTTTGGTAGTTGTGAGCCCAGAGCTGGAACGGCTGAAAAAGGAGGAAGGCGAAGCCGGACGCAAGAAGATTACGCAGTATACCAGGTATGCCACCGTGCTCATCACCTTTGTGCAGGGCACCGGCATTGCCTTCGGCCTGCAGAAGATGACCAGTCCCACAGGGACTGCGGTGGTACCCGATCCCGGGCTGGCCTTTATCTTCACCACTGTCATTACCCTGACCACCGGTACGGTGTTTATCATGTGGCTGGGGGAGCAAATTACCGCCCGTGGCATCGGCAACGGGATATCATTGATCATCTTTTCCGGTATCGTAGCCAGGATTCCAGGCGCTCTGACCAAGACCTTCCGTCTGCTGAGCACCGGGGAGCTGACCATTTTCGTGCTCTTGATCATTGTGGCCTTTATGGCCGGGGTGCTGGCCTTTATCTGCTTTATGGAAACCTCGCAGCGGCGGATTCCGATACAGTATGCCAAACGAATGATGGGCCGGAAGATGTACGGGGGGCAAAGCACCCATCTTCCATTACGCATTAATACCGCCGGGGTTATTCCGCCCATTTTCGCCTCCTCCATTCTCATGTTTCCGGCCACCATTGCCAACTTTTCTCAAGTTACCTGGCTGCAGGATATTTCTGCCTATTTGCGTCCCGGATCGCTACCCTATACCTTGATCTATATCGGGCTCATCATCTTTTTCTGCTACTTTTATACGGCCATTATTTTTGACCCCAAGGATATCGCTGAGAACCTCAAAAAGCAGGGCGGCTTCATTCCCGGGATCCGTCCCGGCAAGAACACCAAGCAGTATATTGACAAGGTCCTCACCCGCATTACGTTCTGGGGAGCCCTGTATGTGGCGGCCATATGCGTCATTCCCATGATTCTCATTGACCAGCTGCACATGCCGTTTTACTTCGGCGGAACTGCCTTGCTCATCGTGGTGGGAGTGGCTATCGATACCATGTCCAAGGTGCAGTCCTATCTCATTACCCATCAGTACGAAGGGCTTATGCAGCGAAGCAGAATGAAGGGCCGCCTATAAAAACGACTCAGGAGTCAAGGCATATGAAAGTGAGACCGTCGGTTAAGAAAATCTGTCCCAAATGCAAAATCATACGCCGCAGGGGTATTTTGCGCGTCATCTGCGCAAACCCGAGGCACAAGCAACGACAAGGCTAGCTGGAGGGTGCTAACGTGGTTCGAATTGCAAGCGTAGATCTGCCCCGGAACAAGAGATTGGACATAGCCATGACCTATATTTACGGCATAGGTCAGTCCACCGCACTCCAGGTTTTGGAAAAGGTCGGCATCGACTGGACCAAGAAGACCGACGACCTCAATGCGGACGAAGTGAACCTCATTCGTAAAGAGCTGGAGCAAAACTACAAGGTGGAAGGCGATCTGCGCCGCGAGGTCAATGCCAATGTCAAACGGCTCATGGAAATCGGCTGTTACCGCGGACAAAGACACAAAAGACATCTTCCGGCTCGCGGTCAGCGCACCAGCACCAACAGTAGAACGAGAAAAGGTCCCCGTCGGTCTTTGATTGGAAAGAAGAAGAAGTAACGCTTAGTGAAGAGGTTTCCAGTATGGCCAAAGCACGCAGACGCAGCACGAAGAAGAAAGTTAAAAAGAATATACCAACCGGGCTTGCTCACATACGTTCCACGTTCAACAACACGATCATCACCTTTACCGACAGCAACGGAAATGTGGTGAGCTGGGCAACCTCAGGAATGTCCGGGTTCAAAGGCTCCAAGAAGAGCACCCCCTACGCGGCCCAAGTGGCGGCTCAAAGCGCCGCCAAAAAGGCCTACGAGCATGGAATGCGCAGCGTGGGCATTCTGGTGAAGGGGCCCGGCTCCGGACGCGAGTCGGCCATGCGGGCTATCTATCATGAAGGGTTCAAGGTGTCCTTCATCCGGGACATTACCCCCATACCACACAACGGCTGCCGTCCACCGAAACGGCGCAGAGTATAATTTTGGATTGAGGAGGGAACGTTTTGGCTCGATATACCGGACCAAAGTGCAAATTGTGTCGTCGCGAGGGAACCAAGATCTACCTGAAAGGCGATCGCTGCTATACCGATAAGTGCCCCTACGAACGTCGCCCCTATCCACCGGGACAGCACGGCAGACGGCGGAAGAAATCCACGGACTATGAAATCCAGCTTCGCGAAAAGCAAAAAGTCCGCCGTATGTACGGCCTGATGGAGAATCAGTTTCACCGTTACTTTGTCCTGGCCGACGCCCAAAAGGGGGTAACCGGCACTAATTTGCTGCGCCTTTTGGAAATGCGCCTGGACAATGTGGTCTACAGGCTTGGGTTTGCCAACTCTCGCGAGCAAGCCAGGCAGCTTGTCCGGCACGGCCATTTCCGGATCAACGGTCAAAAGACCGATGTCCCCTCCAAGCAGCTTAAGCCGGAAGACGTAGTTTCGGTTGCGGAAAAGAGCCGCAAGATCGGTGCCATTCAGGAAGCGCAGGAAGTGCTTGATCGGCGGGGCTGCCCCAGCTGGCTCGAGGTGGATAACGAGCAGTTCAAGGGGACAGTTAAGGCGCTGCCGCAACGCGAAGACATCACCTTCCCCATTAACGAGCACCTGATTGTTGAGCTCTACTCCAAATAGCCTTTTTGATACCGAAAGGCACAGCGGTCCACAATATTGATTTTCGATAGACAGGTGACTTTATGATTGTCAGTCAGAATGAAAGGTTGATTAACACCCGGAACTGGACCGATCTGGTCAAGCCCTCGCAGCTGGTCCAGGATCCCAAATCAACCAGCACATATGGGAAGTTTACCTGCGAGCCGCTGGAGCGCGGGTTCGGCACGACCCTGGGAAACGCCCTGCGCCGCGTGCTTCTGTCCTCGCTTCAAGGAGCGGCCATTGTGGCGGTAAAGATTGATGGCGTGCAGCATGAGTTCAGCTCTATTCCCGGCGTCCAGGAAGACCTCACCGATGTGGTTCTCAACCTGAAACAGGTCCGCTTGGCCATGGACTCGGACGAATCGCAGAAGCTGGAGCTGCTGGCCAAAGAGCGGGGACCCATCACTGCGGCTGCTATCCAGGAGAATCAGAAGGTTAAGGTTCTCAATCCGGAACAGCACATTGCCACCCTGTCCGAGGATCGTGATCTGCGCATGGAGCTCGACGTGCGTATGGGGAAATCCTATGTGCCGGCTGAGCAACAGACCGAGTTCTCCGATCAGATCGGGGTTATTGTGCTGGACGCGAGCTTCTCCCCCATAAAAAAGGTGGCCTACAACGTGGAGCAGGCAAGAGTTGGGCAGATGACCAACTATGATAAGCTGGTCCTGGAGGTCTGGACCGACGGCTCGGTTACTCCGGAGGACAGCATTGCCTACAGTGCAAAGATCATCAAGGACCAGCTCAGCGTGTTCGTCAACTTCGATGAGGAGCGAACCAGAAAAAATGAGCCGGTCAATACTTCGGATGAGCTGGACCCTAATCTTTTCAAGTCCATCGACGAGCTGGAGCTGCCGGTTCGAGCGAGCAACTGCTTGAAGAAAGCCAATATTCACCTTGTGGGTGAGCTGGTTCAAAAGACGGAGAACGAGCTGCTTAAGGCCAAGAACTTCGGCCGCAAGTCCTTGGACGATATTCTCAAGGTTCTCCGGGATATGAACCTGGATCTCGGCATGCGGGTGGACAATTTTGAAGAGAAATATAAGAATTGGCTGCAAAGGAAAGAGGACCATGAGGCATAGAAAGACCGGAAAGAAGCTGTCTCGTACCTGGGAGCACCGCAAGGCCATGTTTCGCAATATGGCCAAGTCCCTGGTGGAGCATGAAAGCATCCAGACCACCGAGGTGAAAGCCAAAGAGCTGGCCCGCCTCAGCGACAAGCTCGTGCGCTACGGGCTGGAGAATACGCTCCATGCAAGACGGAAGGCATATCGGATTCTGGAGAATCGTTCCCTGGTGAAGAAGCTTTTCGACGAGATTGCTCCCCAGTTCAGCGATCGCAGCGGCGGCTACACCAGGGTGGTCAAGCTGGCTCAGCCCCGGCGAGGCGATGCCGCCTCCCTGGCCAAGGTTGAGTTTACCGCCAAGCCTCCCTCCAGGGAATAGAATAAATACGGGATGGGAGATATCCACTCTGTATAAGCAGGTTGCGGCCTGCTTTTTTTTGGTCTTGTCTATTTGAAATTTAAATGCTACTTATTACAATTATGGATATATCGCGACTCCAGACCTTCTGCCGGGTATTTGAGCTGCGCAGCTTTTCCAGGGCCGCCTCAGAGCTCTATTTGTCCCAGCCGACGGTCAGCTCGCACATTGCCGCACTGGAGTCCGAGCTGGGCTCTCCGCTTTTTGATCGGATCGGGCGCAGCATTCTGCCCACACAAGCAGGGAAGATCCTCTATGGACACGCCAGGGAGGTGAGCGATAAGCTCAAACGGGCCTGGAGCGAGATATCGCTTCTGCAGCAGCGGGTTGCCGGTGAGCTGAGCCTCGGCGGGAGCACCATTCCCGGCCATTATCTCCTGCCGGAAGCACTCGGCCGGTTCAAAAGGATGTATCCCGAGGTGGATATCAATCTTGAAATCGACGATTCAAGGAATATACAGGAAAAGGTTGCCCACGGCCAGCTGGATCTGGGCGTTACCGGCGCCGAGGCAAGCCATCCGGATCTGAGCTGCGAGTTCCTGATGTCCGACCATTTGGTTATTGTGGGTCAGGTCGGCTACTTTCCCGACTCCGGGGAAAGCGCATACCAGGAAACGCTGCGGACGAGGCCCTGGATTATCCGCGAACGCGGTTCGGGCACCAGGGCGGCTATGGAGGCGGGTCTCAAGGGAATGGGGCTTAGCTTGCAGGATCTTTCCATCGCAGCGGTTGTGCACAGCACGGAGGCCGTACTGCGTTGCGTCCAATCCGGGCTGGGGGTCAGCCTGACCTCTTTTCTGGCTGCAAGAGAGCTTCAAGGCAGGCCCGAGCTCAAGATCGCAAATCCCCCTGGAGACGGATTTCAGCGGGCATTCTCCATCCTCCGGCATAGACACCGTACCTTATATCCTGCAACTGAACGCTTCGCCACATTTTTAAAGCAGCATACGCAGCGGTTCCAGGCAAACAAACAAACGGCACGAGGAGAGAAAGAGTAATGCCCTCGAAGCAATTGGTGCAATCCGTCAAGGCCTCGGGCTGAGCGGCCAAGCTTTCTCCAGGGGCTCTGGAGGAGATACTGTCCGAGTTCGTCTATGAAGAGGATCCCAGGGTGCTGGCCTCTCCGGAGGGAGGCGAGGATGCTGCCGTGCTGACTTTTCCACAGCATAAATCCCTGGTTCAGTCCCTTGATTTCTTTACCCCGATCGTAAATGATCCCTATAGCTTTGGTCAGATTGCCGCGGCTAATTCCCTGTCCGACATCTATGCCATGGGTGCGGAGCCCTACTCGGTGATGAATATTGTCTGCTTTCCGAGCAAGACCATGTCCTTGCAGGTGCTCAAGGACATTCTTAGGGGTGGACTGGACAAGATCAGGGAGGCCGGGGCCATCATGGCCGGAGGGCACAGCGTGGAGGATGAGGAGATCAAGTACGGCCTTTCCGTGACCGGCGTGGTGGATGCGGATAAGATGGCGTTGAACCGGGGAGCCGTGGCCGGGGAGCAGCTGCTGCTCACCAAGCCTTTGGGTACCGGGATTTTGGCCACCGCAGTCAAGGCTCAGTGGTCCGGGTCAGAAAAGATGGAGCAGGAGTTGTTAGCCTGGGCCGCAAGGCTCAACATGTTCGGAGCCAGGGTCATCCGGCAATTGGGAATTTCCGGGGCCACCGACATAACCGGCTTCGGCCTTGGGGGCCACGCCTTGGAAATGGCCAGAGCCAGCCGGGTGCGATTGGAGATTTGGAGCAGCTCCATTCCGGTTCTGGAAAGTGCCTTGGAACTGGCCCAAATGGGGCTCATTCCAGAGGGAAGCTACGCCAACAAGCACTACTGCCAGTCCCTGGTGCGGGTAGCCGGACAGGTGGATCCGACTCTACTGGATCTCATCTTCGATGCCCAGACCTCTGGGGGGCTCCTTCTCGCCGTTCCTGAGGATAAGCTGGGCCGGGCTACAGAGCTCCTTAAGGAGCAAGGGGATCTGGCGGCCCATATCGGCAGGGTTGTGCCGCAGGATTCAGACGGGATGGGCTTGGATGTGCTCTAGCATGCGCTGCAGTACCTCTTCCGGGGACAGCAGGCTCGTATCGATGCACAGCGCATCCTGAGCCGGCCGCAAAGGGGCTTCCTCTCTGGATTCGTCCTGGCGGTCCCTGTTTTCGATCTCCCGGTGGATGGTTTCCAGTTCGGCTGCTTCACCGGCCTCAAGGAGCTGGAGCCAGCGACGTCTGGCCCGCTCCGCGGCCGAGGCTCGGAGAAAGAACTTGTGCCCGGCCTCGGGAAAGACCACCGTTCCCATATCCCGGCCTTCCGCTACCAGGGAAACCTGCTCACCAATCGCCCGCTGGTGCTCTTTGAGCCTGGCCCGGACAACGGGCAGCTTGGCCATGTTCGAGGCCCACAGCCCGATGCGCTCGTTTCGAATCGATTCCCGCAGCGGTTGATCGTTCATTATGAGCTCCGTCCGCTCCCCGCTTCCGGACAGGGTAAAGCGAACCGGGCCCAGGGCCTGGCTGATCTTTTCCTCCGGCCATTCCCAGGCCTTGTAGCCGAGGAGCAGCGCAACGGCGCGGAACATGGCACCGGTATCAAGGTAGGAGATCTCAAGCTCGCGCGAAAGCCCCCGGGCCAGGGTGCTCTTGCCTGAACCGGCCGGACCGTCGATGGTGATGAGGCGCTTCTGCTGCTGTTCCTGGCTCATGTCAGCTTTGACTCCGGCTGAGCTTATATGCTTGTGTGTTTCGGACCGCCCGGGGGCGTCCCAGGAGAGTGGAGCTTCAGGCCAGGATCTCTGCCAGGCACTGCACCAAGGAGGCGTTCTCGTCCTCGCGCCCGATGGTTATACGCAGATGGTCCGGAAGGCCGTAGCTCTTCAGGGGCCGCACTATCAGCCCTTTGGAAAGGAGGGCTTCATGGACCTCTTGAGCCGGCTGCGGCGGTCGGACGAGGAGAAAGTTCGCCTGAGAGGGATAGACCTGGCAGCCGCACCTTTTGAGCTCCCGGGAAAGATAGGCTCTGCCCTGCAGCACGGCCTC
>CAZQPF010000012.1:16366-48409 GCA_964595165.1 uncultured Desulfohalobiaceae bacterium
GGGTCCTGAGGCTCCAGCGGCAGATACACGTGGCGGCCGTCCTTTTCCTCGTAAAGCACCACCGAAATAAACGGCAACCGCTTCACGCCCTGAAGCACGGCCTCCCGGGTGAGCCGGAGGAACTCCTCGTCCCGGAGCGCGGCTACGCCAGCCCGCTCGGCAATCAGGTTGACGCTGAAGGGCAGCTTGATCCGGCGAAGGGCTTCGGCGATCCGGGGCGGCAGAATGCCAAACCCAAGCCTCAGGCCGGCCAGGGCATACATTTTGGAAAAGGTCCGCAGCAGGCCCAACTTCTGGCTTTGGGCCGCAGCAGCACCGGGGGAGAGCTTCTCCGGATCGTCTGCGAAATCGATGTAGGCCTCATCGATAGCCAGAAAAACGGACTCGGGCAGTGAGTCGGCAAAGCGGACGATCTCCTCGGCCGGGACTGCGTAACCGGAAGGATTGTCCGGGTTGGTCACGAAAATCAGACGCGTGTTGGCGTCGACCTGTTTTCGCATCTCGTTCCAGGGGAAGCTGAAATCATCGTTCAGCGGCACGTAGCGGACCTCCAGCCCGCAGAGTCGGGCCTGGAGGCGGTAGATGCTGAAGCTCGGATCGAAAACCACTACGTTGTCCACTCCGGGTCGACCCAGGACACGAAGCAGAAGATCGATGATCTCGTCCGAACCGTTTCCCAGTACCAGGCTGGATTCCGGAACCCCGAGATGACGGGCCAGCTCCCGGGTCAAATCCGGCGAGCCCTGCCGGGGATAGCGGAAAACGTGCCCGGCCAGACCCACTATGGTCTCCTGCACCAGCGGAGAGGCGCCCAGGGGGTTCTCGTTGCTGGCCAGCTTGATAACCTGGCTCAGGCCATAGCGCTCTTTGATCTCCTCGGTGGACAGCCCGGGCGAGTAGGTTTCGAATCCCTCTATTTCAGGGCGCATAGGGGCAATCCCTTGTGCGTTGGAATAATAAAACGAGATATGGCCAATTTGCGAACCGGTCACAAGGTCTCTCTTGCGCTTAGGCGCTTCCGCTCTCGTTTTTCTTAGAAGACCTGTGAACCTACCGGAAGGTCGCACAAGAGTGCCCTGTGGCCCGGTTCGACAAGGGAGAGCTATTGCTCAAGACGGGAGTTCCCGGCACTCAGTTTCGGTATGAATAGCTGTAGCTTATGCGATAAACCCGTTGTATGGTTCTATGGAAACCCCGAGATGTCTAATTCAAAACTGAGTGCCGGGTCAACCCCGGCTACTGTGTCGTCTAATCAACATGTTGGAAAGTATCAATATTATTTTTCTTCAATGAACTTCCATTAACTCAGATTTGCCGGTGGCAAAGCTGAGTTTTAAATGATTTTGGGCCGGATGAAAATAAGGAGCTCCCGTTTTTCCTGAGTCCGGGATCGATTTTTGAAGAGCCAGCCGAACAAGGGGATATTGGACATTCCTGGAACACGGCTTTGGTCCGTGGTCTCCGTGACCTGCTGCACCCCCCCGATGACGATGGTTTCCCCGTCCTGGACGATGAGCTTGGTGCGGGTGCTTCTGGTCTCTATATCCTCGCCGCCTCCGGGAGCCGGGCTGTCATCCGAGATATCCAAATCGAGGATAAGCTTGTCATCCGGGGTGATTTGGGGCTGAACCGACAGCTTGAGGGTGGCTTCAGTGTATTCCGTAGTGGTGCCCCCGCTTTCCGATTCGGCTTTGGTAGCGATCATGGTACCCTGTACCATCTCCGCCCGCTGGTTGTTCAGGGTCACCACCCGGGGGGAGGATATGGTTTTGACCTGCCCTTGACTTTCCCCGATGTCCAGTTGCGCATCGAGGGTGAAAAGGTCGGTGCCGGTGATTTTGGAGATAAATCCTCCCAGCCCTAATGTAGATGCGCCATCCACAGGCAGATTGACAGCGAAACCGCTCGGATCCACTGCGTTCGGTGACTGAGACCCGCTCATTGTGCCGAATATTCCCCGGTCTGAATCCTCATCTGTGTGGCGATACCCACCTCCCCATTTCAGCCCCATGCTCCGCTGAAAGGAGTCCGTGGCATAGACCAGCCTCGCCTCGATGAGCACCTGGCGTTCCGGCCGGTCCAGCTTGCGGACCACGCTTTTCACTTTGTCGATCTGCTTTTGGGTATCGGAGACAATGAGCTGATTGGTACGGGCATCGTGGGAAATTTGGCCTCTGTCGGAAAGGAACTTGCTTACCTGCGGCTCAAGCTGGGCTGCGGTGGAATAATTGATCTGGATGTATTCCGTTGCCAGAGGCGCAAGGTCCTGTTTGCTCTGCTCCGCCTCCAGCGCCGCCTTACGGGCTTCGATGATGCGCTGCTGCTCATTCTGCAGCTTGCCGATGGGAGCGATGCGAACAATCTTTCCCTGCTTGACCATCCCCAGGTCTTTTTGCAGCAGAACCAAGTCCAGGGCCTGATCCCAGGGAACCTTGTCCAGCTTGAGGGATATCCTGCCGCTGACCTCCTGATCCAGGACCAGGTTGAACCCCCCCACTTCGGAAACAAGGCGCAGCACATGCTCCACCTCTGCATCCTGGAGGTCAATGGAGATCTTGCGCCCGCTGTAATCCTCCTGCATTCCGGGAAACAAGGTGCGGCTGGACAGCTCTTCCTTGCCTCCAGGGCCGGTGATGCTCTTTGAAGCGCTGGATGCGTTCCCGCCCGCCTTTTCAGGCTTTGAAGCCTTGGCCGAACTGGGCTTGGAAGATGTGGCCGCGGGCTTTGACCTTGACTCCGGAGTAAAGGAAAGCTTGAGGCTGTTCTTCTGCCTGGCAATGTTCACCGGGACTCTCTGCTCCATGGAGACGATGAGCTGCCCCCCTTTTTCTTCCTGTTTCAGCAGGGCAGACTGCAGGGGCGTTTTGAACTTATGCAGCCTATAGATCTTGCGCAGGCTGGAGGGAACGGCCAGGTTGGGAAAGGAAACCCGCAGTGTCTCGTCCTGGCTGGGGACCAGCTCATACTCCGGCTGCTCATCTGCTTGCAGGAGAATATGCAGCTTCCCGGAGCTGTCCTGTGTGAAATCGACGCTCTTGAGCTCCTGTGCAGGGAAGGTTTTGCCCTTTTCCTCCTCAGGCTTTTCTGAAGACGGCTTGGGTATCAGGGCCACCTTGACCTCTCGGGAGGATTGCCTGGAAAGAAGGAACTGCGTGTCCCTGGCCAGGTTCAATTCCAAGCTCTCCACGTTGTCCGAATCAGAGCCGACCTTGGGTGTCAGCTTCTTGATGAGAGGGTGCGCAGCGGTTGAGACGGGCTCAAATGGAGGAACAGCCGGGTTGAAGTCGAGCTGCAAACGGGCGGAGGAGTATTGGGGATCGACCTCTGTATCTGCCGGCAGATAGATGAGCAGGCTCGTTCTGCCGTTTTGGCTGCTGATATCCAGGTAGGAGCGCTCGGTCGCATTGGCGGCAGAACCGGAGGGCGACTCGGACAACGTTTCTTGCTTTGCCGTTGAGGCCTCCGGCTCCACCTGGCTGGAGGAGGTTGACCTCGCTGCAGTGCAACCGGCAAGAGCCAAGCTGAGGAGGATGAGCGTTATCCAAGGAGCTGGTGACAACCTACCGGATATCCGAGAGACGGAGGCGTTCATCTTTCTCTCCTGATGCTTTGGGGAGCTTGAGCACAACCTCGTTGGTCTTCTTTTCTCCCAGTATTGTTCGTACTTCTTCCTTGATGGTCACCGATTGGGAGGAGATGGCGGATACTCTGCCGTTGTTGCGTCCGATTCGGGTTCCCAGCTGCAGAATATAGCCTTTGCCGTTGGGGAGCTCCACCAAGGCCATAGCATTTGTGGTCTGGACTCCGTCCAGGATGCCCACCAGCGAGAGCTGGGTCGGCTGAACCTTCTCCAGGGGCGTAAGCGGCCTATCGGGCTTCTCGTTCTCCTGGGAGCTTGATTTGGCCTGTTTCGGCTCAATAAAGGGGCGGAAAGGGTCGGATTTGTCCTTGGCCGTGTAGTGAAACGGCGCTGGGTTGATCCACTTGGGGAGTTCCTTTTGCGAAGCGTTTTGGCCCGCTGCAGAGGGGCTTTGTCCGGCATCAGCCGGGTAATGCGTACCAGATAGGGCCAGCAGGGCCAGGGCTGCCCAGAGCGCTATCCAGATCGCGGCACAGTTGCGGCATACAGGGCGGTGATGGACATTGATGACAAGCACGGGCGTAAACTCCGACTAAGATTTCTTCTTTTTCTTCTTGGCCTCAAGCTCTTTCTCGGTCAGGGCTCTATAGATGGAAATTCGGCTGTTGGCGGACAGGATGATGGTATCGTTGTTTTTCGCGGAAGCGGGCTGCAGGTTGAGGCTCTCCAGGGTAACCAATCGCTGCAGGCGCGATATGCGGCTGAAAAAGCGCATGAGGTTGTGAAAAGGGCCCTGCAGGCGCAGGTTTACGGAGCGAGTGGCATAGAACTCGTGCATCTTTTCACTGCCCGGGGAGAAGAGAACGAAATCCACTCCTACATCCTTGCCCAGCTTTTCGATTTGGGACAGCAGATTCTCCACCGCATGCGTGGAGTCCGGCAGGAGGGTTCTGGCGTAGATCAACTCCTGTTTACGGGACTCCAGCTTCTTCTCCAGCTTCGGCAGCCTGGCTACCTTGGCCTGGAAACGGGCCACGGTTTGCTCCAGTTGGGAGATGTCCTTTTCCAGGCCTTGAATCCTGGCATGGCTCGGCTGGAAGAAGAAGTACCAGTAAGCTCCAAGGAGCAGGATCACCGTTGCCACCAGGATAAGAATCTTCTTGGCCGGGGACAGGGTGTCGAGCTTATTGAACAAGGTTTCTATTTTCATGGCTCTTGCTTGATGAGCAGCCCCTCAGGGCTGATCGCTGGTTTGTAGGGAACACTTGAAGGACACGAGTTCAAGTCCGTGTATCTTTTGCCTTGAGGTCTGCCCGAGAAAGACGTTTTGAATATATGAAGAACCTCGCAAGCTCTGGACATATCTGGCAAAGGCCTGGTTGTCCAAGGCGACGCCGTTGAGGCTGATCCTGCCTTTGGCATTCATCTGAATGGATTTGTACCACAGCTTGTCTTCGGGCAGCAGGCTGACCATTTCGTTTAGCCGACGCACCGGGAGATTCTGTTCGCCCCGGATCTTTTTGATGATTTCGATCTTGTTCTTCACCTCGGCCAGCTGCTTTTCCATTTTGTTGATACGTCCGATCTTCTTGAGCAGGGCATTCTTCTGGGCCGTCTTCTTCTGCTTGATTTCAGTCAGACGGGACTCTTTCTGTTGCAGCCAGTTCTGGGTGAAAAACATGCCCAGGAGCACCAGGGCCACCACCAGGAAGTAGAGAACGACTTCCTTGTGGATGTCGGCCACCTTGGCCCTTTTTTGTGAGGGAAGGAGATTGATACGCAGCATGATGTCACTCCGCACCGGGTTGTCTTGCCGGGTGCTGATTACTGGACCGTACGCAGGGCCAGCCCCACGGCTACGGCGAACTGGGGGCCGGCGGACTGGAGATAGGAGGTGTCAAAAGCATACTCGTCGCAGGAAACGTTGCGCCAGGGATTGAGATAGCTCACCTCCAGATCGAGCTCTTCGGACAGAATATCGGCCAGTCCGGACGTAAGGCTGCCGCCTCCCGCCAAGTAGAGCCGCTTGGCTGCAGGGGCGTCCTCCTGTTGGGAGTTCTGATAGAGATTGATCAAGCGTTGAATCTCATCGGCCCAGGAAATAAGGATGTTTTCCAGCTCGGACTGAACCTTCTTTTTGGCCTGGCTTTCCAGGCTCTTCAATCCGCTGAGCTTGGTCTTCTCCGCTTCAGCAGTGTTCATTTGCAGGGTTTCGGAAATGCGCTCCGTGAGCTGATCGCCGCCGAAGCCGATATCTCGGATGAACAGGGGCTTGTTTTGGGAATAGACGCAAAAGATGCTGTGCCCGCCGCCGATGTCCAGGATATATGAAGATTCGGGAACCATTTCCGGATAATTGAACTCAAAGCAGTTGCTGAGCGCAAAGCCGTCCACATCCACAACCTGGATTCCGAGATCGGACTTCTGGAATATGTCCTGAAGGTCCTGAACCATTTTCTGCTTACTGGCCACCAGGACCACGTTCTTGCTGTCGGCTTCCCTTCCGGGTCCAAGGATCTGAAAATCCAGGTAGACATCGTTCACATCGAAAGGGATGTATTGCTTGGCCTGCTTGTAGATGGTTTCCTCGAGGTTCTTCGTTTCCGAGGCGGGCAAGTCCATCCGTTTGATGATCACGGCGTGTCCGGCCAAGGAGGTGATGACCGTCTTGTTTTGCAGCTCGGTATTCTTCCACAGGGACTTGATCTTGGCCGCAGCTTGGTCTTTCTGATCCCAATCGTCGCGCCGCCACGGCATGCGGGCCATTCGATCCAAGGCGGCCTTTTTGCGGGCCGGCTTTAAGCGGACCAGCTTGGCCCAGCGATGTCCCAGGTCCAGGCCACAGGCTGTCTTTCTATTTCCCCGGAAAAGTTTCATAACAGGCTCGAGAGGGTGTTCTTGTCGTTGAGTGTTGCCTAGGTGAGCGAGGTCACCGATTTCGGCCGCAAGGTGAGTACCGGTGCATTGGCGCTTTTGACCACCTTCTCGGCCACCGATCCGAAAAGGATGCGATCAATGCCTTTGCGCCCGTGCGTGCCCATGACAATAAGGTCGATATGTTCCCTTTCGGCATAGCTGAGGATTTCTTCAGCTGCGTATCCGGTCAGAACATGGCTTTGGGACTGGACGCCTGAAAAGTTTTCCTCCATGAACTTGGCCATGGTGGCTTCGGCCCCGGAAATGATTTCGCCAACAAAGTTTTCAATGGAGCTGGGCGCTACCTGGAAGCCCACATATTGGGCCAGGGTAGGCGCCACATAGACCACATGGACCTCGCTGCCGAAGGCTTGGGCCAGGGTTTTGGCGTAATCGGCTATCTGCGGACTGAACTCCGCAAAATCAACTGAACAGAGTATTCGCTTGATATCGGCCATGGGCTGCTCTCCGCTCTCTTGGGTCTGAATTTCCTTCAGACGGCATGTTTAATGCGCTCTATGAGCTGCGATGTGGAGTAACCAGCGAGCAAATGCAAGCTGTGGACCGAACCGCCGCAGGCTTCTACCTCGCTCCTCCCTACAATGTCCTGCACCGCCCAGTCTCCGCCCTTGACCAGTATGTCCGGGCGGAGGGCCGTGATGAGCTCCAGGGGCGTATCCTGGCTGAAAGGGATGACAAAGTCGGTGCATTGCAGGGCGCAGAGCACATAGGCCCGGTCACGGACACTGTTTATGGGGCGTTGCGGCCCTTTGAGCCTTCTTACGGAATCGTCGTCATTGAGCCCTATGATGAGCTCCTGACCCAAGGAGCGGGCCCGCCAAAGGAAGTCTACGTGGCCTGGATGGAGCAAATCAAAGCATCCATTGGTAAAAACGGCTTGTTTTCGGCTTTTTTGAGCCTTCTTCCTTTGCAAAAACTGTCCTGAGGTGACAAATTTCGAAGTGAACCAATTGGGATCCATAAGCAGAGGCTCTCCAGGGCGGGGAAAGCCCTATTCCCTGAAAATGGGCTCGGGCTGAGGCTGAGATGTTTTTCCCGATCTGAGGCAGAGTTGTTAAAGCAATTTTAATACCATTCCTTCCAGCCACAGGAAGATCAGTCTAAGAGACAGGGATCGTTCATATCCTCGGAGCTGACCCGAAAGTCGTAGGAGGCGGGAAGCTTTTGTACCACAGCGTCAATCAGCGGCTCCAGAGTGTCCCGTCTGGTGGCGGAGACACAGATTCCGGTGGGATAACGGTTTCTGAGAACGGGCCGTTGAGAGGATGGAACGAGATCCCACTTATTCAGGGCCAGGAGGCGCGGGATCCGTTGCAGTCCCATTTCTTCCAGAATGCCTTGTACAGCCTGGATCTGGGTTTCCACCTCCGGGTGGCTGGCATCAGCCACCTGTACCAGTATGTCGGCTGCGTGCAGCTCCTCCAGAGTGGCTAGAAAGGCCTCCTTGAGGTTGTCCGGAAGGTAGCGGATGAAACCCACGGTATCGGTGAGGATGATCTCTCGGTCTTCAGGGAAGCGCAGCCTTCGGCTGGTGGGGTCGAGAGTGGCGAACAGCTTGTCGGCCGTATGAACCGAGCTGTGGGTCAGGGTGTTGAGCAGGGTCGATTTCCCGGCATTGGTGTAGCCCACCAAGGCGACAATGGGCAGCCCGGCGTGGCTGCGGCGGAGCCGGGTGAACTCACGATGCTTGCGGATCTTGGAAAGCTCCTTGTTGATTTTGGTGCGTCGGTCTTTGATCTTGCGCCGGTCCAGCTCCAGCTTGGTCTCCCCGGGACCTCTCCCTCCGATGCCTCCGGCAAGGCGGCTTAAAGCCCGGTTCTTTCCCACCAGGCGCGGCAGGGTGTAATCCAGCTGGGCCATTTCCACCTGCATCTTCCCAGCTTTGCTGGTGGCATGCTGGGAAAAGATGTCCAGGATGACCTGAGTGCGGTCCACGATCTTGCGCTCCGTAATGTGAGCCAGGTTCCGCATCTGCGCCGGTGAGAGCTCGCGATCGAAAATAAGAGCCGTGGCTCCGGTTTGCAGCGCGAGGACCTCGAGCTCAGCCAGCTTGCCCTTGCCGAGGATATGATGGGGATGAATCTTGCTCACTCGCTGCACCAGGGTGTCCGTCACCTCGAGCCCGGCAGTGGAGGCCAGCTCCCCCAGCTCTTCCAGGGATCGGGATTGGATGTGCTTGGGTTCGGTGCCCACACCGATGAGCAGAGCCTTTTCTGAATCCTCAGAGACCCGGCTGCCTTGCAGATGGCGTATGAGCTCCGTTTCCAGAGCCTCTATCTGGGCGTTAAAGTCCACGTCCACCTGGTCCCAGGGAGTTTTTTCGGAAATGTGGTACAGGCGGCTTTGCTGGTTGGGCGGGAGAAGGTGGGCCCACTGGAAAAACAGGGGGTTGCCGGCCGCTTCCGCGGTCAGGACCCCTATGGAATCCAGGCGCAGAAAGACAAGATCCATGAGGTCTTCCTGGGTAAGTCCGCTCTTGCCCAGGTGGGTATGCAAAAGGCGCAGGCCGCGCAATCGGCCGGATTTTTGGCGGATCCGGCCCAGCTCGGGGATAACGATTCTGTCCGGATCACCGACGATAACCATGGAGGGATGGCCTTGGCGAGTGATCAAAACGGCCAGCTGACGCCCCAGTTCGGCGCTCAGCTGGCCAAGCTCCCAGGCCTGCTCCTTGCTGAAGCCGCCGAGACCCGGAAAACGGCGGCGGTATAGCCGGTTGACGGCTTTGATCTGACTTGGCTTGAGTCCGCTTATGTTGCCCCAGATTTTGCTGGCTATAAAAACACCTCCTGGCTATTGCTTACCATGGCTTGCGGTGCAGCTCCCCGGCAAACAGAGACCCTGAGAGCTCTTTTTGTTTTTACGTTGCCTCGCCTTCGGGGCTCAGGGACTGCGCAATCAGGGCGTCGTAGCGAGAGACCATGCTGAAGGCAGCAGCAGCCATTTCGCGGCGAAAATCCAGGCTTAGACAAAAGTCCTGGGTTTCCAGCTCCTGTACCAGCCGAGGGTAGTGTTCCGGGGAAGGGATAACCGCGACGCTATGGTAGTTTTTGGACCCGGCCCGAAGGAGCGTCGGCCCGCCGATATCTATCTCCTCAACCAGCTGGCTGGGGGAAAGATTTTTGGCTAGCGCGCCGGCAAAGTCATACAGATTGACGCAGATGAGATCCATAGGGGCAATCCCGTGCTCATCAAGGGTCCGCAGATGCTCGGGACTGTCTTTGTCAGCCAGAACTCCCGCGTGAATCCGCGGATGCAGGGTCTTGACCCGTCCTCCCAGGATTTCGGGAAACCCGGTCACCTCGCTCACGGAGACCACCTCGACACCCGCCTGGGTCAGCTGCCGCATGGTTCCTCCGGTGGAGACGATCTCCACTCCCCCTTCCCGCAATGTCCGGGCTAGCTCAATAAGGCCTGATTTGTCCGTAACACTCAGCAGCGCCCGCTTGATAGGCAGAAATTGCATCTCCAGCTCCTGATGTGAGTACTGCGTTCCTAGGTCCTTTTAATAGTTTGGCAAATATTCGGCTTTTTGACAAGGGAGGGCAGGGATTTCCTTTCTATGTCTGGAACATGTTTTGCAATTCTTTCAAGGCTATTGCTTGCTATCGCCAACAATTCTCGCCTCAGAGGAAAGGATGCTGTCATGAAAACCCTGTTTTCCGAACATATCCATCTGGTATCCCGGGTCATGGATCTACAAGCCAAACGTCAAAATGTTGTCGCCGGCAACCTGGCCAACATCGAGAATCCGCATTACAAGGCCCGGCGCTTCCGTTTCGAGGAGAGCCTGCAGCAAGCGCTCGAGCTCGATGCGGCGGGGCCCATGAGCAAAACGGACCAGGAGCACCTACCGGCAAGCTTTGATGCGCAATCCACGGCCGGGCGCTTGGAAAAAGAGCTCGAGATCCGGGTCGTGGAAGGCGAGGACAGCGTGGATCTCGATAAGGAGATGGCTATTCAATCCAAGAACGCCATGCGATACAAGGTGCTGGCCAAGGTCTTGCAAAAGAGCTTTTCCGGACTTTCCGACACCATCGCTAAAGCAGGGAGGTAGGTATGGACTTCATGTCGGCCATGGATATAGCCGCTTCCGGTCTGAGCGCCCAACGGACGCAAATGAACGTAATCTCCATGAATCTGGCCAACGTTCAGACCACCCGCACTACGGAAGGAGGGCCTTACGAGCGCAAGCAGGTGGTGCTTCGTTCAGCACCGGTTAAAAGGCCTTTTGATGCGGTCATGCTCTCCGAGCTGGAACAGGATGTGAAGGGGGTCAAGGTAGCCCGCATCGACTCGGACGAGCGGCCGTTCAAGCGAGTCCATGATCCGCAGCATCCGGATGCGGATGAGGAAGGCTACGTGAGTTATCCGGATATCAACGTAGTCGAGGAGATGGCCAATATGCTGACGGCGCTTCGTTCCTACGAGGCCAACCTGTCCTCGGTGAGCACGGTGAAGGGAATGATGAACCAAGCCCTCCAGATTGCCAGATAGGGAGTTGAGCCATGGCCATTCCACGGATCGCCCAGGAAGCATACAGCCAGGCCGTACAGCAGATGCGGGCCCAACAGCAAGAGCAACCGGACTCAAGCCCTTCCAGCACGCAAAGCGCGGAGCAATCATTCGCCTCCACCGTCAAGGAATCCCTGGCCAAGGTCAATGAGCTCCAGACCGAGAAGTCCCAGATGATTCAAGAGTTCGCTGCCGGCAAGAATCAGAACGTGCAAGAGCTTATGGTTACGCTGCAAAAAGCCGGGGTGGCTATGGAAATGACCACTGCGGTGCGCAACAAGGTGCTGGAGGCCTACAAAAAGCTGATGAACATGCCGATGTAGGGTTTCTTCAAACGGCCGCTGCTGGCTGCAGGCTTGCTAGCAGCGCAGCCTTCCGGCCCGGAAGCCTGGAGTTCCGATTTTTTTCCCGGGAGCAGATTCGCGGCTCATAAGGCAGCTTGCCAACAAGAGCAGCTTCGCTCTCAGGCCACAGCCCGGTATGAGGAGTAATTGAATGCCCAGGTTTTGGGAGAATTGGTGGCAGCGCCTGCGGGAAATGTGGGGCAGGACGAGCCTGGCCCAGCGGATCCTCGTCGGCGGAGCGCTCGTGACCCTGCTGCTGGTCTTTGTGCTGCTTATATTTTGGATGAATCAGACCGAGTACGGGGTGCTCTACTCCGATCTGGCCCAGAAGGACGCCTCTGCGGTGGTGGATTATTTTAAGCAGCAAAATATTCCCTACAAGCTGGCCAACAGCGGGTCCACCATCAAGGTGCCCAAGGGAAAGGTCCACGATCTCCGGCTCCAGCTGGCAGGACAGAACGTCCTCCAGGGCGGTGGCGTGGGTCTGGAAATCTTCAGTGAGAATCAGATAGGCCAGACCGATTTTGTGCAGCAGGTGAACTATCAGCGGGCCCTGCAGGGGGAGCTGGCCAGAACCATCTCCGCGGCGCCCATAGTCCAGTCGGCCCGGGTGCATCTCGTGCTTCCGGAAAAATCCCTGTTCATCGAAGAGCAAAACCCCGCCTCCGCCTCGGTGCTCCTCAATCTGAAAAAGAGCCGGGAGATGGACCAGAAGCAGGTCAAAAGCATTGTGAATCTCGTCGCCTCGGCTGTGGAAGGGCTGAGCAAGCAGAACATCACCGTGACCGATACGAGCGGCAATCTCCTCTACGAGCCGAGCCAGGAAGGTGGGCTCAACGGGCTCAGCGACAAGCAGCTGGAGTACAAGGTGGAGCTGGAGAGAAGACTGGTGCAGCGCATCAAGCAGCTCCTGATCCCGGTTGTCGGTCCCGGCAAGGTGATGGCCCAGGTAAACCTCGATCTCGATTTGAGCCAGAAAACCATTCATAAGGAGCTGTTCGATCCGGACAGCAGCGTTGTCCGCAGCGAACAGAAAACCCGGGAGAGCTCCAGCGGCCGGGCCAATGTCGAGTCCGGAACCCCTGGGCCGCAATACCAAGGGCAGCAGGACCAGGGGACAGGAACGACCCGGGACTCGTCCCGAAGCCGGCAAACTGTGAACTATGAGATCAATAAAGAGGAGCATGACATTGTCCTGCCTCAGGGCGGGATCAAGCAGCTGAGCGCCGCAGTGCTCGTGGATGGCACCTACAAGACGAACCAGGACGGTAAAGCGGTTTTCGTTCCCCGAAAGCAGGAGGAGATCGAGCAGATACAAAACCTCGTCAAGCGAGCCATCGGATTTGATCCCCAGCGCGGGGACAGCATAGAAGTGACCTCCATGGCCTTCGGCAGGCCCGAGACCGTGCCGGAGCCTTCCTGGTGGCAGTCGGCGCTTGACTATGCGCAGAACTTCTGGAAGCCCTTGCTCAACGCGGTGATCATTCTTCTCTTCCTTCTCCTGGTGGTCCGGCCCATCATCCTGGCCATTATCAAGCCCAGAGTCAGCGAGGAAGAGGAGGAGGCTCCCGGAAGCCTTCCGGAGACCGAAGGCCGTGAGGCCCTGACCGGAGCGATTTCGGAAGAAGAGATCGCAGCCAGAGAGGCCAAGAAGGGATACGAGGATCTCAAGGCCAAGGCCGGAGAGATCATCGACAAAAACCGGGATGAGGCCATGAATATCATCAAGCAGTGGATGCGAGAGGAGGTGAGGCGATAATTGGCTGAACAGTTAAGCGGGGTGCAAAAGACAGCCATTCTTCTGCTGGCGCTCGGGGACGAGTATGTCAGGGAGATATTCCGGGAGATGGAGCACAGCGAAATCGTCAAGGTCAGCCGGGCCATGAGCGACCTGGAAACCGTGGATCAGGAAACGGTGGAACAAGTGCTCCGGGAGTTCAACGTTTCCTTCAATAGCGGCCAGAACTCCATAGTTGGCGGCGCGGACATGACCAAGAAGATCCTTTCCCGCAGCCTGGAAGGGGATACTGTGGAAGAGATCATGAAAAGCCTGGAATACGACTACAAGCCTCCCCCGTTCAAGGATCTGGAGCGCTACAGCCCTCAGCTCATGGCCCAGATTCTGTCCAGCGAGCACCCGCAAACCCTGGCCCTCATTCTCGGGCATCTGGGTCCGGGCCAGGCGGCTGAGCTGCTGCAGAACCTCCCGGCCGGGGTTCGGGCTGAGGTTCTAATGCGCCTGGCCAAGCTGGAGACCGTGCCCCTGGAAATGCTCTACGAAGTGGATCATGTTCTGCAGGACCAGCTCAAGGCCATGGGTGGAGAAGGCCAAAAAGTGGGCGGAGTCCAGTCCGTGGCTGAAATCCTCAATGCAGTCGACCGGAGCACCGAGGAAGAGGTGCTGTCCGACATCGAGGAGGAGTCGGCCCAGATGGCCGAGGATATCCGGGAGCTCATGTTCGTTTTTGAGGACATCAAGGATCTTGACGACCGAGCGATTCGAGAGCTTCTCAAAGAGATCAGCAACGACGATTTGACCTTGGCCCTCAAGGGAGCCTCTGACGAGCTCAAGGAGAAGTACTTCTCCAACCTCTCAGAGCGGGCCGCTGCCATGATCCGCGAGGATCTGGAGATCATGGGGCCGGTGAAGCTATCTGATGTGGAAAATGCGCAGCGGACCATTGTCAAAGAGGTCCGGCGCCTGGAGGCCGAGGGACGAATCGTTCTGGCCGGCAAAGGAGGCGAGGATGTCCTTGTCTAAGTCGGGCCGCATCATTGTGGGCAAGAACTGTAGCGAAAGATACGAAGATGATTTGGAAGTCCCCGGCATATCCTGGGATGCACAGAGCGAGGAGCGGCTCCTGGAGCGGGTCCGACAGCGGGCCAAGGATCAGGCCAAGTGCATAATCTCCGAGGCCCAGCAGGAAGCGGCAGCCATTCGGGCCGAGGCCTATGAGGAAGGCCTTCAGTCCGCAAAAGGGGAGATCGAGGAGCGGGTTCGCCGGGAAAGGTCTGAGCTGCAGCAGCGAGTGCAGCAGGTTCTAAGCGGCCTGGAGCGGGAGAAGGAGTCCCTTTGGCAGGGGTATAAGGAAGACATCCTCCAGCTTATCGCCTTAGCGGTGGAGAAGGTGCTTATGGTCCAGCTCGAGGGGCAGCGCAAAGAGGTGCTGAGCGCCTTGCTGGATGAATCCCTGGAGCTTCTGGACAGCAGCCGGGAGCTCACCCTGTACGTCTGTCAGGAAGACGAAGCAATTTTAAACAGCCTGCTGGAGGGGATCAAGGCCAAGCATCCTCATTTACAGAGGTGGCAGGTCAAGGTCGGCTCCGATATCGAGCCGGGAGGAGTCGTTCTGGAGAATGCCGAGAGCAGGGTGGACAACTCGGTATCCAACCGCTGGCAGGCGGTCCGGGACGTTCTGGAGCAAATCGG
Source organism: uncultured Desulfohalobiaceae bacterium (assembly GCA_964595165.1). GTDB lineage: Bacteria > Desulfobacterota > Desulfovibrionia > Desulfovibrionales > Desulfothermaceae > CAZQPF01. The sequence continues at coordinate 31,173 of CAZQPF010000012.1, forward strand.
CTTGAACGGCAATGGAGCCTAGCGTGGACATCGAAGGAGGTCTCCAGCTGCTGTCCAGCCTTCAGCCCGGACAAAGCTTCGGCAAGGTGAGCAAGGTCGTGGGCCTCATTGTCGAGGGCAAAGGCATCAAGGCCCCACTGGGCTCGGTCTGTGAGCTGGTCATGGAGGAGCATGATCATGGCCGGGGATGTATCCCGGCTGAGGTTGTGGGTTTTCACAACGATTCCGTGTTGTTCATGCCCTACGGAGAGCTGCGCGGGGTGAAGCCGGGCAGCCTGATCAAGAACTCCAACACCCCTCCTTTGTTTCCCGTGGGCCGAAGGTTCCTGGGCCGGACAGTGGACGGCTTCGGGCATCCCCTGGACGAGAAGGGAGCCATTCGCCCCCAGCGCTACTACCCCCTCTATGGCGAACCGCTCAACCCCCTGCATCGTCCCCGGGTAATGGAGCCCATTGATGTCGGGGTCAAGCCGATCAACGGCTTGCTCACCCTGGGCAAGGGGCAGCGCATCGGCATCATGTCCGGATCGGGCGTGGGCAAGTCCACGCTCATGGGCATGATCGCCAGGTATACCAAGGCAGATGTCAACGTCATCGCCTTGGTGGGCGAACGGGGCCGGGAGGTGCTGGAGTTCATCGAAAACGCCCTGGGTCCGGAGGGGCTGGCCAGATCCGTTCTGGTGGTGGCCACCTCGGACCAGAGCCCTCTGGTCCGTATGCGAGCCGCCTATGCGGCCACAGCCATGGCCGAGTTTTTCCGCGATCAGGGGCAGGACGTTATTCTCATGATGGATTCGGTAACCCGCTTTGCCCTGGCCTCCAGGGAGGTGGGGCTGGCAGCGGGGGAGCCGCCGACAACCAGGGGCTACACCCCCTCGGTGTTCGCTCAGCTGCCAAAGCTCCTGGAGCGAGCCGGACAAAGCCTGGAAGGAAGCATTACCGGCGTGTATACCGTGCTCGTGGAGGGGGACGATTTTAACGAGCCGGTTGCGGACTCGGTACGTTCCATTTTGGACGGACATATCGTACTCACCCGGGAGCTTGCGGATCAGGGCCACTATCCCAGCATCGATGTGCTCAAGAGCGTCAGCCGGCTGCGGCCGGACATTGTTCCCCCAGAAGCCCTCAAGGCAGGCAGTCGTCTTCTGTCGCTTCTGGCCACCTACAGGCGGGTCGAGGACATGGTCAACATCGGGGCCTATGCCAAGGGCTCCAATACCGAAATCGACAGGGCTCTGGATGCGATCGAGCCTATCAAGGCCTATCTGCAGCAAAATGTGGAAGAGAGATGGACCCTGGAGCAATGCCTGCAACAGGTGCAGAAGCTGGCCCAAAAGTTTCCCTCCAGCTCATAGCTTGCAGAAGGGGAATGCATTCCCCTTCTCTGCAAATATGGGAACACACCTAGAAAGAGACTCACCCAACAATGCGTGGCCAGCGGCCGCGCTGTCTTTACTTTTACAGCCAAAAGACGTAGCATCCGCGGCCGTCAAGGCAAGGAGAATGCAAAAGGATGGGCATGCTGCAATACGAGGATTTTGTCCAAGGCCTATCGGAAATCGTCGTGGTTGGGCTCGGATATGTGGGCCTTCCTCTGGCCGTATCTCTGGCGGAGCATTTCCGGGTCCTGGGGTTCGACATCTCCAGGGAGCGGATCAGGGAGCTGCAGCAGGGGCGGGACCGCACCAATGAGGTGGATCCCTCTCGGCTGAGCAAGACCGGGCTGCGTTTCACTTCGGAACCGGCGGATCTGGCCCGGGGAAGACTTCTTATCGTAGCGGTCCCCACTCCGATCGATGCCAACAACCAGCCCGACCTGGAGCCCACTCGAAAGGCCTCCCTGACAGTGGGGCAGAACCTTTCCCCGGGAGCTATGGTGGTCTTCGAGTCCACGGTATATCCTGGTCTGACCGAAGAGTTCTGCGTTCCCATCCTGGAGCGGGAGTCGGGACTGCAGTGCGGACGGGACTTTGCGGTGGGCTACTCGCCGGAGCGGATCAACCCCGGAGACAGGGTGCATACCCTGGAAAACATCGTAAAGGTGGTGGCCGGGCAAGATCAAGAGGTAACGGACTTTCTGGCCCGCATTTACGGCACGGTGGTTCGGGCCGGGGTGTACAAGGCTGCGAGCATCAAAGTGGCCGAAGCGGCCAAGGTCATCGAGAACACGCAGCGGGATCTGAACATCGCCTTGATGAACGAGCTGGCCCTGATTTTTCAGCGCTTGGGCATCGACACGCTTCAGGTGCTGGAAGCCGCGGGGACGAAATGGAACTTTCTGCCCTTTCGGCCCGGCTTGGTGGGCGGTCACTGCATCGGGGTGGACCCCTACTACCTCACCTTCAAGGCCGAAGCCCTGGACTATCATCCCCAGGTCATCCTGGCCGGGCGCAGAATCAACGACGGCATGGGCGAGTTTATAGCCCAGAGCGTGGTCAAGCGGCTCATTCAGCTGGGCTGCTCCATCAACGGAGCCAGGGTGGCGGTCCTGGGCCTCACCTTCAAGGAGAACGTGCCGGATATCCGCAATACAAGGGTTACGGACATCATCCGGGAGCTGGAGAGCTACTGCGTCGAGGTTTTGGTGCACGATCCCCTGGCCGACGAGCAAGAGGTGGAGCATGAGCTTGGCCTCAGCCTGCGCGGCTTTGAGGAGCTCACCGATATCGACGGCCTGGTCCTGGCAGTGCCCCATGCCCGTTACCGCGAGATAGGCCTGCATCGCCTCCGGTCCTGCTTTCGCGCCTCCGGCCAAGGCCTGTTGGCCGATATCAAAGGGCTGTTCTCACCCAGCGAGGGGGAGGAGCAAGGCCTGAGCTACTGGCGGCTATAAGGCATATCCAGTGACCCCTCTTTCCGCCGATCCAATCGTTTTGCTCACCGCGACTCCAAGAGAAATGCGGGCTGTCCTGTTCGGGCTTCCGGATGTACCCCGTATAAAAACCGGCCGACCCCAGCAATGGCAGTGGGACGGCAAACGCTGGATCCTCCTGGCCTGCGGCATAGGACCGGTCAATGCCGCCTGGTCCCTGGGGAGGCTCCTGGGCGGGGAACGGCGGGTTCAAGGGGTGCTTAACCTCGGAATAGCCGGGAGCTTTGCTCCGCAGAGCCATCCCTTGGGATCGCGGGTGGTGGTCGCAGAGGAGATATGGCCGGAGTTCGGGCTGCGCACGGAGCAAGGCGTAGATCCCGCCGGGCTTGGCTATGCCCATGGGAAGGTCTACGGCCGGCTGGTCTGGGACCGCCTTGCCCTCAGCCCTGAGCAGCATGCCGCCAAGATGGGGCTGCAACTTCCTGAAGACTGGGACCGGGTCTTGAGCTTGAGCGTCAGCGGGGCTACGGGGTGCGCTTCGGAGGCAAAGCGGCTATACCGCAGCTACGGCGCGGATGTGGAGAACATGGAAGGGTTTGCATTGGCCTGGGGCTGTTTCCAGGCTCGGGTGCCCTTCCTCCAGGTGCGCGGCATATCCAATCGGGTGGGCTCCAGGCGCAAAGAGGACTGGGACGTTAAGGCGGCCTTTCAGGCCCTGCAGCAGGCCTGGCTCAGGCTTCTTCCCGGCCGGCGTGAATCCATTCACTTTTGATCGCTCAAAACACCCCCAGCCCTATGTGACTCAAGACCAGGTGCGGCGGGGATGCAGGGATCTGCTGCTGATACTTGATCTCAGAGCGCTTTTCGCATATCTCATTGGTGCATGCAACAGCTCCAGGACTACTTCCAGAACCGGCTTCCCCGCATAGAGGCCTGTCTCGAGGCACAGGTCAAGACCATGAACTCCATGGTCTATCCCGTGGCCTCCCACATCCTGCAGGCGGGAGGCAAGCGCCTGCGTCCCATGCTCTGCCTGCTCACAGCCAGGACTTTGGATTCCTGCCTGGAGGAAGAAGGCCTCTATCCCCTGGCCTGCGCCTTGGAGCTGGTGCATTCTGCAACCCTGCTGCACGACGATGTCCTGGACAATGCCGAGATGCGCCGCGGGAGAGATGCGGCCCATCTGCGTTTCGGGGTGACCGAGACCATTCTGGCCGGAGACGCCCTGCTGGCTCTGGCCAATCAGATCGTTACCAGCTATCAAAGCGTTCCTCTGGTCTCCTGCATCTCCCAGGCCATCTATGAGACGGCCTCGGGGGAGATCCTGGAGATCCAGAAGATGAAGCAGCCGAGCCTCTCCTGTGGGGAATACCTGGAGATCGTCCGCGGCAAAACAGGCTGCCTCATTCAAACCGCTTGCCAAAGCGGGGCCATAATGGGCCGGGCGCAGGACTCCATGAAAAAGGCCGCAGGGGATTTCGGCCTCAATCTGGGGATCGCCTTCCAGCTGGTTGACGACGCCCTGGACTATGCCGCCTCCTCCAGCCATCTCGGCAAGCCGCTGGGCGGCGATCTCCGGGAAGGCAAGCTCACCCTCCCGCTCATCTACTTCCTCCAGGAGATGGAGGCTGGCAAGCGTCAGGAACTGCTGCTTAAAATCAAGGACCGGCGTCTCAGCTCGCAAGAGCACACCTGGATTGTGGAGCAGATTCAAGACAGGCGCTTGGGCCATCGGACCAGGGAGGTGGCCGGATCCTATCTGAGCAGCGCCCGCCGGGCTTTGAGCGCTTTGCCTCCGGGTGAAGAGCATTCCCTGCTTCACCAGATGCTGGAGTTCATCCAGTCCCGACAGCATTAAACAGCTCTGGGGGCAAGGCTTGCCTTCCCGAGCTGTTTAACATGCCGTTTTTTCAAGCAGGACAGAACGAGGCGGCAGGGCTCTCAGAAAAGACCCCAGCAAAAGGGGAACTTGCTGATTCTGCTGCCAGATGCATGATTTTTAGAGACCGCCAAAAGGTTGATTGCAGTCGCATTTTCTCAGGACCATACCCGGGAGAGCGAGAGAAAGGACAGCTCGGGAGCGGCATCGATCTCTCCCCTTTCTGCGAGGCGCTGGTAAAAATAGCGCAGGCCTTCCAGCTCCCTGGGGCCTAGATCGTAAACCAGCCCCTGGAAATAGGAGACCAGCTCCGCATAGGGCAAGATGCCTTCCCGGGCCATAAGGGCGGCGAAAAACCGCAGGCGCTTTTTGCCCCATTCCTTGCCCTGCACGAGCGTGGAGCAGCCCCGGCGCAATGCGGCTGGCTCCCTTTCCGCTGCCGCAGCGCTGGCCACCCAGACGCCGAAGATGAAGGGCAGGCCGGTCCAGCTCTGCCAGGCCTGACCGAGATCCAGCCTATAGGGGTAGCTGGGATGGCGCCGCAGGCGAAGCGCCTCATCCCCAATGGCCAGAAAGGCTGCCGGTGGCCGGCCGGACTCCAGGCGGGCCGTGATGTCGCCGGATTGGAACCAGGCTTTGAGCTTCAGGTGCTCCTCCAGCAGCAGGCGTAAGAGAGCGGCGGAAGTATGGGTTTGCGAGCTGACGAGAATGGTCTTGCCCTCCAGATGCTCCAGGGGATGCCGGCTCAGTAGGAGGACACTCTGCACCGGGCCCTGGCTGCCGATGGCCAGGTCGGGCAGAAGATAGTAGGACTCGGAATGCCTGGCGTACTCGATGCTCGAGGTGGCGCTGATGTCCAGCTCTCCGGAGGCGGCCATTTCATTGAGCCGGGCCGGCGTTCCGGAAACGATGCGGAAGTCGTGAGCCAGAATTCCGGTGTCCAGTGGATAGTAGATGGGCAGCACATTGAGGTAGCTGATGCGTCCCAAACGGAGGCGCCTGGCGGCTGCTGCGTTCATCATCCCTCTGCTGCCAGCCGGTAGTCCATGAGCCTTTGCCTCGGGGTAAAGCCGCCGGCCAGGATGGCGCTTTCGATCTCCTCCCGGCTCATGCGAAAGCGCACCCCGGAGGCCGCGACCACGTTTTCCTCGATCATGGTGGAGCCGAAGTCGTTGGCCCCGAAGAAAAGCCCCAGCTGTGCGATCTTGGCACCCATGGTCACCCAGGAGACCTGAAGGTTCGGGATATTATCCAGTACAAGCCTGGAGAGGGCCAGGAGTCGGAGGTACTCCACACTTGTGGCTTTGCGGGCCCTCAAGGCGGTATTGTCCGGCTGAAAGGGCCAGGGGATGAAGGCGGTGAAGCCCCCGGTCTCCTCCTGGAGCGAGCGCAGGGCCAGAAGGTGCTCGATGCGTTCCTCAGGCCGTTCTTTGTGGCCGAACATCATGGTGGCCGTGGTTTTGAGGCCCAGAGAATGGGCCGTGCGCATGACGTCCAGCCACTGCGCCGCTTGGCATTTATTGGGAGAAATGGCCCGCCGCACCCGATCGACGAGAATTTCCGCCCCCCCGCCTGGAATGGAGTCCAGCCCGGCGGCGATAAGGCGTTGCAGGATCTCCTCAACCGGCAGGGATGAGATCTGAGACAGATGGACGATCTCCGGGGGCGAGAAGCCGTGGATGTGAAGGCCTGGGAACCGCTCCTTGATCGAGCTGAGCAGGCCCGTATAGAAACCGAGCCCGAGATGGGGGTGGTGGCTGCCTTGAAGCAAAATCTGGGTTCCGCCCAGGCGCACGGTTTCCTCGATCTTTTGCATCAGCTCTTCGGAGTTGAGCACAAAGCCCTCCGGATCCCCGGGGGAGCGGTGGAAAGCAAAGAAGGTGCATCCGCAGACGCAGATATTGGAGTAGTTGATGTTCCGATCCACCACATAGGTGACCACCGGATCGGGATGGAGCCGCCAGCGAAGAGCCTGGGCTGCTTGAGCCAGCTCATGGAGCCCGCTGTGGGTATAGAGCTTCAGGGCTTCCTCCCGGTCCGGCCGGCGTCCTTGAGCGGCATCCCGGAGCAGCTCGGTGCAGGAGCTGGAAGGGCTCATCTCTCCTCCACGGGCTGGAACAGGCCGTTTCGCTCTACGGGGTTTAGGCCGCAGCCTTGAATCATGCTCACCAGCTCCTCTCTGGAGAGCACCTGTGGCGAATCCACGCCTGCCATATGGCCGATTTTTTCCTCCACCACCGTGCCGTCCAGATCGTCGGCCCCGAAATACAGCGCGGTCTGGGCCTGCTTGAGGCCCAGCATTATCCAGTAGCTCTTGATATGCTCGATATTGTCCAGCATGAGCCGGGAGACGGCTATGGTTTGAAGCTCCTCGGTTCCGGACAGGGGAACGACTCCCTTGAGCCGGCTGTGTTTGGTTAAGAAAGGCAAAGGGATGAAGCAGAGGAAACCGCCGGTCTCGTCCTGAAGCCGGCGCAGGCTGTCCAGATGCTCCAGCCGGTGGCGCGTCGTCTCCAGGTGGCCAAAAAGCATGGTGCAGTTGCTGGTAAGGCCCAGACCGTGGGCGAGGCGGCAGATCTGGAGCCAGGATTGGCCGTCCGTCTTGTGCGGGCAAATCTTCCGGCGCACCTCTGGAGCGAATATCTCCGCCCCGCCGCCGGGGAGCATGTCCAGGCCGGCCTCCTGCAGCCGGGCGAGGATGTCGCGGGGATCCGCCCCTTCGCGGTCTGCAAAATGGCTGATCTCCACCGGGGTGAAGCATTTCAGCGTGGCCCGTGGGGCGAAGCTCTTGATTGTTCTCAGCAGCTCCAGGTAGTAGGAGAAGGGGAGATCGGGATGGCAGCCTCCGACAACGTGGATCTCGGAAAGGGTTGAGGTATCCTCTGCAGCCAGCTTGTCTTCCACATCAGCCAGCGAGAGCTCGAAAGCGCCTGATTCGCCCTTGCCTCGATGGTAGGCGCAGAAAAGACAGCGGTTGACACAGATGTTGGTGTAGTTCATTTGACGGTTGAGAACGTAGGTGGTTCTCAGGCCGTGCCTTTGGGTCCGCACCCAGTGCGCCAGCTGTCCCACGGCAACCGGATCCGGGCAATCGAAGAGGCGTTCACCGTCCTCGAGCGAAAGGCGCTCCCGGGCAAAGACCTTGTCCGCGATATGGCGCAGCCCAAGGCGGCTGTATGTGGCTCCAGGTAGCATAGGCTCGCGTGCTCGCTATCTGCATGGCGTGGAAGGAAAGAAAACGAAAAACGGATTGTAGTTCTGCGCCGGGAAATGTCAACCTGATCCGGAGTTGTCCGCACCGGAGAGCCGGTTGCGGTCCGCGGGGGAAATGATGCACAGCCAAATCAGACTCGGTATATCTCCCTGCCCCAACGACACCTACATCTTTGCCGCCTTGATTCAGGGACGCCTTAAATGCCGGCCCTATCGCCTGGAGACCAGCCTGTTCGATGTTCAGGCCCTCAACGAGATGGCCCTCAAGGGGAGCTTCGAGGTGGTCAAGCTAAGTGCGGCCGCTTTCGGCCAGGTGCGGGAAAGATACCGCTTGCTTCGTTCCGGGGGGGCCTTGGGGCGCGGCTGCGGCCCCTTGTTGGTGGCGGCACAGGATCTGGGGCTCCAAGAGCTTAAGCATCGCCCTATTGCCGTGCCAGGCCTGTTGACCACAGCCGCGCTGCTCCTGGCCCGCTGCCTGCAGCCCGAGGTACCCGTTCTTCCCATGCGTTACGACCGCATCATGCCCGCTGTGGCCAGCGGCGAGGTCGCCGCCGGCGTGGTTATCCACGAAGGCCGTTTCACCTATCCGCGCTACGGCCTGAGCAAGATCCTTGATCTGGGGCAGTGGTGGGAGGACGCCACCGGTATGCCTGTTCCGCTGGGGGTCATAGCGGCCAAGCGGGAGCTGGGTCCGGAGTTTGCCGCCTGGATGGAGGAACGCATCCGGGCCAGCCTCGACTTTGCCCGGGCCAATGAAGACCTGGTCTGGCAGTTTGTCCGCGACCAGGCTCAGGAGATGGACGAGGCCACCCTGCGCAGCCATATCGAAACCTTTGTCACCGGCTTTTCCCGGGATATGGGGGAAGAAGGGGAAAGAAGCCTGCTCAGCCTGTTGGAATGAGGCTTGGCAGCGATGTTTTACAAGACGTACCTGCAAAAAGCGCTGTGGGAAGGATTCAAGAGCAGGTATGTCCTTATAGCTTTTTAAATTGCCAATAAGTCAGCGCAGCCGGAGGCTGTGCTGACAACTGACCACCGATTTCTGACCACTGCGACTGCAAAAGGATTTTTTGCAGTCGCATCTTACAAGGGCCCGCTCAAGCGCAGAAGGAGCCCCTGCCTGAGATGGGGATGCTCGGCCCTTAGCCGGGCCTGCATCCCGGAGTGCACAGTGTCCAGCGCCTGCCCCTCTGGCGCTTCCAGCCGGTACTCCCCAGGCTGCAGAAGCGGCCGGTAAAGACCGGGAACCAAAATTTCCACCCTGTCCCTTGGGTTCCAGCGATGCCGCACGCTGAGCAGCCAATCCGCCTCCCCTTTCCGACTCAGGATCTTGGCTACAACCGGCTGCTCTACGGCTGAAGCCGGGGTGAGAAGCCTCTTTCGACGCCCGCCCGGGAGGAAGAACCCGGTTCCGGCCGGCCGGGAAGCGGCAGCCAGGAGCTCTCTCGCGTAGAGGCGGGGTCGAAAGCCTCCCTGGGCAAGATCCTGAAGCGCGGTGCGATAGACATCCAGCACCGGTGCCAGGTAGGAGCTGCTCTTCATCCGCCCCTCGATCTTGAGCCCATCAATCCGGTTCTTGACGAACCAGGCCAGAAAGGGGAACAGGCAAAGGTCATCGCTGGCCAGGAGGGAGGTGTATCCTTCATCTTCCCAGGCTTCCCACAAGGGCTCGCCCGGGCGGAGCTTCTCCTCCAGGGCGAGGCCCAGGATGCGGTAGTCGAAGCGACAGGGATGGGTGCATTCGCCCCGGTTGGCTGATCGCGCGTTGAGATAGCCGCTCAGGGCGCACTTGCCGGAGATGGCCAGGCACATGGCCCCGTGCACAAAGGCTTCCAGCTCGATATCCGGGTTGGCCTGCCTTACAGAGCGGATCTCCTTGAGGCTGAGCTCCCGGGCCAGGTTTATCCGGCGCACTCCGGCCGCTTGCCAGAAGCGCACGGCCGAGCTGTTCGAGGTGTTGGCCTGGGTGCTGAGATGAACCGGCATCTGCGGCAAGGAGCTCTGGACCTCGGCCAGAACGCCGGGGTCGGCCACAATGACACCGTCCAGGGCTAGATCCTGGAGCTCCTCCAGGCTGGAACGCAGGGCTCCCAGATCCCCTTCCCGGGGCAAGGCATTGAGGCAGTAGTAGAGGCGCCTGTTTTCGGCGTGGGCTGCTTCCAGGGCCTGCTTCAGCTCTTCGCGGCTGAAGTTCCGGGCCTTGGACCTCAGGTTGAGCCCCCTGCCTCCGAGGTAGACTGCATCCGCTCCGTAGGTCAGCACGGTGTGGAGCCGCTCCGGCGTGCCGGCAGGTGCCAGGAGCTCGGGGAGCTTCGCCTCTTTCAGCCGCATGTCAGCGCAGCCTCCGGCTGCGCTGACTATTTGTTGATTTTGTTAAAGAAAGAAAATTCATATTTTTCAAGGTGTTGATTCAAGGACACCGCAGCCGGAGTTGACCCGGCACTCAGTTTGATTGCACCCTCTTTCCTGGAGTGATTTCCACATTAGTAGTAGCTCTTATGCAGGCTCGAACTGGGACTGGGCAAACTGAGTGCCGGATTGATCAGGGAAGAAACTCTCTTTGAGCTGCTCCCCTTCCCAAGGGGAGGGGTTGAAATCTGGAGTTCATGCCAGCCCTTGGGCAGCTCTGGCCCGCTTGAGATCCTGGACAAGGCTATAGGGGAGGTTCAGCCCGCCGCGGCCGCTGCCCAGCTCTATATCCGGCTTGACGCTGCCGTGAAAGTCGGTACCGCCGCTGACGAGCAGTCCGAGCTTGAAGCAGAGCTCAAGATAGGTCTCGGTCTGCTCCTTGCTGTGCTCCGGATAGTAGACTTCCACGCCGTCCAGGCCAAGCCCCTTGAGCCGCTGCAGCTCGACTTCCAGATCGGGCGGGGGGAGCTCCAGGGAGTAGGGGTGCGCCAGGAGGACGGTGGCCTGCTCCTCCTTCAATACCTCGATGGCCTTTTCCGGGCCGAGCTTGTCCTTGGGGACGTAGGCCCTGCCCTGCGGCCCGATGTAGGCAGAAAAGGCCTCGTTGATGCTCCCGACGACCTCTTTTTCCACCAGGATCCGGGCTATGTGCGGCCTGCCGATACTAGCCTCTCCGGCGAGCTCTTTGACTTCGCCGTAGTCTATATTTATACCTAGCTGAGCCAGCTTGGCCAGAATGCGCTCGTTTCTGGAATGGCGAAGCTCGCGCAGGCGGCTCAGGGTCTCCTTGACCCTCTTGGGCTTGAGCGGGAGCCACAGGCCGAGGATGTGCATCTGGCCCTGGGGATAATCGATGGACAGCTCGCATCCGGGAATAACCTCTATGCCGCAGTCCAAACCGGCTTGAAAAGCCTCTTCCAGCCCGCCGGTTGTATCGTGGTCGGTAAGGGCCAAGGCTTGGAGCCCGCAGTCTTTGGCCTTGCGGACGAGCTCCTTCGGGGTGAGCGTTCCGTCCGAAGCGGTGCTGTGGGTGTGTAGATCAACTCTGGACATGGGGTCCCTCCTTTGACCGTTAGGCGAAACCTATCTCGGAATCAGCCGTATACGGCTCCTGGAGTGGCTTGTCAAATCTGGTCTTTTGACCGCAACCTCGCTATGCAAGGAGGCGAACCGTGGCATTGAACAAAGAGCTGCTAGACATACTGGCCTGCCCCAAATGCAAGGGGGACCTGGAGCTGACCGCGCAGGAGGATGGGCTCATCTGCAGGCAATGCGAGCTCGTTTATCCCATCAAAGAGGAGATTCCCATTATGCTCATAGAGGAGGCCTATTCCCTGAGCCAGTGGAACCAAGAGCCAGGGGGATCCTCCTGACATATTCCGAGCCATGCTCGTATCTCGACAGTCAAGAGTTTTTGAATAACATATTGCTTCTCCTTCTGATATTGACGAACTGGTTTGACTGTGAATGCTTTTGGCTTCTCCCTTTGATTTTTTTGGCTCAACTGCGAACCGTGAACTGAACTGTGAACTCTCAAGTTCTTGAATAAATTGCCAATAAGTCAGCGCAGCCGGTGGCTGCGCTGACTGTTCTCCTTTGCTCTTGCCTCCGGCCTGGGTTCCGGAAAGGGTTTTCAAATTTCCTGGCGCCTGCCTCCTTGACACCTTCTGAGCAGTGTTTATTGAAGCAGGTAATAGAACACAATTGAAGGTGATTTTCCGTAATTACCAAGCAGGAGGTGAAGGAGTATGGTGCTCGATTTCAGTACTCTCTACGATTTCCCAAGAAGTATCGAAAGGCTGTTCGATGAGATGTGGAGTCCGTTGGAGATCAGTCAGCGACGATTTGCCTATCCACCAGTAAATATCTGCGAAGACGACAACACTGTCTATATTTATGCAGAGCTTCCCGGGGTGGATATCAATGATGTAGACCTGACCATATCGGAGAACAGTCTCATTCTCAAAGGAGAGCGCAAGCCTGAACCGGGACGTTATTTCAGGCAGGAACGACCTACCGGAGCATTCCAGCGAATTATAAATCTCAATGTACAGGTGGACCGAAACAATATCAAAGCCACAATGAAGAACGGACTCCTTCAGGTCGTGTTGCCCAAATCCGAAGAGGTGAAACCCAAACAGATCAGCATCGAGAGCGCCTAACAAAGGGGGTGATACCATGGCCCAGGAAGTCAAGCAGCAAGAAGCGCAGGAAATGTCCAAGGTGCGTCCGGCAGCGGATATACTGCAGCAGGACGATTCCTACTATATCCTTCTGGACATGCCGGGGGCAAGCCGGGAGGCTCTTTCCATATCGGTGGATAAGGACGTACTCACCGTGGAAGCCACCTCCGATTATCCGAGCATGACGGACAAGAGGGTTGTGGAGAACGAGTTCGGCAATGTCCACTATATACGCAAGTTTACTCTGTCCGACGCAGTAGACAAAGAGAACATCAAGGCCCATTTCAAGAACGGGCTGGTAAAGCTGCAGCTGCCGAAAGCGGAAGCTTTGCAGCCCAAGAAGATTCAGATACAAGCCGAGTAAACCGCAAACCATTTGCCACAAAAAGGCCGGGACATCCCGGCCTTTTTTGTGGCCAGGGAGATTTATGGCCGCTGGAAAACGGACTGCCCCGCAAGACTTCGCTCTGCCCGCCGTGGGAATCGACACCCACGCCCATCTGGACCTCAAGCCGCTGCGCCGGGATGTGCCGGGAGCGCTGGAGCGGGCCAAAGCCGCCGGCTTGGCCGGGATAGGCAACGTCTTCCTCGGCCCGGAGGCCTACCGCAAACATGCCGCTCTGTTCGCAGAACATCCCGAGGTGTTCTTTGTACTGGGAATCCACCCGCACGAGGCGGCCTCTGTAAGCGACGACTCTCTGGCCGAGGTGGAGAGGGCTGTGCGGGAGGACTCCCGGATCAAGGCTCTGGGTGAGACAGGGCTGGACTTTTTCCACGATCGAAGCCCCAGGCAAGCCCAGGAGCAAGGCTTCCAGGCGCAGCTCCGGCTGGCCAGGGAGCTCGAGCTCCCGGTGGTCATTCATTCCCGCGACGCGGATGACCAGACAGTCAAAATCCTCCTTCAGGAGGGATTCAGGGACAGGCCCCTGATGTGGCATTGCTTCGGGCGCGAGGCTGCCTTTGCCGAAGAGATTGTATCCTACGGCTGGATGATCTCCCTGCCCGGAATCGTAACCTTCAGCAAGGCCAAGTCCGTTCAGGAAGCCGTGAACCGGATACCTCTGGCCCGGATGGTTCTGGAAACGGACTGCCCCTTTCTCGCCCCGGAGCCCTATCGGGGCAAGACAAACGAGCCGGCCTACACGGTGTTCACCGCAGCCAGAATCGCGGAGCTGAGCGGAAGGGGTATTGAGGAGGTTTGGCGCGTTACAGCAGAGAACGCCGCTTCCTTTTTCCGGCTTTGAGCCGCTGCCACCACAGCTTGCGCCCCCGGCTTGTGGAAAAGCGAGCTGTCGCTGCAGTGCTAGCTGACCTTGCTGAAAGGGAGCCTGATATGACGGAGCCCGATCTCCCTGCCCAAGGCCTCTAGGAGCTCGAAGACCTCTCCTTGCTGCTGGGGTGAAAAGGTGAGCTGGGCTACGGCTTCATACTTGTCCAGAACGCTCATCAGGGCCAAATTGTCGTAGCTCTCCAAAATAAAGCGGACATAGGCGATATCCCGGCGCTGCAGGCGGATGTAAGCCCGCTCCGACCATTTGGGAGGTGGAGGCGCCTCACAGCACATACCCGCCGTCCTCGGTGACCAGAACCATGTGCTCCCATCGAGCCCCGCCCCATTCCGGGTAATAGAGGCCAGGCTCGATGGTGATGACCATGCCCGTTTCCAGCTGGCCCTGGGCTTTGGGACCCAGCCCCGGCAGCTCGTGGGTTTCCAGTCCGATGCCGTGGCCCAAAGCGTGCGTAAAGTGTGCCTCCGCCTCATAGCGGGCAAAATAGTTTTTGACCTTGTGATAGAGCTCCTGAAGCTCCATTCCGGGGCGGATGGCCTCAATGGCCAATTGCTGCGCCGATTGGACCAGATCGAGAGTCTGTTTGAAATAGTCAGGCGGCTCATCTCCGAGCCAGAAGGTTCTGGTTTGATCGGAGCAGTACTCCTGGAGGCGTCCCCCCATGTCCACGAGAAGAGAGGCGTTCCGGGTTATCGGATCCTCTCCCGGAATATGGTGGGGACGGGCGGCATTCGGTCCACAGGCGACGATCGGGGTAAAGGAAAGCTCGGAAGCTCCCTGCTCGCGGAACATCTTTTCCAGGGACCAGGCCAGGTCGAGCTCTTTTCCTCCGGTGTGCGGATCGGTTTCCACAGCGGCCATGACTCGATGGTTCAGGGCGCAGGAGCGCCTCAAGAGCTCGATCTCCTTGTCGTCCTTCCTCTTGCGCAGCTCCTCGACCAGCCCTTTGTGCGGAGCCAGCTCCGCGGAAGAGGACAAGGCGGAGTGGAGCTCATAGGACACGACGTTGCTTTCAAATCCCAAAGGCTGCAAGCCCAGCTTCCCCAGAAAGGCGGCCAGCTCATCATTCCGGTTGGAGCGGTAGATGAACAGCCGGTCCTCGGGCCATAGCCTGCGGGCTGCTTCCTCGTATCTCGGATCGGTGCACAGCCACTCCTCTCCGTTTCGACCCAGGATAAGGCAGCCGGCGCTTTCGTTGCACTGGGGATCATGAAGCTCGAAGCCGCTTAAATAGAACCGGTTGGCCGGGTGGAGGACGAGGTAGCCGCTGAGCCCTTCCCTGGAGAGTAAGCGGCGCAGACGCTCCCGCCGTTCCGAGAAATGCTGGAGACTGATGCTCATGGCTGCTTTCCTTGCTCTGGTGCGGCCGCAGGAGGCCGGATTGCGGTGCGGGAAACGAGCTGTCCTATGGCTAGAGGAGAAAGGAGTTGGCGATTTTGAACATATCGGCGTAGGCGAGGTTGTTCCTCAAGGCCAGGCACATTTCCAGGGCGAGCTCCATCTTGCGTCCGGTCTCGTAAATTATCTCCTCCTGCTGCAAATTGAGCCGGTGCTTGATGAAATCCGTCTCAAAGCCGTCCAGAATGAGATGCATCCCCTCCTTGAAGTACCGGGAGCGGATGTTTTTCAAAAAGGGCTCGCAGGCAACGGTGCCCTGCCTCCTGGCCAGCATGCAGAAGTAGATGAGGTGGGTGATGAGCCTTTCGATATGCATCCGATGATCTACATCGATGCCCTCTGTTTGGCGCTGCGCCGTGCTGAGGAGGTTCTGGGCGTTTTGGAAGATCTTGCGCTCCACAATGGGCGAGATGGGGAACTTGGAGATGATGCGCACCAGAACCTGCTGGGGGTTTTCGCTCTCAGCGATGCCCAGAAGGCCGATGCTGATGAGAACAAGCTTTCGATGGAGATCCTTGAGCAGGGTTTCCTGCTTAATGGCGGCAAACTTGCGGATCTGCTCCTCGTTGAAGGAGGCTAGGCTCAGCTCCAGCAGATGATGGATATAGGGCTCCGAGGTGTACTCCGCCTCCTCCTGCAGCAGCTTGGCGTTTTTCTTTGATTTGAGCACCTTCTTCAGGGAGAGCCAATAGGCGGCTACCCCTTCAAAGGGAATCTCCAGGAGGTCCAGGTCCTGAAAATTGTGCTGCTGCTCGGCAGGATCCTGTTGCGTGGACGGCTTCATAAGGGTAAAGGGATGAGATAGTGCAAGCGTTTTGGCTCCAAAGTCTTGAATCCTACTCCAGGGGATCGCTTGCGGTCAACGACGAATTGCAGCGCCGCTATTGACAACTGACCAGGAGTGGTCATTGTTGACCCCAGAGCGTGGCTTGGAGGTGCCAACTGCGTCGGAGACAGGGCTCCTGGCCCTTTCTTCCTCTAGGCCGGGTCTTGACAGTCAAGCTGTTTCCAGCCATCGCTGACGCATCCGCAAGGGTATTCGGCCCAAGCTCCAATTTGATTCTTGAAGAACGAGATGAGCAAATAACGAGGAGGCAGCGTGCATCCAGAATTCCACGGGACCACGGTTTTAGGCGTCAAGGATCACACCGGTGTGGCTATGGCCGGAGACGGTCAGGTAACCATGGGCCAAGGGGTGGCTCTGAAGCATAAAGCGAGGAAAGTGCGCCGCATGTATCGGGACAAGGTGCTGACCGGTTTTGCCGGAGCCACAGCCGACGCCTTTACCCTGTTCGAGAGATTCGAGTCCAAGCTGGAGGAGTTCAGCGGCAATCTCCTGCGGGCCAGCGTGGAGCTGGCCAAGGACTGGCGTACGGACAAGTTTTTGCGCCGGCTCGAGGCTATGCTCCTGGTGGCCGATGCGAAGACCATACTCGTTCTGTCCGGAACCGGGGATGTCATCGAGCCGGATGACGGAATCGTAGGCATCGGCTCCGGAGGGCCCTACGCGCAGGCAGCAGCCAAGGCGTTGCTGCGCCACAGCGAGCTCACGCTCCGGGATATCGTGGAGCAGTCCCTGCAGATTGCCAGCGAAATGTGCGTCTATACCAACAGAGAGTTCACTGTGGAGTGGCTCGAGGCCGAATAGAAGGATATTTTTCGAGCCAATACCCGCTCACCAATTCCCCAAGGAGGTCAATCCATGGATGCGAACCTAACGCCGCGTCAGATAGTCGCGGCCCTGGACAAATATATCATCGGCCAGGACGAGGCCAAGCGGATGGTATCCATTGCCCTGCGAAACCGCTGGCGGCGCCAGCAGCTCGAGCCGGAGCTCCGCGAGGAGGTGGCGCCGAAAAACATCATCATGATCGGACCCACCGGAGTGGGCAAGACGGAGATTGCCAGACGGCTGGCCAAGCTGGCCGGGTCGCCCTTTTTCAAGGTTGAGGCCTCCAAGTTCACCGAGGTCGGCTACGTGGGCCGGGATGTGGAGTCCATGGTCCGGGATCTCATGGAGATCGGCATCAACATGGTCAAGCGGGAGGAGATGG
>CAZQPF010000012.1:48419-63227 GCA_964595165.1 uncultured Desulfohalobiaceae bacterium
CGGGAAAAATCGGATAAAATGGGCGAGGAGGCCCTGCTCGATCTTCTGCTGCCCAGCTCCAAGCAGAAGCGGACCCAGCAATCCTCAAGCCAGGCCGAGCCCGAGGAGGCGTCCGGCAAGGAGCCGGATCAGACCTCTACTCGGGAGAAGTTCCGCCAGCTCTGGCGGGAAGGGAAGCTGGACGAACGTCTTGTGGAGGTGGAGGTCGAAGGATCCTCGATGCAGGTAGGTGTCATGTCCATGCCGGGGATGGAGGAAATGGAGACGCAGCTTCAGGATATGTTCAGCAAAATGTTTCCCAAGAAGAAAAAGACCCGCAAGATGAAGGTCAAGGACGCCTACGAGCATCTGGTGCAAAAGGAGAGCGACCGGCTCATCGATCACGACAAGGTCGTTGAAATGGCCAAGGAGCGGGTAGAGCAAAGCGGCATCATATTCATCGACGAGCTGGACAAGGTCTGCGGCAAACAGGACAGCGGCCAGCAGACCGATGTTTCCCGGGAAGGGGTGCAAAGGGATCTGCTCCCGGTTGTCGAAGGCTGCGTGGTGAACACCAAGTACGGCATGATCCGAACCGACCATATCCTGTTCATTGCCGCCGGAGCCTTCCACTATACCAAGCCTTCGGATCTCATCCCGGAGCTGCAGGGCCGTTTCCCCTTGCGGGTCGAGCTTGCCGCCTTGAGCCAGGAGGAGTTCTACAAGATCCTCACCGAGCCGCAAAACGCCCTGACCCTGCAGTACAGCGCCTTGCTGGATACAGAAGGCGTGGAGGTGACCTTCGCCGAGGAAGGCCTGTGGGAGATGGCCCGCTTTGCCCAAAAGATCAACGAGGATACGGAGAATATCGGGGCCAGGCGGCTATATACCCTTATGGAGCGCGTGCTGCATACCCTGTCCTTTGAGGCTCCGGAACGGGCCGGCGAGAAGGTGGTCGTCGATGCGGACTATGTCCGGGACACCCTGAAGGATGTTCAGGAAGACAGGGATCTCAGCCGCTACATCCTGTAGTGCAGAGTCGCATGGCAGCGGATGGCAATGGGCCTTTTGCGACTTGACTCCGGCCGCGCGAATGGGCAATATGCCTCGATTGTAACCACTGGGCCGGGTCGCTGGGCGAGCGCAGGAGCGTCCGGTGCTTTCCCTGCCTGGGCGAGTTGCCAAGCTTTGCCCTCTGTTTCCCTCAATTCTAAGGAACATCACTCATGAGTCTCAATCTGACCCAGAAGATCGTTCAGGCCCACCTGCAGTACGGGGAGATGGTGCCGGGAGAGGAGGTGGGGCTGCTCATCGATCAGACCCTGACCCAGGACGCCACAGGCACCATGACCTACCTGCAGTGGGAGGCCATGGGCCTGGACCGGGTGCGCACCGAGCTCTCGGTGAGCTATGTGGACCACAATACCCTCCAGATGGGCTTTCGAAATCCAGACGACCATCGCTATTTGCAAACTGTGGCCCGGGCTTCAGGAATCGTTTTCTCTCCCGCCGGCACCGGCATCTGCCACCAGCTCCACCTGGAGAACTTCGCGCAGCCAGGGAAGACGCTTCTCGGCTCGGACAGCCACACCCCTACGGCCGGGGGCATAGGATCCTTGGCCATAGGGGCGGGAGGCCTCTCCGTAGCTCTGGCCATGGCCGGAGAGCCCTATTCCCTGCCCATGCCCAGGGTGATCCGGATCCATCTGACCGGCTCTCTCCAGGGCTGGGCCTCGGCCAAGGACGTCATCCTGACCCTGCTGCGCGATCTCTCGGTCAAAGGCGGGGTGGGCGCGGTGATGGAGTATACCGGGCCCGGGGTGTCCAGCCTGAGCGTACCGGAACGGGCCACCATCACCAACATGGGTGCGGAGCTGGGTGCTACGGCATCTCTGTTCCCCAGCGACGAGCAGACGCGCCGCTTTCTGCATTCCATGGGGAGAGAGGAGGATTTCCTGCCCCTGGAGGCGGATGCGGGCTGCTCCTACGACTGGGTGCATGAGCTGGATCTGAGCGATATCGAGCCTATGGCTGCCGCGCCCCATATGCCGGACCAGGGAACCACGATCCGAGAGCTGAGCGGTTTGCGAGTCGATCAGGCCGTTGTTGGCTCCTGCACCAACTCCTCCTATCTCGATCTCAAGCAAACGGCAGAGGTGCTCAAAGGCGGGCAGGTGCATCCTGAAACCGAGCTTCTCCTGTCCCCGGGCTCGCGCCAGGTGCTTAAGCTTCTGTCCCAGGAGAGACTGCTCGACGTGTTCATAGACAGCGGGGTGCGGATTCTGGAATGCGCCTGCGGACCCTGCATCGGAATGGGCGGTTCTCCGGTGAGCCAAGGCGTAAGCGCGCGCACCTTTAACCGGAATTTCAAAGGCCGAAGCGGCACCCAGGATGCACAGGTGTATCTGGTCAGCCCGGTGGCCGCGGCCAAAGCGGCCTTAGCCGGGAGCTTCACCGATCCTGCCACCTGGGGAGATCCGCCGACGAAGCCCCACCTGCCGGATCAGGCTCCGAGCATCCGCCATCTGTTCTCCTTTCCGGAGGCACAAGAATCGGACCAGCAGGTGGTACGCGGGCCCAATATCATACCCCTGGAGCCCATACCCCCTCTTCCGGAACGATACGAGGTGCCGGTGCTGCTCAAGGTGGGCGACAATATCACCACCGACCACATCCTGCCCGGAGGGGCGGAGGTCACTGCGCTGCGATCCAATGTGCCGGCTATCAGCGAGCATGTCTTCAAGCACGTGGATCCAGATTTCCTGAAGCGGGCCCGGGGAGAGAAAGCTGGGATCATCGTCGGCGGGGAGAACTATGGACAGGGCTCCAGCCGGGAGCATGCCGCCCTGGCCCCCAGACATCTGGGAGTGGTGGCTATAGTGGCTAAATCCTTTGCCCGCATTCACCGGGCCAACCTCATCAACTTCGGCATCCTCCCCTTGATGTTTGCCACTGGGGAGGACTATGATCGGATCGAGCCAGGGGACCGGGTCACCATTCTCTGTGGGGATCTGGAGCCTCGGGGGGAGAGCGGTCTTTACATCGAGGGCTGGCAGCAGCCTCTCCAAGTGGTCAACGACCTCAGCCCCTCGGAGCTGGATATTGTCCGTGCCGGCGGGAGGCTGGAGTTGGTTCGCCGCAAGAAGGCCAGGGCTTGACAGGCTGAGGCTGCCGGCGGTGCGCCCCGCCTCGGCTTTTCCAATGAATCGAACTTGAGATTCCCTCTAAACGGCGCGGCTTTGCAGGGCAACCCTGAGCCCAAGAGGGATAAGGAGCGAGTATGCTCGACGGCATGAGGAAGAACGCACGATCCTGGGGCATCAAGATACTTTTCGGCATCATCGTGCTCGTGTTCGTTTTCTGGGGCGTGGGCGGGTTCAAGGGCGACCGCAAGTCTGTCCTGGCTACGGTGGGCGAGCATAAGATCCAGACCAAGGACTTTATGCGGGCCTACGATCGACAGCTGCGCCGTCTCCAGGAAAGACGCCCGGATATAGATACCCAGGCCTTGAAGGAAATGAACTTCAAGCAGCAGCTGTTCAATCAGATGGTGGAGCAGCAGCTCCTTTTGGACAAGGCCAAGAATCTCGGCCTTGTGGTCCCCTCTACAGAGCTGCGCAGCACCATTGAAAACATGGAGATGTTCCAGAACGAGGCCAAGAAGTTCGACCCCCAGCGCTACATGTCGATCCTGAGGGCCAACAACCTGTCGCCGGGCAAGTTCGAGACCGATCTGAGCAACGACGTCCTGGTGCAGAAGATGATCAACCTGGTCACCTCACCGGTGCGGGCCACAGCAAAGGAGGCTCGGGAGCTCTTCGAGTATGTCCGCCAAGAGGCCAGGATCGAGTATATCCATTACTCTCTGGAGGACTACCGCGGTGCGGTCCAGGTAACCGACCAGGAGATCGAAGCCTACTACCAGGAGCATCAGGACAGGTTCCGGGAGCCGGCGCGGATCAAGATCGAATACCTGCCCATCACCCCGCAAGGCCTGGCTCCGGCTCAGGAGGTGACCGACAGCGAGATCGAAGCCTTTTATGAGCGCAATAAGGACAGCTATACCAGGCCGAAGCAGGTCAGAGTGCGGCATATCGTTATCAGAGAAGACCAGAACGCAGGCGCCCAGAACGGGGAACAGGCCAGACAGACCCTTCTGGAGCTGAAGACGCGTCTGCAGCAGGGCGTCTCCTTCCAAGCCCTGGCCCGGGAGCACTCCCAAGGGCCGAGCGCCGAGCAGGGGGGAAGTCTGGGGTGGATCAAGCACGGCGATACGGTGAAGCCCTTTGAGGAGGCTGCATTCTCTCTTCAACCGGGCCAGGTGAGCGACCCGGTGCAAACGCAGTACGGGTGGCATCTGATCAAGGTGGAGGACAAAAAGACCGAGGGCATCAAGCCTTTGGAGGCGGTGCGCGATAAGATTCGGCAGCGTCTGGCCAGAAACAAGGCTGCGGATCACCTGGACGCCAAGCTCGATCAGGCCCTGGAGGCCGTGTTCAGCAGTCAGAGTCTGGAAACGGCCGCAAAAAGATTGAATATCGAGGTGGAAAGGAGCGAGTTTTTTACCAAGTCCTCCGGGCTTTCCGGGTACAGCCTGGACTCTTCCCAGGTGGAGCGTCTGTTCGGTCTTAAGAAGGGCGAGGTGACCGAGTCGCCGCTGCTGCTTGACAACGGATACCTATTGGCTGGAAAGATAGCCGCCGAGCCCTCCCAGGTGAAGCCCTTAGCCGAGGTCAGGGATTCCATCGAGCAGACCCTGCGGCGGAAAAAGGCCCTGGATGTGGCCAAGGAAAAGGCCGAGGCAGATCTGCAGACCCTGCAGAGCCAAGCCCAGCTGCCGCAGAAGCTAGCTACCGAGCTGAAAACGAGCGAGGCCTTCAATCGCCAGGGCTCCATCCCCGGTCTGGGCCGCAATCCGCAGCTGGCTCAGCACGTTTTCAGCCGGGATCCGGGAGAGTGGCTCCCCCGTCCCTATGAGATGAAGTCTGGCTATGTCCTGGCCAGGGTGGCTGAAAAGCTGCCTCCGGAGGAGCAGGAATGGGAAAAGCAGAAGGAGTTCTGGCTCTCCAGGCTGAACGAGACCCGGAAGCAAGCCCTGCTGAGCGATTTTGTCGCTTCCCTGCGCAGCCGGGCCGAAATCGAGATCCAGGCGCCGGAGGTGCTCAACTATTAAAGACCCGCTCTTGACATTGTCCGGTCATGTTTATACATTCCCTTCTTTTCCTTGCCTCATGCCAGCAGGATATGGGGCCAAAGACCACAAGGAGGCACAACCATGCGCAAGTATGAGACGCTCATCCTGTTCAGCCCGGACCTGAACAGCGAGGAGCGGCAGGCGATCCTGGACGATTTGAACAAGGTGGTCGGCAGCTACTCCGGCCAGTTGATAGAGACCGATGATTGGGGCCTCCGCGAGTTGGCCTACCCGGTGCAGAAGTATACCCGTGGGCATTACACCCGGCTGGTATACGGGGCCAGCGGGGACGTGGTCCACGAGGTGGAGCGTAAGCTGCGCATTGCTGAAGGGGTTTTCAAGTTCCTCAGCGTGAAGCTCGCGGACGAGCTCCAACCGGCAGAGGAGGTTTGATATGGCCTTTAAGTTCACTCCCCGCAAGAAGTTCTGCCGTTTTTGCGCGGACAAAAACCTGCCCTTGAATTATAAGCGGCCTGATATACTGGATAATTTTGTCACGGAAAGGGGCAAGATCATCGCCAGGCGCATCACAGGCACCTGCGCCAAGCATCAGCGCCAATTGACCCGCGAGATCAAGCGGTCCCGGCAGATGGCCTTGTTGTACTACACCGCGGTGCACAGCACCCAGGTGCGGCGGAAGACGATATAGGAGCGCGTCATGCAGGTTATTCTCAGAACAGATATCGAAAATCTGGGCAGGCTCGGGGATGTGGTCAACGTCAAGCCCGGATATGCCAGAAACTATCTGGTTCCCAAAAAGCTCGCCCTGGAAGCAACTCCGAGCAATGTGAAGGCCTTTGAGCAGCAGCGCATGAAGCTGGAAAAGCGGCTGGAGAAGGCCAGATACGAAGCCAAGGACCTGGCGGACAAGATCGAGGCCATAGAGTTGATTGTCCCGGTCCGTGTCGGCGAAGGGGAGAAGCTTTACGGCTCCGTGACCAATACGCATATTGCCGAGGCCTTGGCGCAAAAGGGCATCCAGGTCGACAAGAAGAAGGTCGAGCTTGAATCCCCTATCCGTGCGCTTGGAGAGTACAGTGTTCCGGTACGGGTATACCCCGAGGTTCGGCCTGAAGTGAAAGTCACTGTGGTGCGCCATGACGAAGAGCAACACCAAGAAGAGGAACAGCGGGCGTAATCCATCCGTCAGGGATGTTGCTGGTTCCAGGTCCTTCCCCCAAGTAAGCGGCGATCTCCTCAAAAGACTCCCCCCTCAAAACCTCGAAGCTGAGCAGGCGGTTTTGGGGGGGGTTTTTTTGCGCAACTCCATCTTTCATTCCCTGGTGGATATTCTGCAGGAGGAGGATTTTTACTCTCCGGTCCACCGCATCATTTACCGGGCCTTTCAGGAGCTCTACTCGCAGAATAAGCCCATTGATCTGGTAACCGTAGCCGAGCTGCTTCAAAAGAAGGGGCAGCTGGAGGAAATCGGCGGGGGCGTATACCTGGCCACTTTGACCGAGTCAGTGGCCAGCGCGGCCAACGCCTTGAGCTACGCCTCCATTGTCCAGGAAAAGGCCGTGCGGCGCCAGCTGATCGAGGAGTCGGTCAGCATCATCTCCAAGGCCTATGACTCGGACAATGAAACCGAAAGCCTGCTCGATCAGGCAGAGGCGGATATCTTCCGGATCTCCGAGTCCAGGGTTCAGCCCAGGTTCCGATCCAGCAAGGAGCTGGTGGACCAGGTTTTTGAATATCTGGAGAACAGGTTCGAGCAGCGCGAGCTCATAACCGGGGTACCCACCGGCTATCACAAGTTTGACGAGATCACCGCCGGGCTGCAGAAGACGGACCTGATCATCGTTGCCGGGCGCCCGAGCATGGGAAAGACCGCTTTCGGGCTCAATCTGGCCATGCGCTCCGCCGTGCTGCACGGGGTGCCGGCGGCGATCTTCTCCCTGGAGATGTCCATGGAGCAGCTCATGATGCGTATGCTCTGTGCCTGGGGCAAGGTTGAGCTCAGCCGGATGCGCAGCGGCTTTCTGAAGGACGAGGACTGGGCCAAGCTCTACCAGTCGGCGGAGGACCTCTCCCAGGCCCCGATATACATCGACGACACCCCGGCCCTGGATCCGCTGGAGCTAAGGGCCCGCTGCCGAAGGCTCAAGGGAGAGAAGGGCCTTGGCATGGTGGTCATTGACTATCTGCAGCTCATGCACGTCAACCAGCGCAAGGACTCCCGGGAGCAGGAGATCTCCCATATTTCCCGAAACCTCAAGTCCCTGGCCAAGGAGATCGACGTGCCGGTGGTGGCTCTGGCCCAGCTCAACCGCAAGGTGGAGGAACGGACCAACAAGCGCCCCATGCTCTCCGATCTCAGGGAGTCCGGAGCTATTGAGCAGGATGCGGACGTTATCGTCTTTCTCTACCGGGACGAGGTGTACAACACCCGGGAGGACAACCCCAACAAAGGCATCGCCGAGATCATTGTGGGCAAGCAGCGTAACGGTCCGGTGGGAACTGCTAAGCTGTCCTATCTGAGCCCAAGCACGGCTTTTGAAAACCTGGCCGACATTCCTCCTCCTTCCGAGGATGCGGGCTACGAAGGGGAGTAGAAAAAGCCTCCCGCCAAGGGTGTGTTCCCTTGGCTGCGGCTAAAGGCCGGAGCTGGAACCAGGAGACGGCTGGAGCCTTGCACAGCAAACTTCTCAAGGGGCCGCCAGAGGCGTAAACAGGATGCAGTCCATGCCGAGCGAGTGTTTACATCAGGAAGAGCTGCTGAGTAGGGAAGAGCTGAGCCATCTGCAGATGGAGCGGCTGCGCTGGAGCCTCCATCAGGCCAAGCAGTCGCATTTCTACTTCGAGAAGCTGGCCGGCTTCGATCCGGACAGGATAAGATCCTTTCAGGATATCCGGGAGCTGCCGCTAACCAGCAAGGATGATCTCCGGGCCTACTATCCGGTGGGCTTTCTCACCCGGCCGGTGTGCGAAATGGTCCGCCTGCACGCATCCTCCGGCACCACCGGAAGCCCCACTGCCGTGCTGTACACCAAGCGGGATCTCGACTCCTGGGCGGACCTGGTGGCCAGATGCATGCACATGGTGGGCCTGAGGCCGGGAGACATCTTTCAGAACGTGAGCGGCTACGGCCTGTTTACCGGAGGGCTCGGCATTCACTACGGCGCGGAACGTCTCGGCTGCTTGACCATCCCGGCCGGCGCAGGCAACAGCAAGCGTCAGATCAAGCTTCTGCAGGATTTCCGGGTGAGCGCGATCCACATCATTCCCTCCTACGCCCTGCACCTGTCCACCGTATTTCACGATATCGGGCTCGATCCCAAGGACCTGCATCTCAAGATATGTCTCATCGGAGCCGAGCCGCACACCGAAGAGATCCGGCAGCGCATCGAGGAGCTGCTGGGAGTCAAGGCCTATAATTCCTACGGCCTCTCGGAGATGAACGGCCCCGGAGTGGCCTTCGAGTGCCGGGAGCAAAACGGTATGCACCTCTGGGAGGACGCCTATTTCATGGAGCTCCTTGACCCGGATACTCTGGAGCCGGTTCCCGAGGGCGAGGTGGGCGAGCTCGTGCTCACCACCCTGGATCGGGTCGGGATGCCGCTCATCCGCTACCGAACCAAGGACTTGACCCGTATCATACCGGGGCCCTGCCCCTGCGGGCGGGAGCACAAGCGCATCGATCGGATCACCGGCAGGAGCGATGATATGATCATCCTTAAAGGGGTGAACATCTACCCCATGCAGGTGGAAAAGGTGCTCATGTCCATCCCGGAGGTGGGGCAGAACTACGTCATCGTTCTGGAGCAGGAGGGCTATATCGATCAGATGCGGGTCAAGGTGGAGATCAAGGACGAATGTTTTGTGGAGGACATGCGGGTCCTCAAGGGATTGGAGCAGCAGATCGCCAGGAGCCTCAAGGAGGAGCTGCTCATTACCCCCAAGGTGGAGCTGGTGGAGCACAGAAGCCTGCCCCGCAATCAAGGCAAGGCGGAGCGGGTGCAGGATCTAAGGCTCAAGGGCTGATTTTCCATGGAGGCTTTCGCCGGACTGCTCCTTCTCCTGCTGCTGCTGTTCTGGGCTTCCAACTTTTTCAATATTCCGGGAAACTGGATCAATATCGGGCTCATAGGCTTTTGGAAGTGGCTCCATCCCTCCATGCCCGCGGGTTGGTGGTTCTTCATCGGACTGGTCTGCATTGCTGCGCTGGCCGAAGGGCTTGAGTTCGGAACCCAGGTTTGGGGGGCCAAGAAGTACGGCGCATCGAGTAAAGGCGGCTGGGGGGCTCTTATCGGCGCCTTGGTGGGAGCGGTGTTCGGGGCCCCGTTCTTCCTCGGCCTGGGGGCGATTTTCGGTGCCGTGGCCGGGGCTTTCGCCGGCAGCCTGGTGGTGGAGCTTCTTTCCGGCCGTTCCTGGTCCAGGGCCCTCCATGCCTCCAAAGGGGCCATGTGGGGCAAGGTTTTCGGCTTTGCGGCCAAGGCCGGGCTGGGCATGCTCATGATCAGCCTGGCCGTACCCAAGGTATGGCCCTAGCGATCTTGCATCCGGCAGACCGGATACAAGATCGCTTGAGCACTGTTAACCAAGAAGAATGGATCCGGATCTCTATTCCTCTTGCAGGCGTAAAAACGCTTTACAGGCATCGGATGAGGCCAAGAGGTTCTGATGCACGCAGAGATACAGTTTCCGGTTTACCGCGGCAGAATGGAGTATGTCTGCCAGGTATGCGGCTCTCGCTATCCAGGCTTGGAGCTTCACTATTCCTGTCCTGACTGCGGCGGGGTGTTCCTCTTGGAAAACGTGGATAAGGAGCGCCTCCAAGCTGTGCCGGGCTGGAAGTGGCGGGAGGTCTTCGACAACCGGGCCGCCTCCAAGCATCCTGCTCTGCAGGGGATCTTCCGGTTCTATGAGCTCATCGCTCCCATCCTGGATCCCCGGGACATCGTATCCATCGGCGAGGGGCAGACGCCGGTGGTGCCGGCCAACAAGCGGCTGCAGGCCCAGGTGGGGCATCCTTTCGCCCTGAAGAACGAGGGGCAGAATCCCAGCGCCTCGTTCAAGGACCGGGGCATGGCCTGCGCCTTTAGCTATCTCGCCTCTTTGGTGCGTCAGAGAGGGTTGGACGAGGTTCTGACCGTCTGCGCCTCAACCGGGGATACCTCGGCCTCCGCGGCCATGTATGCAGCCTATGTCAACGGAGCCGTGAGATCTGTGGTTCTGCTTCCCCAGGGCAGGGTGACGCCCGAGCAGCTGGCCCAGCCGCTGGGCAGCGGGGCGGTTGTGCTCGAGCTGCCCGGGGTCTTTGACGACTGCATGCGGGTGGTGGAGTACCTGGCGGAGCACTACCGGGTGGCGCTGCTCAACTCCAAGAACAGCTGGCGCATTCTGGGACAGGAGTCTTACGCCTTTGAGCTGGCCCAGTGGTCAGATTGGGATATGGAGGGGCGGGCCGTGTTCGTGCCCATTGGCAACGCAGGGAATATTTCCGCGGTGCTGGCCGGTTTTCTCAAGCTGCAGGATATGGGTTTGATCACTGCACTGCCTCGTATTTTCGGGGTGCAGTCCAGTCATGCGGATCCGGTTTTCCGCTACTACCGGCAGGAGAAGAGGCAAAGGACCTATTCCCCGGTGGAGGTGAGCCCCAGCGTGGCTCAAGCGGCCATGATCGGCAACCCGGTCTCCTTCCCCCGGGTGAAATCCCTTGTGGAGCGTTACCAGGCCGTAGGCGGAGAGGACCATTTCCAGGTTGTCCAGGTGAGGGAGCAGGAGATCATCGAGTCCATGCTCTTGGCCAACCGCCACGGCCATATCGCCTGCACCCAAGGGGGAGAGTGCCTGGGTGGACTGCGCAGGGCGCTGGCTGAAAACCGCCTGAAGAAGGATGAGTACCCCATCCTGGACGCCACGGCGCATGCCCTGAAGTTTCAAGCCTTTCAGGAGATGTACTTCCAAAACTCCTTTCCTCCGGAGTACGAGATCGTGCCCCGGCAGGAGCTTGTCAACCGTCCGCAAGCCGTTCTCTCCCAGGAGAAACGGGCCGCGATGGACGAGGAGGAGTTCCTGTCCGCTGCGGCGGATGAGATCGTCTCCAGGCTGGGCCTCTCAGCCGAGAAGCCCTGAGGGCAGATGGAGGGATTGCAAGAGGGCCTGGTCGGTGAAATCGAACTTGAGCGGGGTCAGGGTGATAAATCCTTGGCTGAGCAGCGTCCTGTCCGTATCCGTTTCCAGGTTCTCGGGCAGGATCTCGCCGCAGAGCCAGTAGTAGTCTCGCCCCCGGGGGTCGATGCGCTTTTCGTACCAGTCTTCATACACGGCTTGCGTTTGGGGGCAGCATTTGATTCCCCGACATTCCTGCAGCGGCAGCTTGGGGAAGTTGAGATTGAGCACCCGGCGCTTGGGCCAGGCCGACCAGTCCTGTTGGCGAATGAGGCGGGAGGTGAAGATGGCCTGTTCATCCAGATTCAGGGGATTGAAATCGTCGATGGAAACGGCCATGGCGGGTATGCCGGCCAGGGCCGCCTCTGTGGCTGCAGCCACGGTACCGGAGTAGAGAACGTCGACGCCGACGTTGGCTCCGCTGTTGATGCCTGATATAAGGAGATCGGGCTTGAACTGAAAAACTGTGCCCAGGGCCATCTTGACGCAATCCACCGGCGTTCCGGATACGCCGATCCCCTGGAAGTTGTTCTCCTTTACCTGCTTGGTGCGCAAAGGAGAGCTCAGGGTTACGGCGTGCCCCACAGCCGATTGCTCAGTGAGCGGCGCGATGACGTGCACGTTGCAGCCGGCCTGGCGCAGCTTTTTGTCCAGGGCGCGCAGCCCGACAGCCCAGATGCCGTCGTCGTTGGTCAGAATGATATCCATAAGCCGAAACCTTTCCTCCTGCGAGCTGGATCGGCACGAAGCACGGCGATCCATGGTCTCGTCCCGGCTGCTTCCTGCGATCCGGATTTTTTCTGTGAGCCGGAGGTATAACCAAAACAGAGCCGCTTGACAAGCGAGGGGTATGGACAAGTCGGTATACATCACGGATCTCAAGGACGGTCAGAGCTTCGAGGAAGCTTTCGTCCTGGTGCAGGCTAGACAGGCGAGCTCCAAGAACGGTCCCTTCTGGGATCTTCGCCTCCAGGACCGAACCGGGCAGATCGAGGGCAAGATCTGGTACCCTCAGAGCATGGAGTATCAAGATCTGGCCCCGGAGAGCATGGTCCGGGTTCAGGCCCAGGTAAAGACCTTTCGCGAGCAGCTGCAGCTGATCATTCATCGGCTCAAGGTCCTGGAGGGCGAGGAGATTGACTGGTCGCAGTTTGTGCCCAGCAGCGCCCGCGCTCCGGAAGAGCTGCTTCAGGAGCTGGAGGGCCTTTGCCGCTCCGAGCTGCGCTATCCCCCCTGGAGAAAGCTGTGCAGCAAAGTGCTCAGGGATCCGGACATCAGAGAGCGGCTGCTGGCCGCCCCGGCGGCCAAATCGATCCATCATGCCTATCGCGGCGGCCTGCTGGAGCACACCCTGGCCGTAGCTAGGTCCTGCTTGGCCCTGTGCGCCATATACCCTGAGCTGGACCGGGAGATCCTGCTGGTGGCCGCCGTGCTCCACGATCTGGGCAAGGCCTGGGAGCTGGAAGGGAACATCCTTGCGGATTACTCCGATCCGGGGCGTCTTCTAGGGCACATCACCCTGGGCCTGCAGGTACTGGAGCCGTTTTTGCAGAAGACCAAGGAGCTGGAGGAGGGTTTGGCTCTCCATCTCAAGCACCTCATCCTCAGCCATCACGGGGAGTATGAGTTCGGCTCCCCCAAGCGGCCGAAGACCAGGGAGGCCTTCGTGCTCCATTTCGCAGACAATCTGGATGCCAAAGTCAATACCGTGGGTCAGCTGCTTCAGGGCATGGAGCACGGGGACAGCAGCTGGTCCAGCTATCAATACTCCCTGGAGCGCAAGATCTTCCAGGCAAAAACCACCCCGGAGGTCAAAAAGGACCGGGAGGACTCCAAGAAGGATCGGGCCAAGCAATGTTTGTTACCTTTGAAGGAATAGAGGGCTGCGGCAAGAGTACCCAGGCGCAGCTTCTTTGCCGCTGGCTGGAACAGTCCGGCCACGAGATCCTGCTTACCAAGGAGCCGGGGGGGAGCAGGCTGGGACAGGCCTTGCGAGCCATTCTTCTGGATCGGACCTTTGAGGGCCTCGCGCCCCAGGCGGAGCTGTTTCTCTACCTTGCCGACCGGGCCCAGCATGTTGCCGAAGTGCTCAATAAGGCCCTCAGCCGGGGAACAAAGGTTATCGTGGACCGCTATGCGGATTCCACGCTGGTCTATCAGGGATACGGGCGCGGCCTTGAGCTGGAGGAGCTCCGCAGGCTCAACCGCCTGGCGGTACAGGATGCTTGGCCTGAGTTGACCGTTCTTCTGGATCTCGCTGCGGAGGAGGGCCTCTCCCGGGCGCGAAGGCGGAACGCCGAGACCGGTAAGAGCGACCGGGAGGGGAGATTCGAGGCGGAGACCCTGGCCTTTCACGAACGGATCCGCAGGGGCTACCTGGAGCTGGCTGCCGGAGAGCCGGAGCGGTTCCTTGTTTTGGACGCCAGCAAGGCCCCCGAGGCTCTGCATCAGGACATTGTGCGGGCCTTGAAAGAGCGCTTCAATCTCTGAGCGAGGCTTCTCTCTTGGAGACCGGTTCCGTGGCAGCTCAACCGGCGGTGATTCTGGTCCGCCCCAAGTATTCGGAGAACATCGGCTCCGTGGCCAGGGCCTGCGCCAATATGGGCTGCAATCGGCTGATTGCGGTCGATCCGTCGGGATTCGAGCCGGGGAGGGCCTTGCCCCTTGCCACCCTGCGGGGACGCAGGATCCTGGAGAGCATGGAGATCGTTTCCTCCCTTGACAGCGCCCTGGCTTCCTTCCACCAGGTGTATGCCACAACCGCCCGCAGCGGCGGATGGCGCAAAGGCATCCTTCTTCCGGAGGAGGCGGCTCGCTCCGCAGCAGAGGATATGGAGCAGGGCCTGGAGGCGGCTTTGGTCTTCGGTCCGGAAGATACCGGACTGACCAACGAGGAGATCGAGATCTGCGGCCGCTTGGTCACTATTCCAACCCAGCCGGGCGCCTGGTCCTTGAACCTGTCCCAAGCAGTACTGCTGCTTTTGTACGAATGCTTCAGGCAACAAGGCCTCCGCCCCAAGAAGCGGTATCTGGCCTCCGAGAGCTCCGGCCCCGTCACTCGGGAAGAAATGGAGCTCCTCCTGGCAGAGACGAAGCAAAGGCTCCTGGATATCGAGTTCTTGAACCCCGAGAATCCGGACTACTTTATGCTCCCCCTGAGGCGATTCTTGGACCGGGTGGCCCTGAAAAAGAACGAGTACAATCTGCTCATGGGCATCTGCCGCCAAACCCGCTGGGCCCTGACCAAGGCAAGCAGCGGGAGGGCCTCCCGAGAGGGGCCTGACCCGCAGGAAAGTCCTGACAAAGGCGGCTGATGAGCCCGGCAGTGCATTACTTCCGGCCAGGCTCGTATGAAGCTTCACTTTCCAACCCCTCACCCGGCACTCAGTTTGAGTGCAACCTTCTCCATCTGAGGCTTCACAACTGAGCAATTGCTATTGTTCAAGCTTGTGCTGCGACTTGGCAAACTGAGTGCCGGGAGCTCCCCTTGGGAAGGGGAGCAGCCTTGCGGAGTTTCTTCC
>CAZQPF010000013.1:0-15391 GCA_964595165.1 uncultured Desulfohalobiaceae bacterium
AACCCGCGACTTCAACCTTGGCAAGGTTGCACTCTACCACTGAGTTACTCCCGCAAGGCGCGATACAAAAAAAGTAAGGAAAAAGGATTACTCTGTCAAGAGGAAGGAGAGGAGTCACTTTTCTCTCCGCAGGGGCTTTACTCTGCCAGATATTTAAGCTAAATAACCTTCTTGGATTTTTTTCGGATATATGTTTGAGGAGGTTGGTTTCCATGAATCAAGACGAGCTCAAATTCTTCCGCAATCAGCTGGAAAAAATGCTATCCGACATCCAGGAGAAAGGACAGAGCACCATCGAGGACATGTCCGGAACCTCGCAAAGCTATGCCGATCCGGCTGATAGGGCATCTCAGGAGTCCGATCAGTTTTTTACCCTTCGTCTCCGGGACAGGGATCGCAAGCTGGTCAGCAAGATCAAGGAGGCTCTGGAACGTATCGATGACGGTACCTATGGATATTGCGAAGCCTGCGGTGACCAGATCAGCATTCCCCGCCTCAAGGCGAGGCCGGTGACCACATTGTGCATAGAATGCAAAAGCAAGCAGGAGGAGGAAGAAAGGCTGCGCGGATATTGAGTATCCTTTGAAGCCTTTGTTTTCGTCTCCAATCACGGCGTATAATGGAGGCCAATTTTTTCCGCCACCTGATGCGTGAGCTCACTCCTGAGCTCCGGGGCTCGAGAGTGGAAAAAGTCTACGAACCCCTTGCCGGGATTTGGACCATCAAGCTCTCGCAGGTGGGGCACCTCCTGTTCATCGCAGGCCCCAAGGAGAACGGGCTGTGCCTGTCCGCATCAAAGCCGGAGAATCCGGCCAGTCCGAGCGCAAGGGCTAGATGGTGGCGCAAGCGTTTGCAGAATCGAAGAATACTCGGGGTCACCGCTCATTGGCCCCGGCGCCAGGTGGCGCTTACCTTGAGCCAGGGCCAAGGGCGGTATCTGCTCCTGGATCTCGCCTCCGGCCCTCTGCTGATTGATCAGCTCGCTCAGGGCTTCGGAGAAGATCCGGAGTGGCCGGATCTGGATAGTATCATCCATACAGAGAACATATTCCGCGACTTTCCCCACATCTCCCCCTTGTTGCGCAAATCCCTTGCCAGCCGGAAGCGGGAGGAGTGTCTCCGCCTGCTTCAGTTCGTCCAGCATTCCAAACCGGCCATCTTTTACCTGTATTGTTCAGGAACAGAGCGGGAAATAGTCTCCATCTGGCCTCTGTATTTTCCCCCGGAGCAAAGCTGGGAGGAAAAAACCTTTTCCAGCGCCAATCGAGCCGCTCTTGCCTATTGCTGGCATATGCTGCAAAGACGGGAGGCCAAGCAGTACCAGCCGAGCTCTTCCAGGCACAAAGCCAGGAGGCGGGTCCAAAAGAAGCTTCGCCAGGTGGAAGAGGATGAGCAGCGGCTGCAGGAGATGGCGAGCCTGCAGGACTCGGCCGTGCTTTTACAGATGAATCTCCACCAGCTCGGCTCCGGGGAGAAACGAAGTCAGGCGGAAGTCTTCGATAGCTCGGGAAGCAAGGTGCGCCTGGATCTTGATCCGCAGTTGACTGTGCTGCAGAATATGGAGCGCATGTTTGCCAGGGCCGGCAAGGGGCGGCGGGGCCTGGAGCATGTCTTCAGGAGAAGACAGGAGCTGGAAGGCGAGCTGCGGGAGCTGGAGCAATCGGAGCAATCCGGGGTGGAGAAGCCGCTGCCGGAGAGCGGTCCGGTGAAGGGGACGCCGCGGAGGCAGAGCTCTTCCGCGGGACGGCTTAAAGGCCTTGAAGCCCGCCTGTTCCGTAGCAGCGACGGCTTCCTCATTCTGCGCGGCAAAAACAAGCGCTCCAACCACAAGCTCCTGAGCCAGGCGGCCCGGCCCTTCGATCTCTGGTTTCACGCTGAAAGCGGACCCGGGGCCCATGTGGTGCTGCAGCGCGATTTCGAGGACCAAAAGGTTCCGCGGCGAAGCCTGGAGCAGGCAGCTGTGCTGGCCGCCCTGGCAAGCCACCAGTCCAGGGCAGCAAAGGCCGCTGTCATCTGCGCTCGGGTCAAGGATGTCCGCAAGGTAAAAGGAGCTGACTTGGGCGAGGTGCGGGTGGACGCCATCCAGGAGAGCCTGGTGGTCCCTGTAGACGCCGGACTGGAGGATGCCTTGCGGATTGAAGAGGGATGATTAGTATTCCATCAATCTCCCTTTGACCAGATGCACCTGCAAAAAGGATTTTTTTTGCAGTCGCATCTTTGACCAGGACCATACTTGAGGACCATACTATGGATCAGAGCATTGAATCGATTACCGACGAATACGGCCGGTCCATCAACTATCTCCGCCTGAGCGTGACCGACAGGTGCAATCTGCGCTGCTTCTACTGCACCTTTCGTGAGCCGCAAGGACTTCTCCGCCATGAGGATATCCTGTCCTATGAGGAGCTTCTGCGCCTCATGGATATTGCCAGGTCCCTCGGGGTGGGCAAGGTCCGGCTCACTGGAGGAGAGCCTTTTCTGCGCCAGGACTTCCTGTGGTTTCTGGAGCAGGCCCTGCATTCCTTTCCGGAGCTCAGCATCCGGGTGACCAGCAACGGGACGCTGCTGCAGGGAAAAGTGGAGCGTTTGGCCGGGATGGGGCTGCAGCATCTCAACATCTCGCTGGATACCCTGCAGCGGGAGAAGTTTGCCCGGATTACCGGTCGCGATTATCTGCCCAGCGTCCGGGAAGCCTTGGAGCAGTGCCTGGAGCACGGCCTGCGGGTCAAGCTCAATGTGGTGGCCATACGGGGAGTCAACGACGACGAGCTTCCCGCATTCCTGGAGCTGGCGCAAGAACGGCCCATTGATATCCGTTTTATCGAGTTCATGCCCATTGGAGATGGGAGCTCCTGGGAGCGAGGCTCGGCCTGGCCGGCTTCCGAGATCCTGGCCGAGGCCAAGCAATACGTGGAGCTCGAGCCGGTGGCCGCCCGGAGAAAGGACAGCGGCCCGGCCAGAATGTACAGTCTGAAAAACGGGGCAGGGCGCATAGGAGTCATTTCGCCGCTTTCGGACCATTTCTGCGGCCAGTGCAACCGCTTTCGGATCACCTCCGAAGGCAGGCTTCGCACCTGCCTCTTTTCCGACCGGGAGTATCGCCTGCGCCCAATCCTTCGATCCGCCAGGCTGGGGTCGCAGCAGGTGCTCAAGGTGATGCGCCGGGCGGGGCGAAAAAAGCCCCTGGGCTACACCCTGCTCCATACCCAGGCTAGCTCCTGTTCGGTGTGCTTGAAGTCCATGTCCTCCATAGGCGGTTGAAACCTCAGAACTTGTCCAGGAAGATGAGTATCCCGAGCAGGACAAATCCGGCCGCGGCTATCTTTTTGATCCAGTAGGGGGATAGGCACTGGGTCAGCACCTGGGCCAGGAGGACGCCGATAAGGCTAACGCAGACCAAAGCCACCGAGGCGCCGATGAATACCGTCCAGGGGTTCCTGGTCTGGGCGGCCATCATGATGCAGGCGAGCTGGGTTTTGTCGCCGAGCTCGGCCACGAAAATGGTTCCGAATGTTGCGAACAGCAGCTTCCAATCCATTATGACACCCTTTGTTTCGCTTATAACTCTCACGATATGAACACTGAAAGCCAAAGCTTCGAACAAGAGCTGGAGTTTCAAGACAGCCATCTGGCCCGGGAGCTCTTCGGCCCCCAGGAGAAGTACCTCGATCTGCTTCGCCGCAGCCTGGATATTGAGATCAGCGCCAGGGGGAACAAGATCCGGATCAGCTCCAACCAGCGCTCCGCGGTGCAGATTGCTTCCAACTTCCTGGTTCAGGCCTACGACCTGCTGCGTTCCGGACACTCCCTGCACGGCAGGGACATGGAGCACGCCCTGAACTTTCTGGCGCGCGATCCGGAGGCCGATCTCAAGACCCTGTTTGAAGAGAAGGTTTTCGCCGTTTCCACCAAGAAGACCATCACCCCGAAGACTTTGACCCAGCGGGACTACCTCCAGTCCATCCGGGAAAAGCCCCTGGTCTTCGGGATCGGGCCAGCCGGGACCGGCAAGACGTACCTCGCTGTAGCCATGGCGGTCTCCTCTCTGTTACAAAAAAAGGTGCAGCGGCTTATCCTGACCAGACCGGCCCTGGAGGCCGGAGAAAAGCTCGGCTTTTTGCCCGGAGATATTCTGGAGAAGATCAATCCTTATTTGCGACCGCTCTACGATGCGCTCCACGATATGCTCGATTTCCGGAAAGTTCAAGAAATGCAGGAGTCGGGGATCATCGAGATCGCGCCTCTGGCTTTCATGCGGGGCCGAACCCTGAATAACGCCTTTATCATCCTTGACGAGGCGCAGAATACCACCCCCGAGCAGATGAAAATGTTTTTGACCCGGATGGGGTTCGGCTCCAAGGCTATTGTGACCGGGGACATCACCCAGATAGATCTCCCGGAGAGCACGCGGTCCGGACTTATTCAAGCCCGGGAGATCCTGTCCGAAATCAACGATGTACGCTTTGTTCATTTCGACAAGAGCGACGTAATCCGTCACGAGCTCGTGGCAAAGATCATTCAGGCCTATGAAGAGCATGACAAGCGAAGCACCTCGAGTCATCGTAAACCGGTCCCCTAGATGTCCTCCCTTCGTTCTCTTCTCGGTCAGGGAAATCTACTGCCTTACCTCCCTTGTTCTCGATTTTCTCGACCTTTCCGGTGCGGGCCTGGAGATCGAGCTTGTCGGAGACCGTGAAATGGCCCGGCTCAATGAGGATTTTCTGGGCTGCGTCGGCCCGACCAACGTTCTTAGCTTCCAGGGGGATGATTTCGGGGAGCAGCAGCTGGGAAATCTCGTTTTGTCCGTGCAGGCTGTGCAGCGAGAGTCCCGGCTTTACGGTCAAGAGGAGCAGGAGCATTTTCTGCGGCTTCTGGCGCACGGGGTGCTCCATTTGGCCGGCTTTGATCACGGGGACCGGATGCACGAGCTTACCGAGGAAGCGGTTGGGCACTGCCTGGATCGTTTCCGCAAGGGGAAAATGCCTTTACAAGAGTAAGCCACCGATTATATATGTCCCCTTTTTATGTGCACCGGAGCGAGGTTATGATCCGTCATTTTTTGCATCTCTGCGAACTTTCGCCTGCGGAGCTGCAATGGCTCATCCAGCGGGCAGAACATCTGAAAAAGGGACGCCTCCAGCTGGAGGCTCTCAAGAATGAGTGTCTCATACTGGTATTTGAAAAGCCCTCCACCCGGACGCGGATTTCCTTTGAGGTGGCTATTCACGAGCTTGGCGGATACACCCTGTTCATGACCCCGAGTGAATCGCAGCTCGGGCGGAAGGAGCCCTTGAGGGACACTGCCAGGGTCCTGTCCAGGTACGCTCACGGCCTGGTGGTCCGGACCTTCGACCAGGAGAACCTGGAAGAGCTGGCACGCTTTGCCACGGTCCCGGTGGTCAATGCCCTGTCCGATGCCTACCATCCCTGTCAGGTTGCCAGCGATCTGTTGACCATTTACGAGCGGACCCCGGATTTCTCTGGGCTCAGGATCGCCTGGGTGGGGGACGGAAACAACATGGCCCATTCCTGGATCAATGCCGCCTGCCTTCTGCCCTTTACCCTGTCCCTGGCTGCTCCCGAGGGCTACGGCCCGGATGGCGGCCTCCTGGATGAGGCTCGGGAGCGGGGAGCCAGGATCGAGATCGTGTCCGATCCCCGGGAGGCGGTCAGGGGTGCGGATTATGTGAATACCGATGTCTGGGCCTCCATGGGAAAGGAAACCGAACAAGAATCCCGCAACGATGCCTTTCTCCCCTATCAAATCAACGAGGAGCTTCTGGATGCCGCTCCTGCCAGGGCCAAGGTGATGCACTGCCTGCCGGCGCACCGGGGAGAGGAGATCAGCGATTCCGTCATCGAGGGGCCTCGGAGCATCGTCTGGGATCAAGCGGAAAACAGGCTCCATATGCAAAAGGCGATTCTGGAATGGATTGCCCAAGAGGCAAAGGGGGAAGAAATTGAGCGCCATAAATAAGGTCGTTCTGGCCTATTCCGGAGGATTGGATACCTCGGTCATCCTGGCCTGGATCAAGCAGGCTTATGGGTGCGAGGTGATCGCGCTCACTGCCGATCTCGGC
Source organism: uncultured Desulfohalobiaceae bacterium (assembly GCA_964595165.1). Lineage (GTDB taxonomy): Bacteria > Desulfobacterota > Desulfovibrionia > Desulfovibrionales > Desulfothermaceae > CAZQPF01. Next base: position 6,081 of record CAZQPF010000013.1, read on the forward strand.
CAGGAAGAGGAGCTGGAAGGCATTGAGGACAAAGCGATAGCCACAGGAGCCAGCAAGGCGTACGTGCAGGATCTTAAGGAGGAGTTCGCCCGCGATTTCGTCTTTCCCGCTTTCAGGGCCGGGGCGATCTACGAGGGCCGCTATCTGCTGGGAACCTCGCTGGCCAGGCCCTTGATCACCAAGCAGCTGGTGGAGGTGGCCAGGCAGGAAGGGGCCCAGGCCATAGCCCACGGAGCAACCGGAAAGGGCAATGATCAGGTCCGTTTTGAGCTCTCCTGTATGGCCCTGGCCCCGGATCTGAAAATCATTGCACCCTGGAGGGAATGGAATCTCAAGTCCAGGAGCGATCTTATTGAATTCGCAAGGCAAAACAATATTTCGGTTCCGGTGACCCAGGAAAAGCCTTACAGCTCCGATCGCAATCTGTTGCACTTGAGCTTCGAGGGCGGCGAGCTGGAAGATCCTTGGGCGGAGCCGGGACGAGGCACCTATATGCTCAGCCTGCCACCGGAGGAGGCTCCGGAGGAGCCGGGATACATGAGCCTCGATTTCGAGTCCGGCGATCCCGTTGCTGTCAACGGGGAGCGGCTCAGCCCGGCGCAGCTCATCAAGCTGCTCAACCGCCTGGGGGGGAGGCACGGCATCGGCCGGGTGGACATGGTGGAGAACCGATTCGTGGGCATGAAGTCCCGCGGGGTTTATGAGACGCCGGGAGGCACCATTCTGCAGCTGGCCCACCGCGATCTGGAGGGGGTGTGCCTGGACCGGGAGAGCATGCACTTGCGCGACAGCCTGGTACCGGAGTACGCGCGCATGATCTACAACGGCTTTTGGTATGCCCCGGAGCGCCGGAACCTGCAGCGGCTCATCGATGCGAGCCAGGAGCGGGTAACCGGAACGGTCCGGCTCAAGCTGTACAAAGGGCAGGCCTACCCCCTGGGGAGGAGGTCGCGTTTTTCAATGTACAGCCCGGAGATGGCGACCTTTGAGAAGGACGAGGTATACGACCAGAAGGATGCGGCCGGCTTTATCCGGCTGCAGGGCCTTCGCCTCATAGCGGACAAGAACGCCCGGCAGCAGCTGGAGCAGGATTTTGACCCAGGCAGTGGAGAGTAGGGCATGGCTCAAGGCAACAAGCTCTGGGGCGGACGCTTCAAGGAAGAGGCCTACCATCTCGTGGGGGAGTACACCGACTCCCTGGATTGCGATCGGCTCTTTGCCAGGCACGACGTGCTGGGCTCCATGGCCCATGCGCGCATGCTGGCCAAGCAGGGGATCATTTCCGCCCAAGAGGCTGAGCAGCTCCTATCCGGCCTGGACTCGATCCTGAAGGAGATCGAGCAGGGAAGCTTTCCCTGGCGGCGGGATATGGAGGACGTGCACTTGAACATCGAGCACCGCTTGACCGAGCTGCTGGGACCGGTGGGGCAGAAGCTGCACACCGGGAGAAGCCGCAACGATCAGGTGGCTCTGGACTTCCGTCTCTATGTCAGCGAGCGGTTGCAGGCCTGGGAGGACGGGCTTCTGGGGCTCATTGCCTCCTTGATGCAGCAGGCGGAAAGGCACGCCGAGACCATCATGCCGGGATATACCCATCTCCAGCCGGCGCAGCCGGTTACCCTGGCCCAGCACCTTCTGGCCTACTGCCAGATGTTTCGCCGCGATGCGGAGCGCATTGCGGACAGCCAGAAACGGACCCGGGTTTCGCCTCTCGGGGCCGCCGCCCTGGGAGGCACCACCTATCCCCTGGACCCGCAGGCAGTCGCGGATGAGCTCGGCTTTGCCCAATCCTTCCGCAACAGCCTGGATGCGGTCTCGGATCGGGATTTCGTCCTGGAGGCGGTCTTTGTCTCCAGCCTGATCATGACCCACCTGAGCCGCCTCTGCGAGGAGCTCGTGCTGTGGGCCAATCCCGGCTTTGGGTTTGTTCTGCTGCCGGACAGCTTTGCCACCGGCTCCTCCATCATGCCCCAGAAGAAGAACCCGGATGTGGCCGAGCTTATGCGGGGCAAGACCGGGCGGACGTACGGGGCGCTCATGTCCCTGTTCACTATGCTCAAAGGCCTTCCCCTGGCCTACAACCGGGATTTGCAGGAGGATAAGCCTCCCTTTGCAGATGCCGACAGGACGGTTGATCCCTCGCTGCGCATCATGGCTCAGATGATGGAGGCCATGGAGTTCGATCCGCAAAGGATGCGCCAGGCCACCCGCTCGGGCTTTCTCAATGCCACCGAGCTTGCCGATTACCTCGTGGGCAAAGGCATTCCCTTTCGCCAGGCGCACCATATCACCGGCCAGGCCGTGGCCTATGCCGAGGAGCAGGGCAAACATGGGCTCGAGGACCTGGGCCTGGATGAGCTCCGCTCCTTCTCGCCACTGGTCGATGCGGATGTCTACGCGGTCCTGGATTACTCCCGGGCGGTGGCCAAACGCATGACGCGGGGAGGCACGGGGTACGATCCGGTTGGCAGGCAGATGGAGGAGCTCAAGGCTTGGCTGGAGGAGAAGGGCGCTCCTTGGGAAGAGAAGAGTGGCGGAAGCGTATAGGAGTCGAACCTACCGGCGACCTCTCGGCCGCCCACTGGATTTGAAGTCCAGGCGCCACACCGGTGACGTAACGCTTCCGCCTGGCAATGCAGGTTTTATACCAGACGTTTTCTCTTTCTTCAAGAGGCTATCTTGCTTCTGGGGAATTCTGTCGCCGGAATCATCCCCAGTCGGGCCTTGGGGACGGAGGAATATTTCGTGGACAGCCCTTTTGAGGGTGTGATATGGATCATATGCGCTTATACTTCGGATAGGGCGTAATCATTTGTTTGCAGGAGGACCAGCTTTTGAATAATTTCGTTAAAAATCTCATCCTCTGGGCGACCATCTCCCTGGTGATGGTCGCTCTGTTCAATATGTTCAACCAGCCGCAGACCGCTCGCAACAAGATCAGCTACAGCGAATTTTTGTCCAGCGTGGAGCAGGGCAATGTGATGGCCGTTCAGATCGAGGGCAAAAAGATCACCGGCAAGCTGGTGAACGACACGCGGTTTTTGACCTACTCCCCTGATGATCCCAATCTGGTGCAAAAGCTCATTGACAAGGGAGTCCAGGTGGAGGCCAAGCCCAAGGAGGAGTCGCCCTGGTACATCACTCTCCTGGTATCCTGGTTTCCCATGCTTCTGCTCATCGGGGTCTGGATCTTTTTCATGCGTCAGATGCAGGGAGGGGCAGGCGGTGGCAAGGCCTTCTCCTTTGGGCGCTCCAAGGCCAAGCTGGTCTCCGAGGACACCACGAAAGTCAGCTTTGACGATGTGGCCGGAGTGGACGAGGCCAAAGAGGAGCTTACCGAGGTAGTGGAGTTCTTGAGCAATCCCAAGAAGTTTACCCGGCTGGGGGGCCGGATACCCAAGGGAGTGCTTCTGGTCGGCCCGCCCGGTACCGGAAAAACCCTTCTTTCCAGAGCTGTGGCAGGCGAGGCCGGGGTTCCGTTTTTTTCCATCTCCGGATCGGATTTCGTGGAGATGTTCGTTGGCGTCGGCGCCTCCCGGGTCCGCGATCTCTTTATCCAGGGCAAGAAGAACGCCCCCTGCCTCATCTTCATCGATGAGCTCGATGCGGTGGGGAGACAACGGGGAGCCGGCCTCGGAGGAGGGCACGACGAGCGGGAGCAGACACTCAACCAGCTCCTGGTGGAGATGGACGGCTTCGAGACCAATGAGGGGGTTATCCTCATAGCCGCCACCAATAGGCCGGACGTTCTGGATCCCGCCCTGCTGCGTCCCGGCCGTTTCGACCGGCAGGTGGTGGTGCCCAATCCGGATCTCGGCGGACGGAAGCAGATCCTTCGGGTCTATGCCAAGAAGGTGGCCCTTTCCGACGAGGTGGATATGGATATCCTGGCTCGAGGAACGCCTGGCTTTTCCGGTGCCGATCTGGAGAATCTGGTCAATGAGGCCGCGCTCATAGCCGCCAAGAAGGATAAAGAGTTCATTGATATGGAGGACTTGGAAGGGGCCAAGGACAAGGTCATGATGGGCAAGGAGCGGCGCAGCGTGATTCTCAGCGAAGAAGAGAAGAAGACCACCGCCTACCATGAAGGAGGGCATGCCCTGGTGGCCCGGCTGCTGCCCAAGACCGATCCGGTGCACAAGATCTCCATTATTCCCCGCGGTCAAGCCCTGGGGATCACCATGCAGCTGCCCATAGACGAGCGGCACAACTACTCCAAGGAGTATCTGGAGAACACCCTGGCCGTCATGATGGGCGGCCGAGTGGCGGAGCAGCTCTTCCTGCATCAGATCACCACCGGCGCGAGCAATGATCTGGAACGGGCTACCAAAATGGCCCGCAAGATGGTCTGCGAATGGGGGATGAGCGAAACCTTCGGCTCCATTGCCCTGACCGACAACGGGCAGGAGGTGTTTCTGGGCCGGGAGCTGGTGCAGCACAAGCATTATAGCGAGGACACGGCCAGGCTCATCGACGAGGAGGTGAAAAGGATCATTGAGAATGCCTACAACCAGGCCCTGGAGCTGCTCAAGCAAAACGAGGAGGTCATGCACCTGCTGGCCAAGGCCCTGCTGGAGCGGGAGACGGTTACCGGGGAGGAGCTGGATAAGCTCATGAACGGAGAGCAGCTGCCTCCCCTGATCAAGCCGGAAGAAGCAAAGGCCGAAAGGAGGACCTCCGCTCGCTCGGGTCCCTCTTCCCGCAACCAGGCCCGGAAGGGCTCCGAAGCGGAAATGGACGAGGATGATATAGAGGAGGAAGAGGAGGACCCAGAGTTCACTCTGGAAGAGGAAGACGACGACTACCAGGAGCGCAGGGAAAAAGATTAACCTCCCGCATTCGGAGCTCTGCATGGCCAACGGGCTTTTTTGGCATCTCAAAGAGGGAAGGGTTCTCAGGCCGGATCCCTTCTGCATTATGGGCGTTTTGAACGTCACCCCGGATTCCTTCTATGACGGGGGGCGGTACTTCGAGCGGGCCAAGGCGGTGCAGCATGGGCTGACCATGTTCGAGCAGGGGGCCTCGATCATCGATATCGGGGGAGAATCGACCCGTCCCTACTCCGACAGGGTCGGTCAGGAGGAGGAGCTGGAGCGGGTTGTCCCGGTTCTGGAACAGATATTGCATTCAAAACCCGGGGCCGTGCTCTCCATAGATACCTTCAAGTCCGCTGTGGCAGCCAAGGCCTTGCAAGCCGGGGCTCTTATCGTCAACGACGTATCCGCCTGCCGGTTCGATCCGGAGCTGACGGACGTGTTGGCCTCCTTTCAGCCGGGATACGTCCTTATGCACAGCCAGGGACGCCCGGAGGAGATGCAGAAGGATCCGAGCTACGAGGATGTTGTGGCTGAGATTCTGCATTTTTTTGAAGAGCATCTGGCTCGGCTCACCCGGGCCGGATTGCCCGAAGACCGGATCGTGCTGGATCCGGGGATCGGATTTGGAAAGCTTTTGGAGCACAACCTGGAGATACTGCGGCGCATGGATCGCTTCTTCAGCCTGGGTCGGCCCGTGATCCTCGGGCTGTCCAACAAGTCCATGTGGGGCAAGCTGCTGGGAGTCGGTCCAGAGGAGCGGCAGAACGCCACTCAGGTGGCAACAGCCCTGACGGCCCGAAAAGGCGTCAGATATCATCGCGTTCATGAAGTGGAGCTTACCAGGCAAACCTTGACCGTGGTCGCGCAAACCGAAAACCTTGCATAGACGGAGCAGGCAATGAAAACGTCGCTCTTTGGCACTGACGGCCTCAGAGGCCAGGTGAATGTCTTTCCCATGGAGCCGGAGGTGGTTATACGTCTGGGGCTCGCCGCCGGACAGTATTTCCGCAACGGCGAGCGGCGGCATCGGGTGGTCATCGGCAAGGACACCAGGCTTTCCGGCTATGTATTTGAAACCGCTCTTACTTCCGGGCTTTGTGCGGCCGGCATGGACGTCTATCTCGTCGGCCCCATGCCCACTCCGGCCATATCCTTCTTGACCCGCAACATGCGAGCCGATCTCGGGGTGGTAATCTCCGCCTCGCACAACCCCTTCATGGACAACGGCATCAAGTTTTTTGACAATGACGGGTTCAAGCTCGACGACAGGGTTGAGGGGGACATCACCGAGCTGGTGATGTCCGGCGAGACGCAGTGGAAGTACCCCACGCCCGAGCGCGTGGGACGGGCCTACAAGATTCAGGACAGCCCCGGACGGTATATAGTTTCTCTGAAAAACAGCTTTCCCGGTCATCTCACCCTGGAAGGGATGAAAATCGTTCTCGACTGCGCCCAGGGGGCTGCCTATCGCGTAGCGCCCCTGATTTTTCAGGAGCTGGGGGCCAAGGTTGTCAAGCTCGGAGTGGATCCGGACGGGATCAATATCAACGAGAACTGCGGCTCGCTCCACCCGGAGCTGGTTAAGGACAAGGTCCTGGAGACCGGGGCCGATCTGGGCATCGCCCTGGACGGAGACGGCGATCGCGTGGTGCTGGTGGACGAGAAGGGGCGCATTTTGGACGGCGATCAGGTCATGGCCATGTGCGCCCAGGATTTCATGGACAAGGATCTTCTGCCCGGCAAAAAGCTGGTGGCCACTGTGATGAGCAATATGGCCCTGGAGGTGTTCATGCAGGAGCGGGGCGGAGAGCTTATCCGAACCCCGGTGGGCGACCGCCATGTGGTGGAGCGAATGCGTAAGGAGCAGACCGTACTCGGGGGAGAGCAGTCCGGGCATCTCATCTTTCTCAATTACAGCACCACCGGGGACGGCATCCTGGCCGCCCTGCAGATCCTGAAGATTATGCGGGAAAAGGAGAAGCCGGTCTCGGAAGTCGCCGGCCTGCTGACCCCGTTTCCGCAAAAGCTCATCAACGTGCCGGTCAAGTTCAAGCGGCCCTTTGACCAGTCTCCGGAGATTCAAACCAATGTGCAGAGGGCAGAGCAGGAGCTGGGAGCCACCGGACGGGTTCTGCTGCGTTACTCCGGTACGGAAGCCAAGGCCCGGGTCATGGTTGAGGGCGAGGATCCGGGACGGGTGGAAACCCTGGCCTGCGATCTGGCCGAGACGCTTCGCGCCTGCTTGGGGTAGAACACTTTGAACCTTTAGCGGACAAGGACATGCAGCATGAAGATTCGCAAAGTGGTCATCCCGGTGGCCGGATGGGGCACCCGCTCTCTTCCGGCAACGAAAAATCTGCCCAAGGAAATCCTTCCGGTTTTTAAAAAGCCCGCCATTCAATATATCGTCGAGGAGGCCATTCAGTCCGGCCTATCCGACGTGGTGTTCGTCAACAATCAGAACAAGAGCATCATCGAGGATCACTTCGACTACAATCTGGCTCTGGAGTCCGTGCTGGAGCGGACCGGCAAGCAGGAGCTTCTCGGCGAGGTGCGCAAGGTAGCCGAAATGGTGAACATCATTTCGGTTCGGCAAAAACGGCAGCTGGGTCTGGGGCATGCCGTCTACTGCGCCCGGGAGGTCGTCAAGGAGGAGCCTTTCGCCGTTATCGTGGGCGACGATCTCATGTTCAGCGGTCTGCCCGGCATCAAGCAGCTCATCGATGTCGCCGAGTCCGAGAGCATGGCTGTGGTCGGCGTGATGCCGGTCTCCTCGGAAAAGGTAAGCAGCTACGGCATCATTGATGCCGAGGAGATTGCGCCCTATATGTACCGGGTCCGGAATCTCCAGGAAAAGCCCACCGCCAGTGAAGCCGCCTCCAGGCTGGCCGTGGTGGGGCGCTACGTCCTCACTCCGGACGTGTTCAGCCATCTGGAGAACATGCTGCAAACCGAACGCCAGGAAGAGATTCAGCTCACCGAGGCCTTGCAGATGATGGCCCGGCAGGACCGCTTGCTTGCGGTCAAGGTTCAGGGCATGCGATTCGATATCGGCGATTGGGTGGACTATCTGACGGCCAATATCTACTTCGGCCTGCAGGACGAGGAGTTGCGGGACGATCTGGTCCAAAGGCTCCAGGAGCTCATCCCGTGTCCATAAGGGGGCTCGGAGCGGCATTGCTGCTTGCTCTGCTCCTCCTGCCCGGTGCTAGCCAAGGGTTTTTCCCCGACACCCAGGAGGTGGCCAAGCAGGTGGGGAAGCAGTTTTCCAGGATGCAGTCCTGGCAGGCGGTGCTTACCTTGGCCCGGGAGTCAGGATTGCGTATCCATTGCTGGCGGCGCGAAGCCAGCTGGCGTCAGGAATGGGTTAGCCGGACCAATGCCACCGCACGCGTGGTGCGCGCCGCTCTGGGTGAAGGAAAGCGCCTTCTGGCCTCCTATCCGCCGGCTTATGAGTTTCCTCTGCCTCCCCTGCAGTTCGGCGGGATGAGCCAGCCCCTGGAGATCTGGCGTTCCTGGGGCGTGGAGACGGAAATCAAAAGCTACCAGTTCTTTGCGCACCGGCCCTGCATCGTCCTTGGAGCTCGGTTCGGCAATCTGGACCGGCCTCAGGTCTGGATCGATCTTGAAGAGGGCGTCCCTCTGCGGATGATCAACGCTAGGGGCCTGCAATGGATATGGAAGGATTATTACCGGGCCGGCAATGTTTCCCTGCCCCATGTTATGGCCATTGTCTTGCCCGGTGGGGAGCGGTTCTCCCTGGAGATCATTTGGAAGGGGGTCAATACCGAGATTCCCAAGCACTTGTTCCAGGTTACGGCCTTTGAGGATAAGTTCAGCCGGGCGCCTTCCCCGCCGCTACCCACCCAGAGGGTACAGCTCCTTTGGGAGCAGCTTCCCCAAGCCGTACGCTAGGGACTTCCTTTCCATAGATACCTATAAAAAGGATTCTTTGCAGGCGCATCTTCCCGGTCTCCTGGATCCTCATGCATAGTAAGCCAAGAAACCCGCTTCGGCATCCGGCGTGAAGGAATGGCCTGGAAAGTCGCCCTTCTCAGCCCTCCCTATCTCACCCTCAGCTATGGCTCCTCACCCTTTTTTCCTGATGACGTGTGGCGGGCCGGGCAGCGGGTGGTCGTGCCCCTTGGCAAAGCGATCCGCTGCGCCCTCATAATCGGCACTGAGCCTCAAACAGAGGAGAAGCGCCAGCTAAAGCCGCTCCTCTGGCCTCTGGAGAAGCGTCCGCTTCTGGATTCCGCTTACCTGGAGCTCGTTTTCGAGCTTTCCAAGCACCATCTCCATACCCCTGGACACGTGCTGAGCACCGTTCTCCCTCCCCAGGTTCGAAGGCTCAACATCCGCCTTGCGGCTCAGGACAACCGGTTTCCCAAAGAGATCAAGCTAGCCGAGCTCAGCCGATTTCCGGAGCAGCGCTTGCAGCTCCTGGCCGAGCTGTGGCTGGAGGACAGGGTGGAGGTGATGCGACCTGGCCCC
>CAZQPF010000013.1:15401-61934 GCA_964595165.1 uncultured Desulfohalobiaceae bacterium
TCTGTGCAGCACCGCCTGGTGGATGTGGGATGTTCCCCTCCCTGGCCCCTTGGTCCTCAGGCTACCCGGCAGATGGAAGTGCTCGACTTCCTGTGGGCCAACGGCCCCCAGACCCGTCATTTTCTCAGGCAGGAGCTGGGGCCGCAGGTCTCCTCTGCTCTGGCCAAGCTGCAGCAAAGAGGGCTGGTGAAGGAGCAGGGATCCGGAGAGGAGACGGCTCCGGAGCAAAGGGCCGAGCTTCCCTCCGAGTCCTGGCTGGAGGGGCTGCATCTCACCGCAGAGCAGCGGGAGGTGCTCCCCCGGCTGGAAGGGGACCTGGATGACGGAGGGTTTGCTATCCGGCTGCTCTTCGGGGTGACCGGGAGCGGGAAAACGCTGGTCTATCTGCATCTGGTCCGGAAATGCTTGCAGCAGGGGCGCTCGGCCCTGCTCCTCGTCCCCGAGGTTGCCCTGGCCTTCCAGGTGTGGACCGCAGTGCGCTCCTGCTTCCAGGAGGCTGCCTGCTATCTGTACCACGGCTATCAGCCGGACCGCATCAGGGAGCAGACGTTCAAGGGCCTCGCCGAGGACTCCCGGCCCTGCATTGTGGTGGGCACCAGGTCGGCGATCTTCCTGCCCCATCTCCGTTGGGGGCTCATTGTGCTCGACGAGGAGCATGACGGATCCTTCAAGCAGGAGGAGCGCTTAAGCTACCATACCAAAGAGGTGGCTTTCTTGCTGGGACGCCTTTGCGGATCCCTTCTTCTGCTCGGGTCGGCCACCCCGGATATCAAGACCTTCCATGCCGCCAGGCAAGGTCATTTTCCCTGCCTGAGCCTGGAGCAGCGGGTAGGGGAGCAAAGGCTTCCGGAAATGGAGCTGGTCAATCTCCTGCAGGAGCCGGCCGAGGAAGGCCCTTTCGCGGTTAGGGTGCACCAGGCTCTGAGGGAATGCCTCGATGCAGGCAATCAGGCCATTATCCTCCTCAACCGCAGGGGGTACGCTCCTCTGGTCTACTGCACCTCCTGCGGCGAAGTAGTGCAATGCCAGCGGTGCAGGGTGGGCATGACCTACCACAAGAGGCTGGAACGCCTTCTTTGCCACTATTGCGGTCTGAGCCACTCTTTCCCCATGTCCTGCCCTCAATGCGGAGGCCATCAGTATGTGCCGCTGCTGGAGGGAACGGAGCAGGTTGAGGAGTACTTGGGCTCCCGCCTGGACCCTTCGGAAAGGGTTCTGCGTCTGGATAGGGACAGCACTCGGCGCAAGGGGAGCATGGAGACCATTCTGGACGCCTTTGCCAGGCAGGAAGGCCGAGTCCTGGTGGGAACCCAGATGTGCAGCAAAGGACACCATTTCCCCCGGGTAACCCTCGTGGTGGTACTGGACGGGGATGTGGGGCTCAATCTCCCGGACTACCGGGCTACAGAGCGCACCTTCCAGCTGCTGGTCCAGGTGGCCGGCCGGGCCGGCCGAGGTGAGAGGCCGGGCCGGGTCATGATCCAGACCCGCAATCCGAAGCACTATTGCTGGCAGTACGTGCTGGCCAACGACTACCAGGGGTTTTACAGCCAGGAGATCGAACGCCGCCGCAAACGGGGGTACCCGCCCTTTGTCAAGCTGGGGCTGTTGCGGATAAGCTTTCCCGCGGATCAGGCCCGGGGCAAGGAGGAGGTCTCCAGGATCGCTTCCTATATGGAGCAGCAGGCCCGCTCCAAGGGGGCGCAGGTGTTGGGGCCGGCTCCGGCCCCGCTGAGCCAGATCAAGGGCAGAATGCGCTACCAGTGCCTTATCAAGGCTCCGGATTTCGGGTCCATCCGCAGCCTGTGCGCGCCTATCCTTCGGGCCAACCATTTCGGCTCCAAGCTTCGCGTGGATCTGGATCTGGACCCCATCCACATGCTGTGAACCAGAAAGGTCGCGGGGAGTGGGCTGATAGGATTTTTTAAAGTCAGCGCTGCCTCCGGCACGGCCTTTACCCCTACATGGAACAGTGGGATTTCTGGAAAACAGATGTAAATGGACCCACTGGGCCAAGCGTGTGCTCTGCTCGTGCCTTCGGCAGCGCTGACCTATTGGCAATTTTATAGAATAAAGAAGCCGGTTTATCCGGTCACGGCAGAGATGAACTCCTGCACTCCGATGCGGTCCATCATCTTGCCCATGCGCTCGTTCTTCTTGGCATTGGCCTTATAGTAATCGATGATTCCATCGATATGCTGCGTGACTTGCTCGGTACTGAGCTCCTCGGCCACTGTATCGGCCAGACGGGGGGTACGCGCCCCGGAGCCGCCGGCCATGAGCGTCCAGCCATTCTTTTTGCCTACCAGGGCGATGTCCTTGATGCAGGTCTCGGCGCATTGATTGGGGCAGCCGCTGACACCGATCTTGAGCTTACCGGGCAGCTCCATGCCATGGTACTTCCTGTCCAGCTCAAGGCCCACTCCGAGGCTGTCCTGAAGCCCCAAGCGGCAGAAGGTGGTTCCCGGACAGGCCTTGACGCTGCGCACGCAAACGCCTACGGCAGCGCCGGGGGAGAGCCCCAGGTCCTGCCAGGCCTGATCCACATCCTCCTCCTTGAGGCCGACCAGGGCTATTCTGGCCGCGCTGGTGACCTTGAGGGCCGAGCAGTTGTACTTTTCGGCCACATCAGCCAGCTTGCGCAGCTGTTCCGGCTTGGCCACGCCGCAGGGAAAATGCGGCGCAATGGCATAGGTCTCCTTGTCCCGCTGCAGAATGGCTCCTTTCTCTCCGTCTTTGAGCATAGTTCTTTCTCCTTTACTCTGTTTTGTTAGGTTCCTGGTTCAGGTCAGATGGGGACAGACAATGTTCCTCTTCAAGCAGGCTGGCGAAGGTGGCTTGGGCCAGGGTGCTCCGGAGCCTGCGGTTGGCTTCCTGCCAGACCCGATGCACCGAGCAGGAGCCTTGGCGAAAGCATCTCTCCGGATGGAGGACGCAGTCGTTGAGCACAATCTTTCCGGATACGGACTCGATAACATCCAAGAGGCTCAGCTCTTCAGGGGAGGCGAGCAGGCTGTAGCCGCCCTTGGCCCCCTGGATTATCTCAATGATGCCGGATCTGGCCAGCTGCTGGGCCACCTTGCCCAGGAAGGGCTCCGGAATGTGCATCGCCGCAGCGATATCCCGCCGTCTGACAACTGCCTGCTGCTGGTGTATAAAGAGGTAGAGAACGCAGCGTATGGCGTATTCACCGGCTCGCGTAAGGCGCATAGGAAATCTTTTTAAGACTATTAAGATCTTTTTTGTCCTAAATATCTTGTATCCGCAGCGTTGTCAACCCCAAGAGAGAAAGGCCTTGATCGTGCGGATTGTTTGCTTTATCGTAAGACAGCTTTGCCTCCGGCAAAGCTGTCTTATTTGCAGTGAATAAAATAGATGCATGCGGATGAGGCTACCATTCGCTGCTTCAGGTGTGCGCTAAGACCGTTCCTGCGGCCGGGATGGCCCTGGGAAGATTTTGACAAGCATGGATGTATGCGGGGAGTGGCTTCACCTTTCCCTGCAACCTGGGATTTTTCATGGAGCTGGCCACACTTGTCGATCTCTTGGAGCCCATGAAACGTCTGGGCTCTCGAGAGGCCGTAGGCTATAACAACGGTTATCGCTCCCTTTGCCTGTCCCACGCTGAGCTTTACCGGCGCATAGCCGGTTGCACCAGGCTCCTGGCCGGATCCGGCCTGGTCAAGGGCGATCGGCTTCTGCTCTGGGGCGCCAATAGGCCGGAATGGGTGATTGCTTTCTGGGCCGCTGTGGCCTTGGGCCTGGAGGTGGTGCCAGTGGACGCTGGCTCCTCAGTCGGGTTTGTCTCCAGTATCGCAAAGCGCACCCAACCGAAGCTCCTGGTGCACGACAAAGGGGATCAAGCCAAGAGGATACAGGTTCCGGAGCTTTCCTTTGCCCGGATCCGGGGGGCAAAGCCCTGCCTCCAACCGCTGCTGGCCGACATTGAGCCTGATGACACCGTGGAGATCGTTTTCACCTCCGGCACCACCGGAGAGCCCAAAGGGGTGGTCCACAAGCACAGAAACATCTGCGCCAATCTGCGTCCCCTGGCCCGGGAAATCAACCGCTATCTCCCCTTTATAGCTCCGTTTCAGCCGATTCGCGTCTTGACCCTTCTTCCCCTGAGCCACATGTTCGGCCAGGCCCTCGGGCTTTTCATCCCTCTCCTCCTGCACGGCCAGGCCGTTTTTATGGCCGAGCACTCCCCTAGAGCCATCCTCTGGGTGATCCGCAAGGAGGGCGTAACCGCTCTGGTGGCGGTGCCCAGGCTTTTGCAGCAGCTGCAGCTTCATCTCCAATCCGCTTTCGATGTTCAAGTATCCGGCTCCCCACCTCGGGGCTGGAGCGGATTCTTGACCAGCTGGCTGCGCTACAGAAGGGTGCACGCCCTCACCGGCTTTCGGTTTTGGGCCCTTGTGGTGGGCGGGGCCAGGTTGGAGCCCAGCCTGGAGGAGTGGTGGCGGCATCTGGGGCTTTTGGTGGTTCAGGGCTACGGGCTCACCGAGGCCAGCCCGGTGGTCAGCGTGAACCACCCTCTGCAGGGAGTACACGGCTCATTGGGTCGCGCCCTGCAGGGCCAGGAGGTTCGGCTGGCCGAGGACGGAGAGATCCTGGTCCGCGGCGCCAACGTGGTCCAAGGCTACTTCGGCGCTGCGGAAACAAAAGAGGCTTCGGACCAGCAGTGGCTTCATACCGGAGATATCGGGGCCCTTGACTCTGAAGGCCGACTCTACTTCAAAGGACGCAAGAAAGACGTCATCGTCACCCCGGAAGGCCAGAACATCTTTCCCGAGGACGTGGAGGGGGTTCTGCGCTCCTTTCCGGAAGTGGCCGACTGTGCGGTGGTGGGCCTGGAAAGGGAAGGCTCCTCCGAAGTTCACGCTGCGATCATTCCAGTGGACAGCTCCGCAGATATCGGCCAGGTCATTGGCAGGGCCAATGAGCGCCTGGAAGCCCACCAGAGGATCAAGGGCTGGAGCCTGTGGCCGGATAGCGACTTTCCCCGCACCACAAGCACCATGAAGATCAAGCGCAGAGAGGTGGCCCGGCGGATCGGAGCAAAGGAGTCGGCGCAGGCCCAGGAGAGCGAAGCCGCCCAGCCGGCCGATGCAGAAGCCATCCTGGCCCGCTTGGCCCGCAAGCCGAGACAGGAGATTTTGCCCTCCCATCGGCTGGACGAGGATCTCGGCTTGACCTCCTTGGATCGCATCGAGCTGCTGGCCGCCCTGGAGAGGGACTACAACCTGCAGCTTAGCGAAGAGTCCTTTGTGGAGGTCCACAGCGTCCAGGACGTGCTCGATCTGGTGCAAGCCCTGCAGAAGCCCTTGCCTGCACGGGATTCGTCCCTTCCCGGCAGGGAAGCCCCTTCGTCTGCAGCAGCAAAGAGCCCAGAGCCTCCGCCTTCTACTGGAGTGAAGCGGACCCGGAGGCCGGAGCGCCGGGAATGGTCCCCGCCCAGATGGAGCCGGAGCCGCATGCTTCGGATGCTGCGTTTCGCCTTTCAGAACGGGATCCTGGTGCCCGGTTTTCGGCTGGCTTTCCGTCCCCGGATGCGGGGGCTGTCCAAGCTCAAGGCAGTATCTCCGCCCTTGATCTTCGCCGCCAACCACACCAGCCACTGGGATACCCCGGCCGTGGTGAGCGCTTTGCCCCTGTTCTGGCGCAGGAGGATCGCCCCGGCCATGCTGCAGGACTTCTTTCGGCCCTGGTTCGATCCGGAACAGGCTTTCAGATGGGCTCGCTATTGGTCCGGTCTGCAGTACGGCCTTGCCTGCGGCTTGTTCAACGCCTACCCTCTGCCGCAGCGAATGGGCGGGGTGAGAGAGTCCCTGCGCTATACCGGTGAGCTCCTGGATTGCGGCTATTGCCCCCTGGTATTCCCTGAAGGAAGAAGATCGCCTGACGGCAGACTCCAGGCCTTCCAGCCGGGCATCGGCATGATGGCCCGCCAGCTCGGCGCGTCCGTGGTGCCGGTCCACCTGGATGGACAGTATCGCCTGCTTGGCGGATGGAAAGAACGGTTTGGGAAACCAAGGGTCCTGCTGAGCCTTGGTTCCCCGCTGGAGCCGGAGCCGTGGGAGACGGCCGAGATGTTCACCACCCGGATTGAGGAGGAGATGCGGCATCTTTCCGAGGAGTCAGCGCGGCCGAGCTGATTTATTGTGGTTTTATTGAAGCAGGATAAATAAAGGGGAGAAACAGATGGAGATCAAGGAACCCAAGATCAGGCGCGAGGACATTCTCTTCCTGGATGAGGACGACTTTCGGGCCGAGCACGTCTGCATCGTCACCGGGTGCAGCACCGGAATCGGCCGGGCCACCTCAGTAGCTGCCGCAGCCAACGGGCTGACTGTGGTCGGCTTCGACGTGAACGAGGACGAGGCCCGGAAGACCGTACAGATGGCCGAAGAGATGGGCGGCAAAATGCACTTCCTGGCAGTCGATCTTTTGCAGGACAGCGATATCGAGTCCGGCGTGGCCCAAGCTGCGCAAAAGGGCACCGTCAAGTACCTCTGCAATGTCGCCGGGACGCAGCACATCAATGCGGTGGACGACTTTCCCATGGAAGTCTACGACCGTATGCAGCGGCTTATGCTGCGGGCTCCCTTCTATCTGTCCAAGCTGGCCCTGCCCCACATGCGGCAATCCCCGGACGGCTGCGGAGCCATCGGGAACATGGCCTCGGTGCACGCCCATATCACAACCAGGAATAAGCCGGTGTACAACATAACAAAATTCGGCCTGCGCGGCCTGACCCAATCCATCGCCGCCGAAGGGGAGGGCAGGATCCGTGCGTTTACTGTGAGCACCGGATTTGTTAAAACTCCGCTGGCCCTGAACCAGATACCGGAGCAGGCCCGGCAGCGAGGCATCAGCCAGGAAGAGGTGGTCCGGGACGTGATGATGGGAACCTCCCGGGTCAAGGAGATGATGTCCCCCATTGAAGTGGCCAATCTCTTTCTCTTCGGCTTCTCCCGTCACGCGCGGTACCTGGTGGGTGGCGACCTCCTCTTGGACGGAGGGATGGTTTTGACCTATTGATGGGACCCGACTAAGCCCACGGCACTCGTCGTGGGCTTAGCCTTGTGATTCTCGGGCAGTGAAGTTTTTCTGCAATTGCGCACCAAATACAAATACGCAGCCGGAGGCTGCGCTGACAAGGAGGGCAGAAGTGGAGGATGTGGTCATTGTAGGAGCAGCCAGAACGGCAATCGGCGATTTTCTGGGCAAGCTGAAGGATGTGCCCGCGGTTGATCTTGGTGTGACGGCTGCTTGGGAGGCCATGCAGCGGGCTCGTGTTGAGCCGGAGCAGATAGAGGACGTGGTGGCCGGGCTCGTGTACAAGGCCGGTGTAAAAGGCAATCCAGGGCGTCAGGTACAGCTGGCCTGCGGGATACCGGTGAGCACCCCGGCAGTGACCGTGGAGCAGCAATGCGCCTCCGGGATGCGGGCCGTGGAGGTGGCAGCGCAGCAGATCAGCCTCGGCAAGTTGAGCCTCGGCTTGGCTTTGGGAATGGAGTCCATGTCCCGGGTCCCCCATCTCCTTTTCGGGGCCCGGACCGGGTATCGCCTGGGGCCGGGCACGGTGGAGGACTCGTTGCTTTACGACGCACTCAATGACGCTTTTCACGGCTATCATATGGGAGTGACCGCGGAGAACCTGGCCGAGCGCTACGGCATTTCCCGGCAGGAGCAGGACGAGCTGGCCTTGAGCAGTCATCAGAGGGCCTCGGCAGCCATTGAGTCCGGCAGGTTCAGCCAAGAGATCGTTCCGGTCTCGGTGAAGACCAAGAAAGGGGAAGCCAGCGTGGACACCGACGAGCACCCCAGATTTGATGCCTCTTTGGAGGGCTTGAGCCAGCTCAGGCCGGTGTTCAAGAAGGACGGAACGGTGACCGCCGGCAACGCGAGCGGGATAAACGACGGGGCGGCAGCGCTGGTCCTCATGTCCCAGTCCCGGGCCAAGGAGCTCGGCGCAACCCCCTTGGCCAAAATAAGGTCCAGCGTCTCGGTGGGCGTCTCCCCTGAGATTATGGGCATCGGCCCGGCTTACGCACTCCCCAAGGCCTTGGGCGCGGCCGGATTGAGCCTGTCCGATATGGATTACTTTGAGATCAATGAGGCCTTTGCGGCTCAGTTTCTGGCTGTAAACCGGGAGCTCAATCTCGACATGGCCAAGGTCAACGCCAACGGCTCCGGGATCGCGCTGGGGCACCCCGTGGGGTGCACCGGGACGCGCATCATCGTCAGCCTCCTTTACGAGCTCCGCCGCAGAGGCGCGTCCCTGGGAGCCGCTTCTCTCTGTGTGGGCGGCGGTCCTGCCATGGCCACCATCCTGGAGATGATGGCCTAGCACCATTGCCTTCCATGCGAAGAGGCGTGGAAGACGGGGCTGCAAAAAAATCCTTTTTGACCGGAGAAGCGGTGAGCACACAGGAGTAAAGGAATGATCGTACCGGTGATTCTATGCGGGGGCTCTGGAACGCGGCTTTGGCCGATGTCTCGGGAGCTATATCCCAAGCAGTTCCTGCGCCTTGTCAGCGAAAGGACCATGCTTCAGGACACCGTTTCCCGGCTGGAAGGCATCGACGAAAGCCAGCCGCCGGTGTTCGTCTGCAATGAAGAGCACCGCTTTCTGGTTGCCGAACAGATTCGCGAGCTCGGAGTTTCCCCGCAGTCCATTGTTCTGGAGCCAGAGGGGCGAAATACAGCGCCTGCCGTGGCTGTGGCCGCCCTCATGCTGCTGGAGAGCGATCCTCTCCTCCTGGTCCTCCCGGCGGATCATGTGATCGCCGATCCGGAAGGCTTCCAGCGGGCGGTGGGCATCGGCGTGGAAGGGGCCAAAAAAGGAAAGCTGGTCACCTTCGGGATTATTCCGGACAAGCCTGAGACCGGCTACGGGTATATTCACAAGGGGCCGGCCCTGGGGCACCTTGGGGAGGATGCCGGTCTGGAGCTCTACCTGGTGGACCGCTTCGTGGAGAAGCCGGACAAGGAGACGGCTCGGCAGTATCTGCGTTCCGGGGATTACTTCTGGAACAGCGGCATGTTCCTCATGCGGGCCTCGAAGTTTTTGCGCGAGCTGGAACGCTTCAGCCCAGAGATCCTGGAGCAGAGCCGCAGGGCTCTGGACGGCTCGGAAAAGGACCTCGACTTTCAGCGACTGCAGAAGGAGGCCTTTCTGTCCTCACCCAGCGACTCGGTGGATTACGCCGTTCTGGAGCGGACCAGGGATGCGGCTGTGGTACCCATGTCCGCAGGCTGGAGCGATGTTGGGTCCTGGGCCGCCCTGTGGGAGGTGGGATCCAAAGATGCCCAGGGCAATGCCGTCAAGGGAGACGTTCTGTCCAGAGGGGTGAACAACTGCTACCTCCACTCCGAGTCTCGCCTGGTGGCCGCTTTAGGGCTCAAGGATACTGTGGTGGTGGAAACCAAGGACGCCGTTCTGGTCGCAGCTCGGGGGGAGGTGCAGCAGGTCAAGGAGCTGGTCAATACCCTCAAGGGCTCCAAGCGGGACCAGGTGCTGACCCATCGGCGCGTCTATCGGCCCTGGGGATCCTATGAAGGCATGGATCAGTCGGAGCGCTTCCAGGTGAAACGCCTTACGGTCAAGCCAGGGGAGGTATTGTCCCTCCAGAAGCATTACCACCGGGCCGAGCACTGGATCGTGGTCCGGGGGACTGCTCGGGTGGTCAAGGACGAGGAGGAGGTCCTGCTCAGCGAGGACCAATCCACCTATATTCCACTGGGAACGGTGCATCGCTTGGAAAATCCGGGCAAGATCACCCTGGAGCTCATAGAGGTTCAGACCGGCAGCTACCTGGGAGAGGACGACATAGTCCGCTACGAAGACCTTTACGGCAGAAGCGGCAATTAAATCATGCGATTCCACCCGACTGCCGGCTGGAATCGCATGATTGAGGCGGATATCTTCCCTCCTGCACGGCTCATTCCATTCCAGTTTTTATCTGCTCGCCCAGCCGCTTGATTTTCTCCATATCTCCCGAAACGAGCTCCCAGTGGGTGAGAGGGATTTCCGGAGCGCCGCTCAAGCGCGGGATGAGGTGGAGATGGTAGTGAAAGACAACCTGGTTCACCGCCTTGCCGTTGAGCTGGAGTACGGCGATGCCTTCCACCTCGAGGGCCTTCCGCATGGCTTGGGCCAGCTTCTGCGAGGTCTTGTGAATGTGCAGCAGATCCTCGGTTTCTATCTCCCAGATGTTCTGGGCGTGCTCCTTGGGAATGATCAGGGTGTGTCCGTCGGAGATGGGGTTGATGTCCATAAAGGAGAAAACCCGCTCGTCCTCGAAGATCTTGACGCTCGGAATCTCGCCTTTGATGATCTTGCAGAAGATGCAGTCCTCCATAACGCCCTCCTTGAATGATAGGGTTTGGGGGATAAGCTTGAGGCCTGCTTTGCGGCCCCAAGCTCAGGCCTTGAAACAGCGGAGTAAGACCTTGCCGGCTCCTGGCTCTGCAGCCCGCTCCCAGGCTGCCGGGAAATCGGACAGTGCATACTCGGCGGTAATCAGCTTTGAAACCTCGATGCCGCCTTGGCTCAGGAGATCCAGGGCCTGGGCCGGATCGCCGCAGCGGGAGCCAAGCAGACGGATTTCGTGAACCACGATTCTGGAGACATCCACAGGCACCGCTTGAGCGGTGGTGGTTTTGACCGCCACCGTGCCCCTGGGCCGGACCAGGCTCAGGGCCTGGGAAAGTCCTTCCGGCTTTCCCGTGGCCTCGAGCACCAGATCGAAGGGCTCCAAATGTTGGATCTGTTCCGCAAAGGGCTGGTGTCTTAGCAGGCAAGTCGTCTTCACGCCCCACCCCTCAGCCAGGTCGAGGCTTGATCGATGCCGTCCCAGAAGGTGCACCTGCCCGCTGTAGCGGCGAAGGCCCATGGCGGCCAGGAGGCCGAGCTTCCCGTCCCCGAGCACCGCGATCCTGTCCCGGTGCCGGATGGTCAGCTGCTGGGTGACCTGCAGTGCAGCGGCCAGAGGTTCGGCAAAAACCGCTTCCCGGTCGCTTAAGGATTCCGGAACCGGCAAAAGAGAGCTCAATGGGACGGCAAGGTACTCGGCAAAGGCTCCGTTTCGGCCCTTGATGCCGATCACCGTGCGCTCCGGACAGTGGTGCGGATCGCCTGCCAGACAGAAAGAACAGCCCCCGCAGCCGCAGTTGATATCCGCGACAATCCTTTGCCCCACGAGCTGCGGCGCATTGGGGGCCTCCACCACCAGCCCCGCGAACTCATGTCCGGGGATCCCTTGGAAACGGTGATATCCCTGGAGCAGCTCAAAGTCGGTGCTGCAGATACCGGCGGCTAGAACGCGGACCAGAGCTTCCTCCTGGGAGAGGCTCGGCCGCTTTACCTCTTCCAGCCGATACCCTCCGTCCTCGAACACAACGGCCAGCATGTGCTGGTCATCCCTTGACTGCATTTTCATGATGCATAGGGTAGTGAATGATTGTCATTTGGATCCTCTGAGGCCAGAGGATGGTGTTTCCGTCCATCTGCATGCGCTCTGGGCAACCGGATTTTTCTCCGCACAGACTGTGTTTCGACCGGAGAAAGAAGGTCTTGCAGCGCAGAAAAAAAGGAGGCGATAGTATGCGGACCACTCTTTCAGCCTTTAAAGCGGACATCGGCAGTGTGGGAGGGCACGTTAAGCCAAGCAACCGCGTTCTGGAGACCGTTCGAGAGCATGTGCATCAGCATCATCACGGGCTGCTCATCGATCACCACATCAGCTTTACCGGAGATGATATTGCCATATTGACCACACACAATCGCGGAGTCAAGGATCAGGAAATCCATCGCCTCGCCTGGGAGGCCTTCAAGGCCGGCACGGATGCGGCCAAGGATCAGGGGCTTTACGGAGCCGGCCAGGATCTGCTCAAAGACTCCTTCTCGGGAAACATTCGGGGCCTCGGCCCTGCGGTGACCGAAATGGATATCGAGGAGCGGACCAATGAGCCCTTTCTCTTTTTCACCGCGGACAAGACCGACCCCGGGGCTTACAATCTGCCGCTGTACCTGGGCTTTTCCGATCCCATGCATTGCCCCGGCCTGATGCTCTCCCCGAAGATGTTCCAGGGCTTTCGCTATCGGATCATGGATGTTTCCCATACCGACTCGGACAAGATCATTGAGCTCGACGCTCCGGAGCAGCTCTACGATATCGCCGCCTTGCTCCGCGATCCGGAGCGCTTTGTGGTGGAAAGCATAATCAACCGCAAGACCGGAGATCAGGCTGTAGCGGTGAGCACCACCCGGCTGCACAATATCGCAGGCAAGTACGTGGGCAAGGACGATCCGATCATGCTGGCTCGGGTACAAGGCGCCTTTCCGGCCACAGGCGAGGTTCTCAGCCCGTTCCAAATCGCTCCTTATGTGGCCGGCTTCATGCGCGGCAGCCATACCGGACCTCTCATGCCGGCCACCTTGAACAGCACGGTTTCCTTTTTCGACGGCCCTCCCATGGTTTCCTGCGCCGCCTACTGCGTGCACGAAGGGCGGCTGACAAAACCAGTGGATGTGTTCGATCATCCCTTTTGGGAGGAAGTACGCAAGCAGGTGGCCAGCAAGGCCATGGAGATCAGGCGACAGGGCTTTTACGGCAACGCCATGCTTCCCTACTCCGAGCTGGAGTACGGGGGCATTGTGGAACGGCTGGAGGATCTGGAAAGCCGCTTTGAGTTCCGGGACTGATCGTTTTCCCGTTCCTTTTGGGCCAACCAACCACGGCAATCTCCCGATAGAGCCGGAAGATGGCCGTGGTTTTTTTTCGGCTTGACAACGGCTCTTGCCTGTGTTGCGATTCCTCATTTCGGACGGACTGGTCCGTCCGAAGGAGCAAGAGCATGGAACAGTCTACCCCCTCGAGGATTCTGGAGGCCGCCAAACAGGAGTTCTCCAAAAAAGGCTTCCACCAGACCGTGGTTTCGGATATCGCCGATCGGGCCGGGGTGGGAAAGGGAACTGTCTACCGGCACTTCGGGAACAAAGAGGATCTTTTCGGCCGCTTGATCCGGGAAGGAACGGATACCTTGGAGGAACGCATCCAGGAGGTCCTAGCCAGGCCGGTGCCTCCCCAGGTAGCCTTGGAGGAGATCCTGAACGTGCATTTCGACTTTTTCGAGCAGTCGCGGGAGCTCATAGATATCGTCATCATGGAGGGCTTGCAGCGTATCGGTCGGGTACGCGAGGAGCTGGTCCAGGAGCTGTTTCGAATCAGGATCCTCTTGCGCCGGCTCTTCGAGGTGGGCATAGAGCAGAAGGTTTTTCGCAAGCGCGACCCGGACCAGCTCGCCGTTCTGCTGCAGGGCTATATCTGGTCCATCCTTCGGGGCGCGGTCATCTATGAGCTGGCGGATCCCAGATCCACATACCGCGATCTCATGCTGGAAACCTTTCTGCAGGGGATCCTCGAATCGAGCCCAAAATCAGGTGTCCTTCTATGAAGTCCACGAATAACAGCAACCCCTCATCCGTCACCCCCTTTTGTTAATGTTTCCAAGGCAAATGTCCACAGGGACAAAGGAAGGACGTAAATGAGCAGCAAAGCAATGAAAGGCCTTTGTTTCAGCCTGCTGGTGTGCTTCGCGTTGTTTGCACCGGCCGTGGGGGTAGCGGAAAAGGAGGCCGAGAAAGCCTTCACCCTGGATGAGGCCTATCGCATCGCTCTGGACAATAACGAGCAGATCCAGGTTTCCAAGGAGAGGCTCGAGCAGGCCAAGCAGGACATCGATGTGGCTACTGCGGAGCTCTACCCCCAGATCAGTGCCCAGGGGTCCTGGAACCGCCAGAAAAAGACCACTCTGGGAACTCTGAGCAACCCGGATGAGTACGGGCTGTTTACCATCAAGGCCGATCAGCACCTTTATCAATGGGGGAAGGTCTGGTCCGGACGGCAAATCGCGGAGCACTTCTTCCGAAGCTCCTCCTTTCGCCATGAACGCCGCTTGCAAGAGATCCTGTTTCAGGTCAGCTCCCGGTACTACGAGGTCCTGCTCGGTCGTCGCTCCATAGAGATCGCCAAAAGCGCCTTGACCCGGGCTCAAAGGCAGTTGGAGCGGGCCAGGGGACGCTTTGAGGTGGGCGTGGTGACCAGGACCGACGTGCTGCGGGCCCAGGTCCAGGTGGCCCAGGCCCAGGAGCAGCTGGAGCGGGCCCGGAATCAGTACGATGTGGCTCTGGAGAACCTGGCTCTGGAGATTGGACTGGATGAGGTCCCGGGAGAGATCAAGGAGCCGCCGGCCAAAGACTTTGGATCGGAGTCCATGTCCAGCCTGATAGACAGAGCTCTGGACAGGAGACGGGACCTCAAGCAGGCCCGCAAGGAAGTGGAGGCCTCCCAGCAGCGGGTTGAGTTTGAAAAGGCGGATTACTTTCCCAGGTTCTCCATGCAGGGAGAATATACCCGGACCAACGAGGAGAAGCTTTTTTACGGGGAAGACGAGGACTGGAATGTGGCCCTCAAGGTCTCCTATCCCCTGTTTACCGGGGGGCGAGATGTGGCCGAGATCGATCAGGCCCGTTCCAAATGGCGTCAGGCCAGGGTTTCGCTCAAGCGGTTGAAACGAGAGATCCGAACCGAAGTGCGCAGCGTCTACCTGGATATCCAGACCCAAAAAAAGGTTATCCAGCAGCTAAAAGAGCAGGTGGACACTGCCAGGCGCAACTACGAGCAGGTTACGGCCCAGTTCGAAGAGGGGGTGGCCTCTTCTGTGGATCAGGTCGACGCTTTTACCTCGCTCAATGAAGCGGAAAACCGCTTGGCACAGGCCCATTTCAGCTATCAGCTCGATCTGATCCGGCTGCAGTTGGCTACAGGGACCTTTCAAACCGAACTCCTGAATAGGCAAGGGATGGATCGATAATGTTCTGCCCATGGCTCCCCAGTGCTCCAAGCAATCTAGCTCAAGCAGCAAAGCGTCTCTGCTGTACTTCATGGCGCCTCCGGCGAGCCTGCCTTGTCCTGTTCTGCTCGCTGGGGCTCTTGGCTTTCCTGGCTGGATGCTCCTCGAAAGATTCGGACAATGCAAAGCAGGCCAACAAGCCTGAGACGGAGTGCGTGCCTGTAGAGACTGCTCCAGCCAGTCAACAGGATCTTGCCGAAACCATCAGCGCAGTAGGAACCTTGGAAGCGGTGCAGGCCGTGCAGATCCGGCCCGAGGTAGCCGGCCTCG
Organism: uncultured Desulfohalobiaceae bacterium; assembly: GCA_964595165.1. GTDB lineage: Bacteria > Desulfobacterota > Desulfovibrionia > Desulfovibrionales > Desulfothermaceae > CAZQPF01. The sequence goes on from CAZQPF010000013.1 coordinate 30,597, forward strand.
TTCGGCAGGTCCATTTTCAGGAAGGGCAGCGGGTAGAGAAAAACGAGCTCTTGTTCAGCCTGGAGGACGCAAAAATCCAGGAGCGCTTCAAGGCCCGCCAGGCTGCCCTTGAGGAGGCCCGCGCCGAGCTGGAGAACGCCAGGCGAACCTTCAAGCGGCGGCAGCGGCTGTTTGAAAAGAACCTGGGCACCGAAGAGTCGCGGGATGCAGCAGAAACTGCCCTTCAAGCGGCCAAGGCCAGGGTGGACCGGCTTTTGGCCGAGATCGGAGAGATTCGGGAAACCCTTCAGGATACCCGAATAAAGGCGCCTTTTGCCGGGTTCCTGGGAGAGCGCCAGGTGGACTCCGGCGATTGGGTGGATGTGGGTACCCCGCTGGTGTCCCTGGTTGATCCGGAACGCTTGAAGACCTCCTTCACTGTGCCTGAGCGCCACGGCAAAAGGGTTCAAGAAGGTCAGTCCATACGGGTCACCACTCCCTCGCATCCGGAGCGGGAGTTTCCCGGAGAGGTCTACTTCGTGAGCCCCCAGATCGAGGTCCGGACCCGTAAGCTCCTGGTAAAGGCCTATGTGGACAATGAAAAGCTCATTCTTCGCCCCGGAGGCTTTGCTTCGGTGGAGCTCAAGGTCAAAACCCGCCGGAACGCCGTGGTCATTCCCGAGGAGGCGCTCATTCCAACCCGAAGCGGATACCAGGTCTTCGTGGTCCGGGATGAGCGGGCCGAGAGCCGCACGGTTTCCATCGGCCTGCGCAAGCCGGGGATTGTGGAGATCAAGAACGGCCTCCAGGCAAAGGAGCAGGTCATAAGCGCCGGGCATATCTCTGTTCAGGAAGGGGCCAGGGTCTGCGAGAGCAAGACGGACGGCTCCTCCTGATGCTTGTCAGTCCAGTATCTACTCACCAGCTCGCTGGTTGAGCGAGGTGGTGAGTAGATACCTCCAGACAAAATTTTCGAACCGGCCACAAAGGTTCTCTAGCGCTACGTTCAAACAGGTTGTTGAGAAAAATATTAATTCTCTTTTTCTTCAATAAATTGCCACTGAGTCAGCGCAGCCGGAGGCTGGGCTGACTAAGGATCGATCGAGCATGATCTGGAACACGTGCATCAGGCGCCCGGTACTCACTGTGGTCATCTTTCTGGCCATCGCCATTTTCGGCATCTTCGGCTATCAGCAAATGCCGGTGCGGGAGTTTCCGGATGTGGAGTTCCCGGTGGTCAACGTCTCTGTGGTGCTTCCCGGTGCCGATCCCGAGGTTATCGAGACCGAGGTGGTGGAGCCTTTGGAAGAGGAGCTGAACACCATCGAGGGCATCAAGCAGATCACCTCCACCAGCCGGGAGCAGGTGGGCGTGGTCACCGTGGAGTTTGAGCTCTACCGGGATATTGATATTGCGGCTCAGGATGTGCGCGATCGGGTCTCGCGGGCCCGGCCGGATATTGCCGAGGATGCAGAAGAGCCCATTGTGCGCAAGGTCGATCCTGATGCCCAGGCCGTGATGTGGGTCGCTCTCACCGGCAACGAACGCTGGGACACGGTGCGTATCACCGAGTACGCCGATAACGTGCTCAAGGATCAGCTGGAAAGGCTCCCCGGGGTGGGGCAGATCCTCGTGGGCGGGGAGCGGATGTATGCCGTTCGAGTGCGCCTCGACCCGGACAAGCTCGCGGCGCACAGGGTAACGGTCCAGGACGTGGTCAACACCCTGCGCCAGGAGAACGTGGATATTCCGGCCGGACGGATCACCAGCCAGCAGCGGGAGTTTCTGGTGAAAACCAAGGGGCAGTTCTCCTCCGCTCAGCCATTCAACGACCTGGTGCTCACCTATTACCAGGGATCGCCGGTGCGTCTCAGCGATGTGGGGCAGGCCGTGCCCGGAGTGGAGAACGAGCGCACCGTGGCCCGCTTCACACGGGAAAAGTCTGTCGGCCTGGGCATTGTCAAGCAGTCGGACGCGAATATGGTGGAGCTCGTGAGCCGTATTCGCAGCGAGCTGGCCAGCTTGTCCCAGGACTTCCCCCCCGGCCTGGAGTATCAGGTGGCTTCGGACCATTCCCAATACGTCAAGGAGAACATCAACGACCTGCTGACCACCATTTTCATGGCTACCGCGCTCGTGGTTCTGGTGGTCCTGGTTTTTCTGGGCAGCGGACGGGGAACCCTGATCACCTCCATCGCTATTCCCACCTCGCTTTTGACCGGGATGGCCCTGGCCTACTACATGGGCTTCAGCCTCAATGTCCTCTCCATGCTGGGCTTTATTCTCGTTATCGGCATCGTTGTCGACGACGCCATCGTGGTTTTGGAAAGCAGCTACCGGCATATGGAGTACGGGGCGGAGTCCAAGCCGGCGGCAAGGACCGGCACCACGGAGATCGCCTTTGCTACCATAGCCAACTCCCTGTCCCTGGCCGCAGTCTTCGTACCGGTGGCCTTCATGCCGGGAATGATCGGCCGGTTTTTCTACGAGTTCGGGCTCACCGTGGCCTTCACCGTCTTTGCCTCCACCTTTACCGCGCTCACCTTGACCCCTATGCTTTGCTCCCGCTATCTCAAGGCGGGGCAGGCAAACAAGAAGCCATTTCTCATCCGGCTCACCGATCCGGTGTTCAAGCTTCTGGAGTCAGCCTACCGCCCGTTGCTCCGGGGGGCTCTGAACTGGCGCTGGATCACGGTCTTTATCGGCGTTATCGCCTTTTTGGCCGGTATCTTTCTCTTCAAGCAGCTGGAATCGGAGTTTGCCCCCAGTGTGGATAAGGGGCAGTTCATGATATCCTTTGAAACAGTGGAGGGAGCCACTCTGCAGGCCACAGACAGCTATGCCCGGCAGATTGAGGACATCCTTTCCGGAATTCCGGAGATCAGGACCTTCTTTCTGGCTGTCGGGCTCTCGCGCTCCGGTCCGGGGAAGGTCAACGAAGGCATCACCTTTGTCCGTCTGGTCCATCGGAGCCAGAGAGAGCGCTCGCAGCAGGACGTGATGCACCTGGTTCGCAGTAAGATTGGACAGCTTACCGGCGTGCGGGGCTATGTTCTCGAGTCCGGCGGGCCCACCCGATCCGAAGCGCCGTTGCAGATTGTGCTCAGCAACCCGGAGCTCGAGGAGCTGGCCAGGCAGCAGGAGCGGGTCATGCAGTGGATGCGGGGTCAGCCGGAGTTCGTCGGGGTCCATTCCAACATGAAGCTGGACAAGCCGGAGGTCCAGGTGCGCATCGACCGGGACAAGGCAGCAGAGATGGGCGTTTCCGTGATGCAGATCTCCAACACCCTGCGCTATGTTTTCGGGGAGCCCACCGTTTCCAAGATCGACCGGCAGAGCAAGCGCTACGACGTGATCTCTGAGATAGAGCAGAAAACCACGGTGCCGGACACGGTCTACAGCCTGTATACCAGGAACAAGAGCGGCGACATGATCTCTCTGGCCAATCTGGTCCATATCGAGGAGGGGGTGGGGCCCAGCGAGATCCACCACTTCAACCGCGGCCGTGCGGTCACGGTGAAGGCGCAGACTCCGCCGGATGTGCCTCTGGGTACGGCCTTGAACAAGCTGCAAGGCTATTTGGATCAGGAGCTCCCCCCGAACTTCCGCACCGATGTTACCGGAGAGGCCCAGGACTTTCGGGAGTCCTTTTTCTATCTCTCCCTGACCATGGCCTTTTCCGTGGTCTTCATCTTTCTCGTCCTGGCCGGGCAGTTCGAATCCTTTCTCCATCCCTTTACCATTCTGATGACCCTGCCCCTGGCCGGGGTCGGTGCCTTCGGGGCCCTGTACGGCTTCGATATGACCATGAACATCTTCTCCTTCATCGGGCTGATCATGCTTCTCGGCCTGGTCACCAAGAACGGGATTCTTCTGGTGGATTATGCCAACGTTCTGGTGGCGCGCGGCAGCTCGGTTCGCCAGGCCGCCGAGCAGGCGGCCCGGATTCGATTCCGTCCAGTGCTCATGACCGCCATTTCAACCATACTGGGCATGATGCCCATTGCCCTCGGCTACGGCGCTGGAGGTACGGCCCGTTCTCCCATGGGGGTGGCCATCTCCATGGGGATGTTCGCCTCCACAGCGCTCACTCTGCTCGTGATTCCCGTGGTCTACACCCTGTTCGACGCGCTGCAGAACAAGATCCTGGCCCATAAAAAGGCCTTTCTGCTGCTTGCCCTGTTCCTTGCAGCCCTAGCCGGAGTGATGTATTGGTATTCTATGGGGATCTAGCTGCCTAAAAAAGCTCAAAGATGGTTCACAATTATGAAGTTTCTGCACCTGACCTTTCATTTCGAGTACGGCGAGAGCATCGAAGCCATCCTGGACCAAAACGAGATTCGCGATTATGTGCGCCTGCCTATGATGGAAGGCAGGGATTTCGAGGGCAAGCACTACGGGACGCAGGTTTTTCCCGGCAGTACGAGCGTGGTCCAGGCCCAGATCCCTGAGGACAAGGTTGATGGGGTCTTCAACGATTTAAAGGCATTCAAGGAGGAAAGGGAGTCGCATCGGCATCTCCAGGCCCTCCTTTTGCCTGTGGAAGCCAGACTGGAGTAGGGAGGCAAAATTGGAACCCCAGGATATTCTCGGCGACGTACGCCAGTTCATGAAAAGCCGGATCATTCTCACGGCTGCCGAACTGGACATCTTTACCGCCTTGGCCGAAGGGAGGTCCTCCGCTTCGGAGATTGCTTCGCGAAAAGGGCTCCATGAGCAAGCCACAGAGCGCATCTTGGACAGCCTGGTCACCTTTGGGCTATTGACCAAGGCCGGCGGCAGCTACAGCCTCACCAGTTCGGGCCAGCTCCTTACTGCTGGAAACGAGCAGTCCATTCTTCCCATGCTTCAGCACATGAATCACCTCTGGAGCAACTGGAGCCATTTGACCCGGACCGTGATAGAAGGGGACAATCCAGTGCGCGAGCCGGTGACCTCTCCCAGCCCGGAGCGCCAAGAGGCTTTCATCCGGGCCATGCATGTGGTGGGACGCGATCTGGCCTTTGAGGTGGCGGATTTTTACGGCCCCACACCCAGGCGGCGCTTGCTGGATGTCGGTGGCGGCTCGGGAGTGTACAGCATCGCTTTTCTGCGCCGGAATCCGGAGCTGCAGTCCGTAATCTTCGATCTTCCCGGCGTAATACCTTTTGCCGAGGAGCATATCCGGGCTGAAGGGCTGGAAGACCGGGTGGATTTTGTGCCCGGAGACTTCTATCAGGATCCACTCCCCTCAGGATGCGATCTGGCCCTTCTCTCGGCCATCATTCATCAAAACGGGAGGCAGGAGAACGTGGAGCTCTACGGCAAGATCCGCAAGGCCTTAGAGCCGGGTGGGATATTGCTCATTCGGGACCACATCATGGACGAGACCCGCACCAGGCCGGCTGCGGGGGCGCTTTTCGCCGTAAATATGCTGGTCAATACGGCCCACGGCGACACCTATACCCTGGCCGAGGTGAAGAGCGATCTTCAGCAAGCCGGGTTCGAGGATATCAAGCCGCTTCGTACCGGACGGGATTCCTTTGAGAAGATGGACTGCCTCGTGGAGGCCAAAAAACCGGCATGAGCAGATCTTCCCCTCGCCAAGCCCCTGCGGAGGCCTTCAGTGTATTGGATTCCCATGTGCATTTCTTTCCGGATAAGCTGTTCCGGGCCATCTGGCGCTGGTTCGATGAGGCCGGATGGGTCATACCCTATGCCGGCTGGGATCTCTCCGCCTTTTTGGCCGAGCTCTCCGCCATGGGTGTGGAACAGGCCTTTGTGCTGCCCTACGCCCACAAGCCCAATATTTCCCTGGAGCTGAACCGCTGGATAGAGCGGCTTTGCCGGGATCATCCCTGGCTCATTCCCTTCGCCGCAGTTCATCCGGAGGACGAAAACCTGGAAGAGGTGCTTCGGACTGCGCTGGACACCTGGGATTTCGCCGGGGTAAAGCTGCATTTGGCTGTCCAGTGCTACCGGGCGGATGATCCGGCCTTGCGGCCCATCTATGAAGCGGTGCACAGCAGGGACAAGGCCGTTGTCATCCATGTAGGCACGGCTCCTTATGAGCCCGGAAGGCGGGAGTTTCCCTATCTAGGCCTTGATGCCCTGGGCAATGTGCTCCGAGAGCTGCCCCGGCTCAAGGTGGTTGTTCCGCATTTCGGCCTGGACGAGCTGGAGAAGGCGCTCGCTTTGGTGGATAACTACGAAAACGTCTATCTGGATACCTCTTGGGTGCTCGGCAACCCCCAGCTGACCATTCCCCTGTCCCGGCTGGAGGAGGTCATCGCTACCCGGTGGCCACGCATCATCTACGGAAGCGACTTTCCTATCCTGGAGCACTCGCCTGAATCGGGCCTGGAGATCATTCACCGGCTGGACCTGGATGAGGAGGCCAAGCGAAGCATTCTGAGGTACAACGCCGAGCGGCTTGTCAAAAGGCGTTGAAAAGGAAATACCTGGATGAGCTCCGGGAGCGGTATGCCGGGCCGTCGCTGCTAAGGCTCAAGCTGTTGTTGCAGCCTCAAGCCTTTTCCGAAAACAAGAGATCGTCGAGCATCTCGCGAATGCCGAGCTGCTGCATCTTGATGTGCATGAACTCGCTGATGGTTGGCTGCACCGGCTTTTTGAGCAAGACCATGCCCGCTTCGCGCGGCGTTTTGCTTCCCTTCTTCTGATTGCAGCTTCGGCAGGCGGTGACAGTATTTTTCCAGGTGTACTTCCCGCCGCGGGACTTGGGGATGATGTGGTCCAGGGTGGGAAAGGTCTTGCAGCTTGCCCCACAGTACTGACAGGTAAATCCGTCCCTAACCAGAATATTCTTTTTATGCATCGGCACTTTGTTCTTGTAGATCTGGCGGACGAACTTGATAAGGCGGACAACCAGCGGAACCCGGACATGTTGCCGAATGCTGGCCACCACATGCTCTCCGTACTTGAGAACTTCCACTTTTCCCTGCATCATCAGCGTTATGGCCCGTTTCCAGCTGATGGTATGCAGAAAGGAAAAATCGGTATTCAGGACAATGACCGAGTGCATTCCACCTCCCAGTCTAAAACCGGGGCATACTCATGAACTGTCGGGCATTGGCAATGCGGGGAGTTTCCGGGGCAGGAAGCGAGTCTGTAAACATTCAGGGAGTATCCCCAATTAACCTGAGCTTGTTATTAATTTCACATAATATTTTATTATAGTATACGCTCATAGCGCTCATTTGTCCAGGGCTTCTCTGTCCTTAAGCCGGGTATGAATGCTGGTATGTGTCATATACATTGGATGGTGCTTTTGTAGAGCCATAACGGATATGCTCCAGGGACGGGAAGCTTCGCTGGGTAAGTTCTGGCTGCCATCGACAAACAAAAGGAGATTGTATGATAGCTATCCATCACCTCGCTGCATGAGCGGGAAGGTGAAGAGATACCAAGGCAGCAGCCAAACCGAGTGCCCGGGGATTGCTGATATCCGGAGCTCACAGGAGCGTATCAGCCCTCCTCGGCGGCCAACTCCCGGAAGTCCTGCACCAGGCCTTCCAGGCTCTCCCTGGTGGTATCCCAGGAGCACATGAAACGTGCTCCGCCGGCCCCGATAAAGGTATAAAAACGCCAGCCCCGCTTCTGAAGACCGTCTTTGATTCTCTGCGAGAGCTTTAGAAAGAGCGAGTTGGCCTCCCTGGGGAAAAGCTGTATCACCCCGGGGAGCCCTTGGAGCTTCTCTTCCAGGAATCTGGCGCATTCATTGGCATGGCGGGCCTTTTCAAGCCAGGTATCATTTTGCAGCAACCCCACCCACGGAGCCGCCAAGAATCGCATTTTGGAGGCCAGCTGGCCAGCTTGCTTGCAGCGGTAGTCGAAATCTTCAGCCAAGCCCTTATTGAAAAAGATGACTGCGTCTCCAACGGCAAGGCCGTTTTTCGTTCCACCGAGGCAGAGCACGTCCACGCCGCATTTCCAGGAAAGCTCTTTCGGAGGAAGGCCAAGCTCGGTAACGGCGTTGGCAAACCGGGCTCCGTCCATTTGGACCCGCAGACGGTATCGATCCGCTAGCGCTTTGAGCTCTTTGAGGTGGGCCTGGGAATAGGAGGTGCCCAGCTCAGTGGCTTGGGTCAGACTCATCAGGCGCGGCTTGGGGTAATGGATGTCGCTGCGTTTGGTGACAATACGCTCTACGGACTTGGGATCGAGCTTGCCGTTTTGCCCCTGACCCAGGAGCAGCTTGGCGCCGTTGGAGAAAAACTCCGGCGCCCCGCATTCGTCGGTTTCCATATGGGCGTGTTCATGGCAGATAACGCTGTAGTAGGGTCGGCACATCTGGGCTACGGACAGGGCATTGGCCGCTGTGCCGTTGAACACGAAGAAGACCTCGCAGTCCGTCTCAAAGACCTCCCGAAAGAGATCGCAGGCCCACGCGGTCCATTTATCCTCGCCGTAGGCGAAATCATGACCCTCATTGGCTTGGAGAAGGGCTTCCAGGGCTTCGGGGCATAGGCCGGCATAGTTGTCGCTGGCAAATTGCTGTTGGCGCGAATTCACTGCCTTTCCTCCTGCCCGGGCTCTTGTCTCCTCTGCTCAAAAATTTCGTTTTCAATCTGATGTGCCAAATCGGGGAGCTTGTCCGACATAGAAAACCTCGAGTCTTTTGTATCAATAAAAGTTAAAGCAGAACTTTAATTTTTTCGCAGGGCGATTGCCGGAGCGAGCAGAATGCACCGGAAGCTTGATCGGATGAATTCAGCTGGCAGAAGGGCAGCCAGGTCCTAACTGCTTCGTTCCCACTCGATTTTCCTGATGCGGCTGTTGATGAGATGGATGGAGTAATCCAATCCGTTGATGTCGAAGTAGTACCAGATTTCCTTCTTTTTCGGGGCTTGCTTTTCGGTTGGGATGTCTCCGGTATCCACGGCGTGGGTGATCACCTCTTGGTAATCGGGCTCTCCCATGACCCGGAGCAGGGTGAGCTTGGTATCTCCGACACTTACCAGCTCTCCGTTGATCCGGATGGATTCCGTGGCCGAGCCCTTACCGGGCAGCAGCGTGAGCAGAAGCAGGAAAACAAGAAAAGGCAGAAACAGCCAGGCTCTCGATTGAGAGGATACCGCAAAAGACGTCTGTTTCTTTGCTGGGTAGCACATTGTCAGGCTGTTCCTGCAAACTGAAAAATGGAGGCCTGCAGAAAGGCCACGAGCTCAAAACTCTTGGCGTGGCGAGGCGGTTTCAAAGATATCTGTTTGTCTTTGCGAGCGCAAGCAGGATAGCTTGCTGGATGAGGCGGTAGTGGACTGAGACATGCGGCAGCGAAGGCTTATGCCGGCAGCAGGGCGAGGAGCGCAGCAGGAGAGGAGAGTCGGGAGGCTTGAAATGCCGGGGAAGTTTTGTGGGCTTCCGCTGCAGGCCGAATGGGGCAAGCAGCCTATGTCCGCGGCCTTGCTCTTGTATGGTTTTGAGGCTGCAAAAATGAAAGCAGAGTGGAAGATACCGGGCAGTCAGAGGGATGGGGGAGCTTATTTTTGATCGCCCCGGGACCGGGCGAAGAGCCCCGGGGCGAAACGAAAGGAGGTGCATTGCCGGAGCCGACGGCGTTACTCCGGGCCCGTTCTCTATATGCCGGAGCTACTCCACAGATGTCGGGGAGGAGAGCGCCCCTCTTTCTGGTTTGGCTTCGGCCGGCACGGGACCCACCTTTGAGGGAAAATATGTAAGGCCTGGAACCGGGAGCGAGACCCAATAGGCAGGCCAGAAAGGCATTCCGGAGGAATGGGAATGGACTTAAAGAACAGCCTGCTCCGCATAGGGGCCGGCTTTGAGCCTGTTCCAACTCCTCATTGCTTTCATGCAAGACTTGGGCCGAGGACTGCTGGGAAGGGGTTTTGGCTTCCCGCCTGCATGGCTGGTGGTTTAGCATGCTGAAAATTCTGCTTTTACTCCGGTGTTTCCTTGTGCCGTCCTTGGAAATATGTCGCAACTGAGCCGCGTCTTCTATCAAAAGATTGACCACTGCAGGCAAAAAACGGCCCGGGAACGTTCCTCGCTCAGGCACTACGCCAACCGGGGCTTTGCATGCTCTCGCGGCGGAGCCTCTGAGGGTGGGCTTTCTCGACTGGGAAAATGATTTTCCAGGAGCCTCAAATGAGGGGTGATGCTATAAGGCCTGCTCTTGCAAGATGCACCTGTAAAAAGTCGTGCCTGAATGATTCAAGCGCAAGTATTTTCTTATAATTCTTTGTTTTTACTGACAACTTAGTACCGACTTCTGACTACTGCGACTGCAAAAGGATTTTTTGCAGTCGCATCCTGCAAGGGAGCATGCTGTTCCTGCCAGACTGACCCTGCTGCCGGTGTGCCTTTTCCAGGCTGAGTCTCCCTGCTTCCTGGCATAAGCGTTGCAGAGAAGGACAAGCAAATGAGCCGTGGCAGCTATTCTTCGGCTATCAAACAGCCCTTCCGCGCGCTTTTCTGGGGGGTAGATGTTCAGCCTGTTTCATTTAGCCAAGGTTTTGGATTCCTTGCCTTTTTGGGTAAAGACTCTCCACCAGCCGAGAAACGTCTCAGTCGCCTCCTGCCCTCGTCCGCCAAGGCTCGAGAAAGAGGCCGATCGAAAAGCCGTTTCCGAGATGCCCTGTCCCGCCTGCGGCGAGTATTCCTTTTTTGTAGTCCATATCCAGAACAATCCGGTTATGGGAGCCATGGGAGTGCAAGACGTAACCCTGCGCTGCAAGTCCTGCGGCTATCAGGAAACCCGAACCGAGTGAGCTCCCGGCTCAAGACTCTCTTGCCCTTCTGCCTCCAAGGCGGCCAGCCTCAAAAATTGACACAGATTTGTAAAAAGTGGCTTTCGGGAAGCTGAAAACCAGTTTGCTGATTGGAGCCGGTTTTCCATTTTCAGAGGCTCTTTCAGAGGCTCCTTGACCTGAAGCAGCATTTTCGGATACAGAGAAAGGAAGATCTTTGTTATATATTTTCAGGGAGTTGATATCTGTTTTCGCCTAAGCAAAGACGAGGTTACCCGTGGCCAGAAAGCATCATTCCTTTTCCTGGATGGAGCATCAGCATTGCGGCATTGTCCTTTCCGAATGCTATCTTAAGCTCTGCGAGTTCGAGCGCACCCTTTACCAAACCTATTCCCCATCCTCTGAAGCATCCCTGCTCAAAGCGGATGCTCCAGCAGACACGGCTTTGCAAGCAGCCACCCGGGCCAGACAGGACCTGGAGGAGCTCATCAGGGCCATGCAGGGGCTCATTGCCTCCGATTTCCCTCAAGCCGGATCCCTGGAGAAGGTCTTGCCCTACAGAACAGAAAACCGTCTCCTGCCCAAGGCCTCTTCGCAGCCGCCGATGAAAAAGCGAGGTGGGGGCCGCCATACCGATTCCTAAGTCAGCGCAGTCTCCGGCTGCGCTGACTCATTGGCAATTTTATTTGCCTTTCCAGAGTCCTTTGCAGTAATCTTTAGAGTTCAAAGTTCACAGTTCAAAGTTCACAGTTAAGACAAAGAAATCAAAGAGATAAGTCAAAGGCTTTCGCAGTCAAGCCACTTCGTCAATATCAGCAGTTGAAACAATATGTTACTCAAAAACTTTTGACTGTTGAGCAGTAATGAGGAACTAATGAAAACCCAAACCGAATACAAGCCAACCGGCAACGCACTTGCCCAAAGGAGGGGATTATGGGCTATGAAAACATTGCCCTGGAGTACGGTGAGGATTATGTAGCCCAGGTCACGCTGCAACGGCCGGAGCAGCTCAATACCTTCAACACGCCGATGGCCCGGGAGCTGGACCAGGCCTTGCGCGACCTGGACCGCGATGAGCGGGTGCGGGTGGTGCTGCTCAAGGGAGCGGGGAAGGTCTTTTGTGCCGGCATCGATTTAAATGAGTTTCCCGGCCAGAGCCCGATGCAATATCGGGAGTGGATCGAGACTATGGAATGCTCCTTGACGAGCATCAGCCGGATGAAGAAGCCAGTGGTGGCTCAGGTTCACGGTGTGGCTGCGGCGAACGGAGCCGGTCTCGTGGCAGCCGCAGATCTGGCAGTTGCTGCCGAGGATGCCCGAATCGGTCTTACGGCGATCAACGTGGGTTTGAACTGCGTGGGGCCGGTCATTCCGGTCAGCAAATGCGTGGGCCGGAAAAAGGCCCTGGAGATGCTGCTTTACGGCGAGCTCCTTTCCGCTCAGCAAGCACTGGATATGGGCCTGTTTAACAAGATCGTGCCCTTGAGCGAGCTGGAGGGCGAGGCCCGCCAATGGGCTTCCGCCTTAGCCCAAAAGAGCCCCCTGGCGGTGCAGAATGCCAAGCACGCCTTCTATACTGCCGCAGATATGGAGTACCATAAGGCGGTCCAGTATATGAACGAGGCCTTTGCCCGATTGTGCACCACCGAGGATGCCGGAGAAGGCATTTCCGCCTTCCGGGAGAAGAGGCAGCCGGTGTGGCAGGAACGATGATGAAGCGGAGGATATCTTTATGAGCTGCTCCTCCAAGGAGCTCAACGACTTTCTGGCCGGATGGCTCGAGACCTCCGAGGGAAACAAGCAGGCCTTTATCCGGCTCAAAGACCATCTGGAGTCCCAGCCCGGCATCGGCTGCGAGTTTCATCCCCGCGAGGGTATCACCTACTCCCTGCGGGCCATTCTGGAGCGTCAACAGGAGCGTAGCTTAGTGATGCTCCTCGATGTCATCGAGGATGAACCGCGGTGGCTTTCGATCTGCTTTTATGCCGATATAATTGACGATCCTCTTGAAAAAGGCGATTTTGTACCCCAAGGGCTCTTGGGAGAAGACGCTCTGTGCTTCGATCTCGAGGAGTATGAGGAAAAGGAGCTCGGGTATATCCAGCAGCGGATGGATGAAGCGGTGCGTAATGCAGGAGGTTAAGCCGCCGAATTATTAAACGATAATTTCCCTTTTCCGGTAAATTCCTGCTTGCTCCAAAAAGGAGTGAGGCTTCATGCAGAGCATCTGGTGAAGTCTCACTCCTTTTTTTATTTTTATTAATTTATTGAAATACATTGCCGTAAGTCTTCATGTATCAGTATCATTTAGGATAATAGAGTAACAGTGCTTACTATAGATCTATTTTATCATCATTAATGCATTTCTTGTTGCAGTACTCCGCGATTTCATTTCTCCTTAAAATGTCTTTTCAATTTCTCGGATTTTGCCAAGCAGGTATCTTGACATCTACTTGTCTCTTATATATTCCTATAAGTATAATAAAGCATTATATAGATTCTCTGAAGTTCCTGTACACGAAATACGGCTTTGGAATAATTGTCATTTTTGTATGTATTTACAAGACGTTATAGCTAAGTGGCTGATATAATGCATATTGATGATGCAACATCTTGTTCAATAATAATATTCAGCAGTACCAGCAAACTTTGCAAGGTATCTGCTTCAGATATAATCTACAAGCTAAACAGTTTGTTTTAATGACTTGTCCTTCCTATTGGCAATCTGTTTATTATCCTTTGAAGCTGCTGTTTTGTCATTAATGCATTATAAGGATTTCTGATCTAAGAAATAATATACTTGGGTTGTGCATTGATAGGTCCTTGCATGTACCAGACGTCATCATTGCTTCCCTATCTGCATGGAGAGCAGTGCCCATTCAGCATCAATGTACTGCATTCTTTCCAAGGGCAGAATCCGGATCTTTCCTCCAGAAGCCCTTTCCAGGTCCTCGACGATTCCTATCCCTGGTGCACCCTTTTTTCTGCCCAGCTGGTTACAGATACAGGCGTAGCTGTGCACAGCCTGTTGCTGGCCAAGCAAAAGGATAGCTATAGCGGGCGCAAGGATTCGGCCTTCCCGCGATCCAATCAGCACATTGAAAGTGCCTGGCGCTCTTTCTATCGCCGCCTCGGCTCAGAATCCATCCATCCCCCTTTGTACCGTCTAGCGGCACAAACGGATAGTGAAGGGCGAATGTTGCCCTTTGCCCCGCTCTTTTTCTGTCAGCGGAGCAATCGCTTTTTTCAGCCGCCGTGCCCGACATGCGGCCAGCTTTTGGAGCTCTGTACCGAGGAGATCCTCCTGGAGAGCCAAGGGTTGCCTCAGTATGGCACCTCCCTGGAGAGATACCTCTATTGCCCTGCGTGCGTCAGGCGGGAAGCCAATCCTCTCTTCTACGCCTTCGCTCCCTCCCGGGATCACCCTCGTTGCGTTCAGGATCGTTTTCAGCTGATCAGCTCCTTTGGCTCGCTCCAAAAGGAACCTTCCACAGCGCATAGCCTGCCCTGCACTCAGTGTCCGGATCTCTCCTCCTGCTTCAGCCACGGCGCTTACTCCGCTCCCCCTATAGTGCCCTTTGGCTTCTATCCCTTTTTCCTGCTCTGTTTTGATCAGCCAACCCTCCGGGCTGATGATTTTGTATCCCTCCTCAGCGGGGCCAAGCCGGCTCAGGTGGCCGAGGGCCACAAAAAACAGGGGAGCTGGTTCGGGGCGGTACGCTTGGAACAGGCTATGCTGCAGTTCCCCGGCCAGTGGTTCATCTATCCTGAAGGCGAGCAACGCTTCCTGGAGGTGCTCTTTCTCAAGTGGAGCTTGCTCCGGGAAGTATTTGAGCGGCTTTTTTCAAATAATGCATTCCAGGATCCGGATGAGCCGCAGGGCTCCCTGGATTTGAGCTCCTGGTGGATCAAGCTGGAGCCTACTGCCAAGGCTCTGCCCTTGATGTGGAGCTACAGCCTGTCGCATCTAACCCTGCTGAGCCAGGAGGAAGACTCCTTTCTGCGTTCGGAGATGCACCTGGCACAAAAGATCAATGCTTATGGGGCGCTCTGCTTCTCCAGCCTGGTCCCTGAACAGGAGGCCCGCCTTTCCGGTCTGCGCAAGGCAGCCAAGGCAGAGGACGCGGAGGGCGGCGGATCTGTGGATTGGGGAGCATTTATTCCGCCCCAGTCCTTGTTTGTGGAAAACAAGGAGTCTCAGGTTTCGCCGCGGGTCGCCGCTGTCTGGCAGGAAAGCCTCGACCTGGGCTGGCGCTTTTTGCGCTGGCTTCCCTCAGAGGAGGCTGAGCCCTTTGTCACAGAGCAAGACAATCGCTTGCAGGCGCTTGTCCACAATCTTCACACGGCCCTGTTCCAGGCGCGGTCTTCGCTTCCAGGGACCCAGCCTTCAGCTTCCGATCCCTTGCTGTCCATTCTGGACGAGATCATCGCCGCCTGGCAGCTGCCGCGAGCCGAAGAGCCGCCCCAGCAGGCGTCCCGAGAGACACCCCGGAGCGCGACAGACAGCCAGGAGAAGGAAACTCTTCTGTTCAGTCTGGAGCCGGAAGCAAAGGATGCTTCGGACGAAGATACCATGAGCATTGATGAGACACGAGTGGAGACCGTTTTTCTCTCCATAAACGACCAGGACCCGTTTGAAGCCGAGGAGAGTCAGCCTCAGAGCGCTCATCCATCAAGTCCGGAACCGGCGTCAGAACGAGAATCAGAGCCTGATCTGGAAAGAACGGTCTTTGTGCAGCGGGCATCCCTTGAGAAAAAGGCCAATCAGCCGGAGGAAACAGATCCGGAGGCTACCGTGATCCAAAGGTCGAAGCACCAGGCTCCTCCCCCTGGTAAATCGCAGTCCGGCAAGGGTGTTGAGGCGGCTGAGCCTCTTGCCTCCGGGTCAGAAGGCTTTCCTGAAGAGGATCTGGAAAAGACTGTCATCCAGCCGGTGAAAAAAGGCAAAGGAGAGCGGCGTGGACCAGGCAAAGGCTGAGCGATTGGCCGTCGAGGTCAGCGAGCTGCATGCAGCCGCTCCCCACCGGGCCAAGGGAAGGATCGAGGCCCTTCTGCGCCGTGAGCTCCACAATCTGGAGCCGGATGAGCAGCTGGCTTGGCTCAGAACAATCAGGGCGGCCCTGGATGCGCCCTCGGACTCGCAGCAGCGCCAGAGCGATGACAATCCGGAAGTTCTCGGCCGCCTGGTAAAGCTCCTTCTCGGGGGCCGACTGACGCCCGAAAGCCTCAGCTCCCCAAAGGTCCTGGATCAGCTGAGCGACAGCTTGAACCGGCTTTTCGACACTCTGAACGAGCTGACCCAGACCGTGGAGCAGAATCTCAAAGGCAAGGCCCAGGAGTCGGCTACGATCAGAACGATTATCGCCTCCGAGATGAGCGGAGCAGGGGAGGTCCAGCCGCTGCCGGAGTACCTGGATCAGATCAAGGAGGCCTTTCTCATTGCCCATAAGGGCTTTCAGGAGAGCAGCAGCGAGGTGATGCGCGAGGTTCTGGGTGCCCTGTCCCCGGAAAAGCTGGCCTCCAAAGCCGGTGGCGGCTTGAAGTTCGGCGCTCTGAAAAAGGCCGAGCTCTTCGAGCTCTACAAGGAACAGTTCGAAAACGTGACCATGTGGTTCGAAACCGGTCGTTTCCGGGATCATTTGCTTCGGGAGTTCGAGAAAAGCTGTCGTCGACTTTTAAACCAAGCGAGGTAATCCAGTGCGAAGCATTACTCAAGCCTTGATTCTCTGTCTCCTGGTTACGGCTATTTCCTCCTGCGGGGGCAAAACGGTTAAGCCGCCAGAACCGCCGCAGGCCAGCTATGCGGAACAAGCGATCGTTATTCATCTCAAGGCCGACGATCAATTGAATCGTTTCCAGAACAGTGCTCATGCGCTTCACCTCTGTATTTATCAGCTCTCCAACCCGAACAGCATGAACCAGTATGCCAATGACGCCTCAGGCATAGCTCAGCTTCTGCAATGCGGCAGCTTCGACCCAAGCGTCACCATGTCCAAAAAGATCGTCATGCAGCCCGGAAGCGAAAGCACCTATGTCCTGGATCGGGCCCAGGGATCAAGGTATGTGGCCCTCTGCGCCGGCTACTACCAGCTGGACAAGGAGCATGCCGTGCGGCTGGTACAGATTCCCGTAGTCGAGGAGACCAAAGGCTGGTTCCGAAAAACAACTACCCGGCGTTTGGGGCAGCTGGAAGCGACTTTCCAGCTCGGGCCGGAAGCACTCCAGAAGGTCGGAGATGAGTAGTGGACGTCTATAAACCCCTATTCTGGCATCAAGGGCTCTTCCTGCAGCCGCAGCATTTTCAGCTCCTGGAGCAATCCTTCGCCACCAGGCTCACTCCTTTGCTCCGCTATCCGTGTCCTTGCTTCTGGGGCGTCCGGAGTCTTGATATTCAGGAAGCCGCCCTGAACAACCAGTCTTTTCAAATCAACAGCGGAGAGTTCCTTTTTCCGGACGGTTCCTTCGTGATGCTCCCTGGCAATGCCACTCTGGGGGCTCGCTCCTTTGAGGAGGAATGGGTCGAAGGAGGCAAGCCTTTCACCGTCTACCTCGGTCTGCGCAAATGGCGCAAGGAACAGAAAAACGTAACTGTTCTCTCCAGCCTTGACGGGGCCAATCAGAGCAACACGCGTTTCGTGGCGCCCGCAGATCCGGAGGAAGCTCCCGATCTGCACGAGGGCAAGGACCCGGCCATGGTCAAGAAGATGTCCTATGCCCTGAGGATCTTCTGGGCCACGGAGCTCGATCAGCTCGGGGGCTATTCGCTCCTCCCGGTAGCACGGCTGAAGCGGGAAGGGGACCAGATTCTCCTCTCGGAACGATTCGTTCCGCCCTGTGTGACGGTCTCGGCGTCCGAACCGCTCTTGAGGCTCATCAAGGAGATCAGAGACCAGATCGGCTTCCGCTGCCGTCAGCTGGAGGAGTACAAAGCCCAGAAGGGCATTCATACCGCAGACTTCGGCTCCCGGGACATGGTCTATCTCTTGGCCCTTCGTTCCCTGGCCAGATACGTCCCTGTTTTGGTTCATCTCCTGGAGGCGGACGCCGTACATCCCTGGATGGTTTACGGGCTTCTGCGCCAGATCATCGGCGAGCTCTCCACGTTTTCTGACAGAGTAGGAGTTTTGGGGGAGCAATCCAGCGGGGAGCGGCTTATTGCTCCCTACGATCATGAGCGGATCGGGGAAAACTTCTCCGCCGCCCAGAGCCTCATAGCCTCCCTGCTGGAGGAGATCACCGCCGGTCCGGAGTATGTCATCCGCCTGGAGTTCGATGAAACCTTTTATGCCGCCGATCTGAAGCCAGAGGTCTTTGAGGAGGGCAACCGCTACTATCTGGTGGTCAGCACCGAGGCGGATCACAGCGGGGTCATCTCCTCGCTGACCCAGGTTGCCAAGGCAAGCTCCAGGGAGCACTTGCCGCTGCTCATTGCCAGAGCCCTGCCCGGGCTGGACATCGAGTACCTCCAGGTGCCCCCGCAGGAGCTGCCTCGCAGGAGCAGGAGCGCTTACTTCAGGGTTCACCAACACAGCGACCAATGGGCGAATATCCGAAACAACCGGAATATAGCCCTCTATTGGGATGACGCACCGAACGATGCGGAGATCGAGCTGATGATCGTGGGAAGGTCTTAGCTATGCGCATGATTGACTGCTTCTTGGAGCTTATCGCTTATGTTTCCCTGACAGTAAAGGATCTGCCCCGTGTGCAGTCCTCTTACCAGAGCCTGCGGCATAACGTGGACCGCCTCATGTCGGACAGCGAGTCCTGCCTTTACCAGGCCGGATTCTCTGCCGAGGACAGCGAGCTGGCCAAGTTCGCCATCTGCGCCTGGGTCGACGAGATCCTTCTGTCAGTTGATTGGCCGGGGCGGCAGCAGTGGCAGAAGGAGCAGCTCCAACGCCTCCATTTCAAGACCACCCGAGCCGGGGAGGAGTTCTTTGAGCGCCTGAACTCGCTTGGGGTCCATCAACGCGACGTGCGCGAGGTCTATTACCTGTGTCTCGGCTTGGGATTTGCCGGGAAGTACATTCACGCTGAGGATCGATTTCTCCTGGACAAGCTCCGCGGCTCCAACCTGAAGCTCCTGTTCGGATCCTCGGTCGGCGTTCCTTCTTTCAAGGATATCGAGCTCTTTCCGGAGGCGATGCCTGAATCAGTGGACCATGTCGCCGCTTTGCCGGGTAAGTCTGGCTTTTCCTTGATCTCCGTGCTCGGGATCGTGGCCCCGATCCTGGTTTTCGGGATCCTGTACGGCATCTTCGCCCTGGTTTTGGACGGATATGCCGACAGCATTCTCCAAATGGTACCCAGATGAAACGCATTATTCTTAAAGCCCTGTGGTTCGTGTTCCTCTTCCTTCTCCTCCTGCTGACCTGCGTAGTGGTCCTGGGCATAGTCCTGAGCCTTGGCTGGCCCTGGTGGGTGGCCCTGTTCATCCTCCTTGGCCTGGCCGGTGCCGGGATTGGTCTTGTCTGTCTCAAAAAGATGCTCCTTCGCCGGAAGGAGCAGCGCTTTGTCCAGCAGATAATAGCTCAGGACGAGGCCTATCGGGGCAGGCTCAGCGATCGGGACCAAGGGCAGGCCAAAGAGCTCCAGGAGCGATGGAAGGAGTCGGTCCAGAAGCTCAAAAAGTCCCACCTGCGCCATCAGGGCAACCCGCTCTACGTTCTGCCCTGGTACCTGATCATCGGAGAAAGCGGCTCCGGAAAGACAACGGCCATCAACAGCGCCAAGCTATCCTCGCCCTTTGCCGAAACACAGCACATTTCCGGGCTCTCGGGGACCAAGAACTGCGATTGGTGGTTTTTCGAAGAGGCGGTCATCCTCGATGTCGCCGGCAGGTATGCCATCCCTGTGGATGAAGGCAGGGACAAGGAGGAGTGGCAGCGCTTTCTCGGCCTTCTGGCCAAGTACCGCCGCAAAGAGCCGCTGAACGGCCTCATTGTCACCCTTTCTGCGGACAAGGCCCTTCAGGCCTCGGAAGGGCAGCTGCAGGACGACGGCAAGTCCATCCGGGCCAGAATCAACGAGCTCATGCGGGTCCTGGGGGCCAGGTTTCCGGTGTACCTCATGCTTACCAAGTGCGATCTGGTGATGGGCATGGCCGCCTTTAGCCGATCCCTTCCCGAGGAGAGCCTCAACCAAGCCATGGGTCTGGTCAACCGTTCCGCTGACTCCGAGGCAATCTCCTTTGTGGGCCAAGCCGTACACAAGGTGGCTGAGCGACTCAAGGATCTGCGTCTGCTCCTTGTGCACCGCGAGCATAAGGACTTGAGCCAGGACCCGTCGATTCTCATCTTCCCGGACGAGTTCAAGCGGCTGGAAAAAGGAATTCAAGCCTTCGCCCAGGGAGCGTTTGCCGAAAATCCCTACCAGGAGACGCCGCAGCTGCGGGGGGTTTACTTCTCCAGCGGCCGCCAGGAAGGCACTCCGTACTCCCACTTTCTGCACTCCCTGGGCTTGACGGAACACAAGGATGTTCTTCCGGGTACCAGCCGGGGGCTTTTCCTGCACGATTTCTTCTCCAAGATACTGCCCTTGGACCGCAGGCTGTTCTCTCCAACCCAGCGTTTCCTGCAGTGGAGAAGCCTTACCCGCAATCTCGGCTTAACCGCCTGGATCACCATCGTTCTTGCCTTGTGCGGCCTGCTCAGCCTGTCCTTCCTCAAGAACCTGGGAGCCATTCATTCCGTCACGAGCACCCTCAAGGCGGAGCAGCCGGTACGCACCGGAGAATACATGACAGACGTTCTTGTTCTGGAGCGCTTCCGGAAGTCCATTGCCAAGCTGGAGCGAGCCAATGCGGGCTGGTGGATTCCCAGGTTCGGCCTGAAGGACAGCAAAGATGTGGAACAGGGGGTGAAGGAGGCTTTTATCGGGCAATTCAAGGAAGGCTTCCTCGTGCCTCTTGATGCGGCAGTGGAGAAGCGCCTGAGCGGTTTTTCCCCCACCACTCCGGACAAGGTGATCGCCGAGCACATCGAGTACCTCACCCGGCGGATCAACCTGCTCAAGGCCAGGGTCGGGGGAGCCGGGCTCGAGGAGCTCCAAGCCATGAGCCTTCCCAGATATGGGCCCGTTTTGCAGGCCGTGAGCGAAAAAAGCGCCTCGGTTCCTGAAATCCGCCAGACCTTCAGCGATCTGCACCTTACCTATCTGGCCTGGCGGGAAGACAGGAGCCTTATGAACACGGCTATGAATCGCTTGCAGGCTTGGCTGGAGCGACTGCTCACTGAAACCCGCAACAACCTGGACTGGCTCATTGCCTGGGCCGAGCTGCAGCCGAACCTGGAAGCCGTCCGGCTGCAGGATTTTTGGAGCGGCAGCCGCCCTTTGGATGACCACCCAGCTATCTCCAAGGCCTTTACCAGCGGAGGGTACGCCCTAATAGGGGCATTTCTTGCCGAGATCGAGAAGGCCCTCAGCGATCCGTTGCTTATAGCGGCTGAGAAAAACGGCTTCCTGGACAGGTATAAAGGGAGCTATCTCAAGGCCTGGCAAGGCTACGCCGCGGATTTTTCCACAGGTCGAAGCACCCTGGCCGGCAAAGAGGAATGGCAGCAGGCGGTGCAGCGTCTTGGTACCGACAAGGGGCCGTATTTCGCCTTTCTGGAGCACATGAAGAACGAGGTCTCGGCACTTTCATTGGCCGCTGCGGAGCAACCAGAATGGCTTGGCTTTCTCTACCGGGTTGAGCAGGCTAGAAGCGAGGCCTCCAGCCAGGCGCTGAGCCAAGGGAAGGCGGCCCTGGGCAAGGTATTCAAGAAAGGAAAAAAGGTCCTCAAGGCCTTGGACAAGGTACAGTCCGAGGACACCGCAGACTCCTTCATGGCCGGAAAGGCCTTTCAAGCCTACATCGAGGCCCTGGAAAAGCTGCACTCTCTGGCCGCATCGCAGCAGCTGGCCTTTGAGACTGCGGCAACCACCCTTTCCAAGGACCCGGCGAGCGGAGAATCGCCTTTCTTTGCAGCCACCCAGGCCATAAGCTCTCTTAAAAGAGCTTTGGGCCAGGCCGGCAACCAGGCCTTCTGGGAGCTGCTTCAAGGCCCGGTGGATACGGCTTGGATATACAGCCTGCGCCAAGCCGCTTGCAGCCTGCAAAGCCTCTGGGAATCCCAGGTGCTGGCTGAAGTGCGCGGCGCGCCGGATCAGGGAACGGTGAACCGGCTCCTTCTGGGCAGCGATGGATACGCTTGGGCTTTTGCCAAGGGTCCGGCCGCCCCATTTATGAGCCGCAACGCGCAGAAGGGCTACCATGCCAAAGCACAATACGGAGCTGCGGTGCCCTTTCAGAGCACGTTCTTCAGGTATCTCAATCAAGGGGCGGTCCGGCAGGTGGTGGTCAGGGATCAGTACCGGGTGAGCCTGACGGCTCTTCCGGTCAACGTGAACAGCGACGCAAGGTACAAGCCGCAGTCGGTCAAGCTCATCCTCCGCTGCGGGGAGAAGGATCAGGTTCTGCTCAACCTCATGTTTCCGGTTTCGGAAACCTTCATTTGGTCCCCGGGTAAGTGCGGCGATGTGCTCGTTCAGGTCGAGGTTCAGGACGAGGTTTTGACCAAGCGCTACTCCGGAGATTACGCCTTTCCTCGATTTTTGATGGATTTCGCCAAAGGGGAGCGCACCTTGAGGCCGAGCGAGTTCGAGGGAGCCTCCACTGTCTGGGAGCGAGCTGGCATCAAGCATATCGATATGCAGTACAAAATGAACGGGCACAGCTCGGTGATCGGCCTGCTCCGATCGGGTTTGGGATCGTCTCCCCGGCAGATCGCATCGTGTTGGGAGTAGGTGAGTCATGGGGCTCTGGAAGTGGTATTGCTGCGGGAAGCATCCGGTGGTGGCTGATTTTTTCCAGGTCGGGGAAAAGTCAGCTCTGGCCGAGCGTTTCAGCCGCTGGGTGGAAGAGGGATATGCAGCGCTTATCCGGCAGAAGTCAAAGAGAACCGGGATCTCCTCCTGGCGGTTCTGGACCCAGGGCTCTAAAAACGGCGAGCTCGTACTGGGATTGATCAGGGACAGCGGCGATAGCCGGGGCCGGCCCTTTCCGATCCTGTTCCTTGGCTCCGGTCCTTTGACCTCCTGGGCCAGGATCTGGGAGCTGCTCCCATTGACCTGCGACCAGGCCTGGGGCCATATCGAGCACCTGGCGGTCAAGCGGCTGGAATCCCTCCAGGAGCTCAAAGACGAAGTGCGGCGCATACGTCCGCCGCTATCGGAGTGGGCCGCGACGGAGGCCATGTTCAATGGAGCAGATCACACAGCAGATGGAGAAAGGATTCAAGATCTGGAACGCGATGAACCGGCTGATCCGGCAGCGATGCATTTTCAGGTTCCGCTTCACGAGGAGGAGAGTGCCGCTCATCTTCTGGCAAGCTGCCACTCCCGGCTGAAGCGCTTGGGACCGGCCGCCGTGCCCCAAGCCGTATTTATGGGCGGCAGCGAGGGCTTCATGCACCTGAAGGGCTACTTTCGATCCCTGAAGCCCTCGGATTTCGTTACCCTGTGGTCCTTGAGGTAGGTATGGACGTCTCTTTGCTCGGTAAGCAGCCCATTGAGGAAGGAAAACCTGCAGGCTCGGACGTGCGCTACGATCCGGAGTTCGAGGCTCTGCAGGCCGAGATGGACAAGCTGTCCTCTCCCACGGCCTCCGGGGAGGTGAGCTGGGAGAAGGTGAGTGATCTGTGCCGCTCCATCCTGTCCACCAAGTCGAAGGATCTCCTGGTGGCCAGCTATCTCTGCCTGGCTCAAATCCAGATCCGCCAGCTGGAAGGCTTGGGGCTGGGCTTGAGGGTTTATCGCGACCTGGTGGAGAACTTCTGGAACGAGCTCTTCCCGGCCAAGAAAAGGATGAAAGGCAGAGTGGCAGCCATTGAATGGTGGCTGGAGAAAAGCGAAGCCGCTCTGCAGAGGCTCGAGCTCAGCCCGCTGCCTCTGGAAACCGTGGATCAGTACCGGCAGGATCTGCAAGCCATCGAGGCCGTACTGCGGGAGCATATCCCCCAGCCTCCTTTGCTCAGGCCGCTGGAGAGGATCATCGACCGGATCCCGGCTCAGTCCGGGAAGGACTCCCCGGAGTCACCACCCCTGTCCCGCCGGGAGGCGGAGGCCAAGCCGCAACCGGTTCCTGTATCCCAGCCGAAGCAGGAGGCCAAAAGACCGCAGCCGGCTCCGAGCCCTCAGACCAAAGAGGGGCTCTCCTCAGCCGAAGCAGAGAAGGCTTTGCGGGAAACACTGAAGACCGTTCAGCGAATGGCGGACATTGTAAATGGCAACGATCCAACAGATGCCAGGCCTTACAGATGGCGCCGGATCGCCGCCTGGGCCATGATCCAGGCTCCTCCCCCGGCGACCGAGGGCCGAACCCAGATCCCGCCTCCTGCGGAACAGGGGGCCCTAAGCAACAGGCTGCGGGATCTCCAAAGCAAAGGGGACTGGGCGGCACTGCTCAAGCAGTCCGAAGACAAGCTCCCTGCGGCCGTGCTCTGGCTCGATCTGAATCGCTATGCCGCCGAGGCTCTGGCCGGTCTCGGAGACCGCTACCAGGCGGCACATGATGCCGTGTGCCAGGAAACAGCGGCTTTCATCCAGCGGCTCCGAGAGGTGACTCAGTTGTCCTATGCCGACGGAACGCCTTTTGTCGATGCCGAAACCCGGCAGTGGCTTCAGGAAATCAGTACCCAGAAAGATGCTTCAGAGGCTTCGGAACCTCTTGCCAGCGGCAGCGAAAAGCAGGATAACGAGATTGAGAGGACCCTTGGCGAGGCCGGGACCCTGGCCCGCAAGAAACAGCTGCAGGAGGCCGTTCGCCTTATTCAGCACAAGATGCAGGCCAGTCCTTCCGGAAGAGAGAGGCTGCAGTGGCGCATCGGCTTGGCCCGGATCCTGATGCGCTCGCAGGCAACAGACTTTCTCGCCCCGCACCTGGATCTCATCCTGCAGGACATTGAGGCCTACAGGCTGGAGGAGTGGGATCCAGATCTCGCTTTACAGGGTCTGAAAACAGCGTTTCTGGCTCTAAACGCCGGCAAGGGAAAGGAGGACTCGCAGGCGATCATCACCCGGATCGCGCGCTTGAATCCCTTTGAGGCTTTGCAGCTGAGCCGGTGATGCTGAGATGTGCTTCAAGGGGGATGGATATCTGTTCATTATCAATGCCTATCAGGGCTCAAGCAAGGAGGACGTCATGGCCAAGGAATCATCGGTGGCTCCCCGGGAACGAGTCAACATCGTATACAGGCCGGCTACAGGCGATGCCAAGGAGGAAGTGGAGCTGCCCCTCAAGCTCCTCGTTATGGGCGACTTTACGCAAAAGCCTGATGACCGGCTGGTGGAGGACAGGGATCCGATCAATATCGACAAGGACAACTTCAACGAGGTGCTCAAAGGGCAGAAGCTGGACGTCAGCCTCAACGTGGCCAACAAGCTTTCGGAAAAGTCCGAGGAAGAGCTTCCGGTCCAACTCAAGTTCGAGTCGATCAAGGACTTCGGGCCGGAATCCGTCGCCAGGCAGGTTCCGGAGCTCAATCGGCTCCTGGAGCTGCGCGAATCGTTGAAATCGCTCAAGGGCCCCTTGAGCAATATCCCGGAGTTTCGCAAGAAGCTTCAAAACCTGGTTCAGGACGACGCTGCGAGAGACAAGCTTTTGCAGGAGTTGGGCTTAGGCAAGGAGGAGTAACATGGCAGAAGAGCAACAAAAAACCGCTGCTGAACAGACACAGGTCGCAGAAGAGGAGTCCTTGCTGGATTCTATTGTCCAGGCGACCAAGATCAAGCCCCAGGACGAGGCCTACTCCCTGACCAAACGCGGGGTGGAGACCCTAATCTCCGAGCTGGTGAGGCCCGGGCACAAGGAGATACCGGATAAGATCACCAAGGCCATGGTCGACGACATGATTGCGGAGATCGACCGGAAGCTCAGCCTCCAGGTCGACGAGATCCTGCATCACGAGACTTTCCAGAAGCTGGAGTCCATCTGGAAGGGAGTGAAGTATCTCGTGGATCACACCGACTTCCGAGAGAATATCAAGATCGAGATCCTCAACCTGGATAAGGATACCCTGCTGGACGACTTCGAGGATGCACCGGAGATTCCCAAATCCGGGCTGTATAAAACGGTCTACACCTCGGAGTACGGCACCTTCGGCGGTCAGCCTTACGCCGCCATGATCGGCAACTTTGAGTTCGATCACGGCCCGCAGGACATGAAGCTGCTGCAGAGCATCGCTTCCGTGGCCTCCATGGCCCATGCGCCGTTCATCTCCGCAGTGAGCCCCAAGTTCTTCGGGCTGGAGGACTTTACCTCGCTGCCCAACCTCAAGGATCTGAAATCCATCTTTGAAGGGCCGCAGTACATTAAGTGGCAATCCTTCCGCGAATCTGAGGACTCGCGCTACATCGGTCTTACCTGCCCCAGGTTCTTGCTGCGCTTGCCTTACGGCTCCAAAACCCAGCCTATCAAGTCCTTCAACTATGAGGAGCAGGTCTCGGGCGATCACAGCAAGTATCTCTGGGGCAACACTGCCTTTACCTTTGCCAGCCGCCTGACGGACAGCTTTGCCAAGTACAGATGGTGCGCCAATATCATCGGCCCCATGGCCGGCGGGGCTGTGGAGGATCTTCCCCTGCATCAGTTCGAGGCTTTGGGGGAGATACAGACCAAGATCCCCACTGAGACCCTAGTTTCCGAACGGCGGGAGTACGAGCTCGCAGAGGAGGGCTTCATCGGGCTCACCATGCGCAAGGGGAGCGACAACGCCGCCTTCTTTTCGGCCAATTCGGTCCAGAAGCCGAAGTACTACGGCATCAGCAAGGAGGGAAAGCAGGCCGAGACCAACTACAAGCTGGGGACCCAGCTGCCCTACATGTTCGTCATCAATCGGCTGGCGCACTACCTCAAGGTCATTCAGCGGGAGAACATCGGAACCTGGAAGGAGCGCAGCGACCTGGAGAAGGAGCTCAACGACTGGATTCGCCAGTATGTGGCGGACATGGACAACCCAGCACCGGGCGTCAGAAGCCGGAGGCCCCTGCGCCAGGCCCAGGTCACCGTGGAGGATGTGGAAGGCGAGCCGGGCTGGTACCGGGTGGGTCTCAAGGTTCGACCGCACTTCAAGTACATGGGGGCATTCTTCACGCTGTCACTGGTGGGCAAATTGGATAAGGAGTAACAATGTAGCCAGCAGGAGGATAAGACCATGGCCATGACCGTACATCTCTATTTGACCGCCAACGGAACCAAGATCGACGGGGACTCCACCATCGAGTCCCTGGAGCGGGCGGATTCCATCGAGTGCCTTTCCTTCAGCGACTCGGTGCGGACAGCACGCGAGGCCTCATCCGGACTGGCCTCCGGGGAGAGAACCTACGAGCCGATCCGGATCGTCAAGCGCATCGACAAGGCCTCGCCCCTGATCGCCAAGGCCCTTTGCAACAACGAGGCCATCGAAGGAACCTTCAAGTTCTTCCGGCCCAACCCGGCCGGAGACGGCACCACGGAGCAGTTCTTCACCGTGGTCATCGAAGAGGGAAGGGTGGGCTCGGTAACCCGGATCAGCCCGGACACCATCGACCCGGCATCCTCGAACGCCCCTCCGACCGAGGAGGTATCCTTTGTCTTCGGCAAGATACGCTGGACCTACGAGCCGGACGGAGTTGAGCACGAGGATCATTGGTCGCAGAGAACCTAGCAGGCAATGGGTTTTCCGGCCCCGAATCCGGTATCGTTCCCCAGGGTCCTCTTGGGCGGCCTTAAGGCCCACCTGTTCGTGTGAGGCGGACCCAAGCGGACCCCGGGGGCGTTGGATAGGTTTTAAATGGGCGAAATAAGGCTATTGCAGCGACTGCGCTCCATTGCGGCTGATCCTGCACGGCGGGCCAAGCACGATGTGAACCGGGTTACAGACTCGGTACTGGAGCATCTGCAGCGCATCCTGAACACCAGGCAGGGAAACGTTCCCCTGGCGGACGATTACGGCGTTCCGGATTTCACCGATCTTGTCCTGACCTATCCCGGCGGGGTGCAGGATTTTGAAAAGTCGATCAAGCAAACGATTCAAAAGTTCGAGCCCCGGTTGAAGGGGATTAGGGTCCGTTTCGTCCAGGAGAAGGACGATCCGCTGGCGGTGCGGTTTCATATCACAGGCAGGCTGGCTGTGGAGGACATCAAAGATCCGGTTTTTTTCGAAAGCACGGTGACCTCGGATGGAAAAATCGAGGTGAAAAGGTGAATCGGCTCTCCGGAAGCATTTTTCAACCGCTTTTGGGGCTGGAAGAAATAGTTCGTTGCTATGCGCACCGCGCTTTGCGAATGCATCCTGAAGCTTGAGCCTTTCGGCCCGGGGGAACCTAAAAGCGACTCATGTTCAATCGCTACTATCAGGACGAACTGTCCAACCTCAGGGACTTGGGAGCGGAGTTTGCCAAGAAGCATCCGGCCCTGGGACCCATGCTCGCAAGCGCCAGCTCCGATCCGGATGTGGAGCGCATTCTCGAGGGGACCGCCTTTTTGACCGGCCTGCTCCGGGAGAAGCTGGATGACGATTTTCCGGAAATCATCCATGAGCTGATGCAGATCATCTGGCCGCATTACCTTCGCCCCATGCCGGCGAGCACTATTCTCGCCTTCACCCCCAAGGCCGCCATGAAGAGCTCGATGAAGGTTCCCGCCGGCACATATATCGCCTCCGTGCCGGTGGAAGGGACGCAGTGCCTGTTCAAGACCTGCTATCCGGTACAGGTCCATCCTTTGCGGCTGATGAAAGCCTCCTTGCATCAACCTCCGGGCGGTTTGGATGCTATAGAGCTCTCCTTTCAGCTTCAGGGCCTGAAGCTTTCCGAATGGCATCCGGAGAGCCTGGGCTTTCACCTGGGAGGCGACTATGTGGTGGCCACGGAGCTTTTTTATCTCCTGAAACAAGGCTTGGCCCGGATAGCCTTAACTGCACCGGATGGGGAAGCCTGCTATCTGCAGAGTAGGCATCTAAGCAATATGGGCTTTCAGGATCAGGAAGCCATTATTCCCTATCCGGCCCAATCCTTCCCCGGATACCGCCTGCTCCAGGAGTACTTCCTGCTGCCGGAAAAGTTCTTGTTTTTCCGGCTCACGGGCTGGGAAGAGTGGCAGTCAAGAGGAGAGGGAAGCTCCTTTACGGTTCGGCTGGAGCTCAAGGAGTCGCCGCGGGCTTTCACCCGATTGAAGAGTGAAAACTTCATTCTTTCTGCTACCCCGGGGATCAATCTCTTCCCCATGCACGCCAAGCCGATTCGATTGGACCAGCGCCAGGCAGAGTTTCCGGTTCAGCCGGACTCCTCGCGGGGGGCTCACTATGAGGTGTACTCGGTGACGGATGTGGTGGGCATCATTCACGGGACGGCGGAACAACGGGCCTTTGTTCCGTTCGATCTCTACACCCCCGAGCCGAAGGACAGGCCGGTCTACCATGTCTCCAGAAAGCGCTCTCCGGTTCACCAGGGCTTGAGCACCTTCATCAGCGTGGATTATCCCAGTGAAAGCGGTCCTCCGAGGGTGGAGACCCTTTCCATGGAGCTTTTGTGCACCAACGGCAGCCTGACGGAAAGTCTTCAGGTCGGGGACATCCGCCTTCCCACATCGAACACTCCGGAGTTTGTGGACTGCAGCAACGTGAGGCTTCCCAAGCCGGGAAGCTTTCCTCCCATGGGCCGCAATCTCCTGTGGAGATTTCTTTCCCACCTGTCTCTCAACTATCTGTCCCTGGCCAGGACGGAGAACTTCAAGGCCTTGCTTGAGCTCTATCTCTTTCCGGAAACCCGGGATCAGAAAAGCTATCTGGCCAACCGCAAACGGCTCGACGGCCTGGAGAAGGTGGTCTCCCAGCCCAAGAGCAAGCTTGTTGCCGGGGTTATGATGCGCGGGCAAGAGACCAGGCTTTCCCTGCGCCAGGATCACTTCACCGGCCGGGGTGACCTTTTTTTGTTTTGTTCGGTGTTGAATTCCTTTTTGGGGAGCTATGCCTCTCTCAACGCCTTTACCGAGCTCACGGTGGAGGAAAGCTTGAGCGGCGAGGAGTACAGATGGCCGGCACAGATAGGGGATCGTCCTCTGATTTAGAAAGGGATCTGCTGCAGAAGGGCTTCAGCTACTCCTTCTTCCAGGCCTTTCGACTGCTCAGGTCCCTTGCTGGGGGCGGCGACAAGGCTGAAACAGGCACTTTGCGGGTCAGCCCCGAGCTCACGCTTGGGTTTCCGGCTTCGGACGTGGTCCGGATCGAGCGCATGGGCCAGGAGGCGGAAGGATACAATATGAAGGTCTCTTTCCTCGGCCTCTACGGCACCTCTTCGCCGCTGCCCACCTTCTACACCGAAGATCTGCTCGAGGAGCAGTCTCAGGATGAGAGCGTGACCCGGGAGTTCTTGGAATGCATCAACCAGCGCTTCTACGAGCTCCTCTTCGAGGCCTGGCTCAAGTACCGCCAGCATCTGCGGGTGGTGGAGGAGAAGGATGCCCAGGCCCTGGAGAGGCTCTTCTGCTTGGTGGGGCTTGGTGAGCAGGCGCTGCGCGATCAGCTCCGGTCTCCATATGCCCTCATCCGCTATTGCGGCCTGTTCACCCAGTTCCCCCGCTCGGCTCAGGGACTGAAGACTCTTTTGCGGGATGCTTTGGGGCTACGCGCCTTGGAGATTGAGCAGTGCGTCCCCAGATGGGTTTCCATACCCCAAGAGCAGCGTTCCGCCCTCGGCGGCCGATATGCCGAGCTGGGCAGCAACGTGCATGTGGGCGAAAAGATTCTGGACCGCATGGGCAAGATCCGAATCCACATCGGCCCCTTGAGGAAACGTGAGTTTCAGCAGCTTATGCCCGGCATGCCCAAGCATCGACTTTTGGTCAGCCTCGTCCGTCTCTATGTTTCAGACAGCCTGGAGTACGATCTCCATCTTTCCATGCTGCCCGGAGAGGCTCAGAAGACGTGCTTGGGAGGGGCGCAATGGTCGGCTTTGGGGCTGGATACCTGGGTGTACTCCAGACAGGCCATTGGTGCAGTGCAAGTGGTCTTCCATCCGGAAGACATGAATTAAATCGCAAAACCCTGCAGAGCAAAAGAGGTTGGCCTATGATCAGCGTGGATATCAAAGCCCTGCTGGGCAAGCTGAACGCCTACTGCACCAAGTCGCTGGAGTCCGCCGCGGGTTCCTGCGTTTCCAGGACGCATTACGAGGTTACGCTGGAGCATCTCCTGGTGAAGCTCCTGGATGACCCAAGGGCGGATATCTCGCTCCTTTTGCGGCAGTTCGAGATCGATGCCGGCGGGCTTGCGGCTACCGTGGAGCGGAGCATTGAGCAGTTTCCCACCGGCAATGCCGGAAAGCCGGTTTTCTCTCCCCATCTTTTGGAGTGGTTTCAGGAGTCCTGGCTGCTGGGCTCAGTGGAGCTCGGCCTGGGCAGCATCCGCTCCGGATCGCTGCTGGCGAGCCTCATCGCCAAGCCGTCCCAGTTCACCACCTCGCCCTTCACGGATCTTCTGCAGTCCATCGGCAAGGACGGCCTTCTGCAGCAGTTCTTCTCCGTAACCAAGGGCTCTGTGGAGCAGCCCTCTGTGGAGGAGCGTGCGGCCGGCGGCGAGGCCGCGGAGCCCATGGCGGAAGGCTCGGCCCTGCACAGGTTCTGCCAGGATTT
>CAZQPF010000014.1:0-13852 GCA_964595165.1 uncultured Desulfohalobiaceae bacterium
GACAATCAGTCGCAAAAAGGGGCGCTTTCACGGAAAGCGCCCCTTTTTTTGTGGATTTGTTGCTTTTTGGTAAAAAAAACGGCACAATTTTGTATATGTCCAGCCCGTATTCCTACACCGAGCTCAATGCTCTCTACGAAATTGCCAGAATCGTCTCCGGGCCGGAAGAGCTCAAGGAGCAGCTGCAGGGGATTTTGAACCTCCTTGGGGCCCGTTTGGGCATGGAGCGGGGGATGATTTCCATCCTGGATCTGCATACCGGCGAGGCTTGGCTCGACGTGGCTAGGGGGGTCAAGGTCCAGGCCGGGGAGATCATCTACCAGCCCGGCGAGGGCATCACCGGCAAGGTGGCACAAACCGGCCGTCCCATGGCCGTGACCAACCTGGGGCAGGAGACGCATTTTCTCGATCGCACCGGTGCGCGCAAGAGCCTGGATCGAAAGGAGCTCACCTTCCTCTGTGTGCCCATATTCTATCGCTCTCGGGTTGTCGGCGTGCTTTCCGCGGATAAGATGAGCCGACAGGTTAAGAATGTGGATCAGGAGGTGGAGCTTCTGGCTTCCGTGGCCGAGCTTCTGGGCAAGGTCGTCTATTTCCGGGGCGTGGAGGAGGAAAACCAGCGTTTGAGGAAGCGTCTGGCCCAGTCCAAGCGTCCCAAAACAGACATCATCGGCCGTTCCAAGGGCGTCCAGGAGGTGCTCCGCCTGGTGGACCAGGTAGCCGAAACCAGCACCACGGTGCTCATTTACGGCGAGACCGGTACCGGAAAGGAGCTGGTGGCCAAAAGCCTGCACGAGAACAGCAATCGGGCCAAAGGGCCCTTGGTGCGGGTCAATTGCGCTGCCATGCCGGACAGCTTGCTGGAGAGCGAGCTCTTCGGGCACGAGAAGGGCGCCTTTACCGGTGCGGTTACCCGCCGCCGCGGCTGCTTCGAGGAAGCCCAGGGAGGAACCATATTTCTCGATGAGGTTGGAGAGCTCTCTCCGGTGGCTCAGGCCAAGCTCCTGCGGGTCCTTCAGGAGAAGGAGTTCCAGCCTTTGGGCTCCTCGCGGACCATCAAGGTGGATGTTCGAGTGGTGGCCGCCACCAACAAGAATCTGGAAGAGGAAGTGGCCCGGGGCAACTTCCGCTCCGATCTGTTCTATCGCCTCAATGTTTTCCCCATTTACCTCCCTTCGCTCAAGGAACGCGGCCCGGACATCCTACTGCTGGCTGACTTCTTCATTCTCCGATATGCCAAGGAGTTCAGGAAGAACGTCAAGCGCATCTCCACGTCAGCCATCGACCTGCTCATGTCCTATCACTGGCCTGGTAATGTGCGGGAGCTGGAGAACTGCATAGAACGCGCTGTGCTCCTTACCGGTGAAGACACCATTGAAGCCCATCATTTGCCCCCTTCCCTACAGATGAAGTCCCAGGACGCACTGGGAGATTCCAAAGGAAAGCTCGAAGTCCTGGTGGGCAATTTCGAACAGGACCTGATCGTCGACGCCTTGAAGGAATCGCAGGGCAACCAGGCGGAGGCAGCGCGGCTGCTGGGTACCACTAAACGGGTTATCCAGTACAAGGTCAAGAAGTACAATATTGACCCCGGACGATTCCGGCAGGCTCAAGCCGAGAGCTAGCCCCCTTCACTTCCCTTTCCCGGCCGGAAACAAAATTGTAGCTCCCGGCAACTCAGAGCAGTGTGCCGGCGGACGGGATTCCTGAAGGAGACGGTCACAGAAGGGTTGAAATCCTGGAGCTTTTGAAGCTGGCGGAGAATCTCTAAGGGGTGTGGCGGTCCAGCTCCAAGGCAGGGAATGGATATTGCACAAAGCCTTGGAAGGCCACGCAACGAGCACTGCTATATCAAGACAGGAGGCGAGGAAAGACGATGAAAAAGATCGAGGCCATTATTAAGCCGTTCAAGCTGGACGACGTCAAGGAAAAGCTTACCGAAATCGGGATTAAGGGGATGACGGTCACAGAGCTGCGCGGTTTCGGACGACAAAAGGGGCATACCGAGATCTACCGGGGAGCGGAGTATGTGGTCGATTTCCTGCCCAAGATCAAGATAGAACTTGTGGTCAGCGAGGATCAGGTGCAGGAGGTCCTGGAGTCCATCTGCGAGGCAGCCCGCACCGGCAAGATAGGCGATGGCAAGATTTTCGTCCTCCCGGTGGAGGACAGCGTCCGGATCAGGACTGGAGAACGCGGTGAGCAGGCCCTGTAGCCACAAGCAGAGAGGTGAGCCCTTGAGCTTCGCCTTTTCCTGTCCGTCGTCCATTCTGCCGTGAGCTTCCACGGCGATATCGGTAAAGGGGCTTGTCGTGTCGCAGCAAGCAATGGATAGCGCAACCCAGATCGAAAGGCTGCTCCAGGAGCTAAGGCAGGCCCGGCATAGCTTTTGGCAGGAATGCGTCCAGGATGTGCCGGGCATTCTCGGAGCCCGGACCTTCTCTCAGGACCTGCTCAAGCTGTTTGCCAGCCACTTCCAAAAGCTTGATCTTGCTCCCAGAAACTGGGCCCTGATAGCGGTGGGCGGCTTTGGCCGGGGCGAGCTCAGCTTTGCTTCCGATCTGGATATACTTTTCCTCTACCGCAACCATCTCTCCAATGAGCTGCGGGATCTTATCCAGGCGCTCATTTCCGGACTCTGGGACGCCGGGTTCGAGGTGGGCCATGTGGTTTCTTCGGTGACCGGCTTGGACCGCCTCATGAAGAGCGATTTCTCGGTCCAGACCACCTACCTGGAAACCCAGCTCATCTACGGCGATCATCACTTCTATCTCAACTGGCGAACCCATCTGATCAACGGCCGTTCCAAAAGGAAGAAGAAGCGGTTTGTGGATAATCTCATCTCTTATCGCAATAAACGCTGGCGGCAGTATGGTGAGAGCAACTATCTCCTCGAGCCCCAGATCAAGCAAGGGCTCGGCGGGCTTCGCGATCTCCATACCTTGCGGTGGACCGCGGTGATGCTTCTGGGATCCCCTCATTTCATGAGCCTGCAGAAAAAGGGCTGGCTTACGCCCAAGGAGATCCATTGGCTGGAGCAGGCGCAGGACTTTCTCTGGCGCATCAGGCTTCAGCTGCACAGGATGGCCGGAAAGGCGCACGACCAGCTCCTGTTCCAGGATCAGGAGCAAGTGGCCCACATTCTGGGCTTTGTGGACGGGACAGAGGGCATCCCGGCAGTGGAGGCCTTCATGCGCCTGTTTTACCGGCAGACCGCTAGGGTGCGCCGCGTGGCCACCTTTTTGCTCGAAGGCAGGGAGCGGGAGCTCAATGCCTCCAAGAAGAAGGAAAAGCAAAAGATCTTGCCCGGGCCCTTCATTCTGGAGGGCAATCATATTCGCTTCTACGATCCGGAGCTCGTGCGGTCCAGGCCGGAGATGCTCATGCAGTTCTTCTGGCAGGCCGCCAAGTCCAAGGCCCATTTTCACCACGAGACCGGACAGATTATAAGGGACAACCTGAATGCCTTTTCCGGGGAGTACCGCCATGATCCCCGCGTGATAGCCCAGTTTCTGGAAGTGCTCCTGGATCGGGATATGGCCTTCTCCGTTCTTTCCATGATGATGGAAACCGGATTTCTGGAGCGTTTCATTCCCGAGTTCTCCTCCATACGCTATAGGGTTCAGCACGACACCTACCACCTCTATACAGTGGATGAGCACCTCCTTCGCTCGGTGCAGGAGCTCCACGCGCTCCGGTCCGGGAAGAACGAGGCCGTGGATACCGGGGTTCTGTTCGACTCCTTTCCGGAGGATATGCCGGTTCTCTTCCTGGCCGGGCTGCTGCACGATATCGGCAAGGGGCAGGGAAAGAACCATGCGGTTCAGGGCGCGAAAATGGTTCGCGATATAGGGCGCAGAATGATGCTTCCTGAAGAGGGCCTTGAGCTTCTCGTTTTTCTGGTGGAGAACCATCTCCTTCTGGCCGAGACAGCCCTGAAGCGGGATCTTTCCGATGAGAAGCCTGTGGAGCGGTGCGCGGTGCATATCGGAAGCAAGCAACGACTATTCATGCTCTATCTGCTCACAGTGGCCGATTCCAGGGCTACCGGCCCCCAGGTGTGGAACAATTGGCGAAGCGCCCTGCTCCAAGAGCTGTTCATCAAGGTTTCGCACTGCCTGGATCAAGATGACTGGCGATTTCGGGATGTGCAGCACCAGATTGAAGCCACCAAGCAAAGCGTGCTCTCTCTGATGGCCGAAGAGGAGAGCAGCAGGAAGCTGGAAAGCTGGCTGGACAAGCTGTCCCTGCGTTATCTCCTCAATCAGGATCCGGAGGCTATACTACGCCACTACAGGCTGGAGAAGGAGCTGGGTCAAAAGGCTTTGAGCTTCGAGGTGCGCAATCTCCCGGGCGACATGTGGGAGCTGACCATCGTCTGTCCGGACAGGGGGAACCTCTTTGACCTGATTACCGGTGTCCTTTGGGCCAACGGTCTGAATGTCCTCTCCGCGGACATCTATACCCGAAGCTATGGCCTGGCAGTGGACATCATGATCGTGGACCAGGTTCCGGATCCGCTGCGGACCGAGGCTCTCTGGGCCCGAGTCGAAGAGGAGCTCTCCGAGATCCTCAGTGACCGGATTGATCTTGAGGACTACCTGTATCGCAAGCAGCCCAACCGAAAGGTGTTTCGCAAGCCAAGCGTCAAGAAGCAGGACCGGGTGGTTATCGACGAGCAGGCCTCGGATTTCTATACGGTTATCGAGGTCTATACCTGGGAGCGGCCGGGAGTGCTGCTCACCATTTCCAGGGTCCTCCATCGCTACGAGCTCTCGATTCAGCTGGCCAAGATCTCCACACCGGGCGCGCAAGTGGTGGACGTCTTCTACGTCACGGATGGCGAAGGCAACAAGGTGCTGGATGAGGATCGGCATCAACAGCTGCGCAAGGATCTCCTGGAGGCCTTGCACTCCTCCCAGGGCCGTCCGGTCATATGAAGGCAGCGCAGCCGCTGGCCTGGCCTTTACCCACACCTGGGACAGTGGGTGTTTCCAGAAAGCAAGGGAACAAAAATGTTGTTTGGGCTTCGGCAGGGAGCCTCTTATATAACTTATTTTATTTATTGATCATATGCTTGAAACTTGTGCTGGAGTCGCACTGTGGGACGGGGAGGCCTGAGCTCAGGATACAAAAACGTATCACAAGCTGTGCGTTTTTGAATGCATCTAGGCCGGTTCAAGGGATGTTGCTGGTTCTCTGAGCTTGCTTGTGGCGGGAGCTTGGAAGCTGCGCCCCTTTTTGCAGGCTTTTTTCACGGCAGGCCTTGAAAGCTGGCAGGGAACTTGCTTAGTCTGTAACTGGAATAGAGACGACATCCGATTTGAGCCAATTTTACAAATCACATTCAAGAGATGAAGGAGGCCTGCAGATGACCCCAAAAGAAGCATTGGACTATGCCAAAGAACAGGGAGCTCAGATGATCGACTTGCGATTTGTCGATTTTCCGGGCATCTGGCAAAACTTTACCATTCCCATCAGCGAGTTCGATGAAGAGTCCTTTGAGAACGGTTTTGGCTTCGACGGCTCTAGCATCCGCGGCTGGCTGCCCATTAACGCGAGCGACATGCTCGTGGTTCCGGATTCCAATACCGCAATCATGGATCCCTTTACCAAGACTCCCACGCTGACCTTTATCTGCAACATCGTAGATCCGGTGACCATGGAAAAGTACTCGCGCGATCCGCGCTACATTGCCCAGAAGGCGGTGGAGTATCTCAAGTTCACCGGTATCGGAGACACGGCCTTTATCGGTCCCGAGGCCGAGTTCTTCATACTCGACGACATCCGTTACGATTCCACGGCCCATTCCAGCTTCTACTTCCTGGATTCCATCGAAGGCACCTGGAATACCGGGCGGGAGGAAAACCCGAATCTGGGCTACAAGCCCAGGCACAAGGAAGGCTATTTTCCGGTTCCGCCAACGGACAACTATCAGGATCTTCGCACAGACATGGTGCAGGTCATGCAGAGCGTCGGAATCCGGGTGGAGTGCGAGCATCACGAGGTGGCCACTGCCGGACAGGCTGAGATCGACATGCGCTTTGCGCCCTTGATCAACATGGGCGATCAGCTGATGTGGTTCAAGTACATCATCAAGAACATGGCCCGCAAGCATGGGAAGACCGCCACCTTCATGCCCGGGTCGGGAATGCATACCCATTTGAGCCTCTGGAAGGACGGCAACCCGCTGTTCGCAGGAGACAGGTACGCCGGTCTCAGCGAGATGGCTATGCACGCTGTCGGCGGCATTCTCAAACATGCCAATGCTTTGTGCGCCCTGACCAATCCGACGACCAACTCCTACAAGCGGCTGGTCCCCGGCTACGAGGCGCCGGTGAACCTGGCCTACTCCAGCCGGAACCGGAGTGCGGGCCTGCGCATCCCCATGTACTCGGCTTCGCCCAAGGCCAAGCGAATCGAAATCCGGTTCCCCGACCCCTCCTGCAACGGGTACATGGCCTTCAGCGCTCTTCTCATGGCCGCGATCGACGGCATAGAAAAACGCATTGAACCGGGAGAGCCTTTGGACAAGGACATCTACGCCCTGTCTCCGGAAGAGCTGGAAGGAGTGCCCTCCACCCCGTCTTCGCTGGAGCAGGCGCTCAACGAGCTGGAAAAGGACTACGACTTCCTGCTCAAGGGAGACGTGTTCACCGAGGATGTTATCGAAGCCTGGCTGAGCTACAAACGGCTCCACGAGGTGGACCCGGTCCGTCTCAGACCGCATCCCTACGAGTTCATGCTCTACTACGACATTTAGTCCCGAAAACAGAGATCTTTATCTCCGGCGAGACTCCGGGGACGGCGGCAGGCCGTTCCCGGGGCAGGCCAGGGGTGTACAACAAGGGTGCGGGGATCTTCCGTGCCCTTGTTCTGTCTGAAGCCCAGGCGAAGTTTGAGAGGATTCTCAGCGTTACTTTAGAGTTCACAGTTCGCGGTTCACAGTTTGTACGCATAGCGCAGAGCGCATAGCGCATAGCGAAGAAGGAAATTTCTGAGTTAAGTAAAAAATCAAGAGATAAGTCAAAAGCATTCACAGTCAAATCAATTCGTCAATATCAGCAATCAAAGCGATATGTTACTCAAGAAGTTTTGACTGTCGAGAGCGTTAGATAGGCTGGAGGTTATGGCCTCTTCTCCATCTGAACAAAGCAGCGAGCTGGAACGTATCCGCTTTGCTTCCGGATACCTGGGAGCTCTGTTGCGCCGCTCCGAGAATGTCCGCTGGCTGTGGGGCGAGAACCGGCTCAAGCGCCGCTACCCTTTGCCCGAGCTCTATAACGAGCTCCGGGAGATCGCCTTCGCCTGTGCGGATCTGGAATCGCTGTTCCGGGCCTATCGGCATTTCAAGCAACGGCACTTCCTTCGCATCGGAGGACGCGATTTGCTCGGCTGGGCCGATATGGCTGAAACCACAGCTCAGCTGAGCGATCTGGCCAGCGTGGCTCTTCAGGTGGGATTGGAGGTCCTTTGCCAACGTCCGGCATGGTGGCTGGAAAGGGAGGATCTCTCCCGGCTGGGAAAAGAGGGCTCCTTGCCGCTTGCGGTGCTCGGCCTGGGCAAGCTGGGAGGTTCTGAGCTCAATTACGTCTCGGATGTGGATCTCATCTTTCTCGGGAGTATGGAAAGCGACCGGGTGAGCGGAGCTTCCGTGGGCTCACGCCAGGTTCTGCGCCGGCTGTGCCAGACCCTGAGCAGGCTCCTTGCCGACCAGGTTGAAGGGGACCGGGTCTTTCTCGTGGATATGAGGCTGCGTCCCCAGGGCAAGGACGGCGAGCTGGTGGCCTCGCTGGAAGGCGCCCTGGCCCATTATCAGCTCCGAGGCCAGGCCTGGGAGCGCCAGGCCCTGCTCAAGGCGAGGCCGGTCGCCGGAAACAGAAGCCTGGGAAACTATTTCCTCCAGGAGATCAAGCCTTTTGTCTTTCGCCGCTTTCTGGATTTCCAGGCCTTGGACGAGATCAAGTCCATGCGGGACCGCATTTTGGCCGAGATCAGGTCCAAATCCCAGGCAATTCGCGGCAATGTAAAGCTGGGCCAGGGCGGGATCAGGGAGATCGAGTTTATTGTCCAGTCCCTGCAGCTGATCTACGGAGGCCGCTATCGGGAGCTGGAGGAGTCGAACACGCTCCGGGTCCTGGATAGGCTGCAAAGCCTGCAGCTCCTGCCGGCCGAGGTCATTGTCGACCTCAGGCAGGCATATGGCTTTCTGAGAAAGGTGGAGCACTGGATTCAGCTGGACGCCAACCGGCAAAGCTCCCGGATTCCCCAATCCGAAGAGGACCTCCGCCGCTTGAGCCTTACTCTGGGATACGAGTCTTCGCAAGAGTTTCTGCAAGCTCTGGAGGCCAGATCGGCCAAGGTGCACGAGCACTTTCTGGGCCTTTTCCAGTCCGAGCCCAAGCCGGATTCCGCATCTGAACGCACCGGATTCGCGGAGGACAAGACAGACAGGTCCGGCATCCAGGAGCAGGTGCGCGGCCTGTCCAAGAAGGTGGCCGGTTTCGAGTCTCGGTTTTACCAGTTTCTGGACAGTTTCTTCGAAGCATATCCGGGTCAAAGGGACGAAGCCCTGATGGACCAGATGCTAGGCCGGGTGGAGCGTTTTCTGGTCCAGGCGGGAACCAGACCGGGACTGAAAAAGATGATCAACGGGCTGCCGGTCTGGTTGAGCGGCCTTCTTGACGGTGTGGCCCGAAGCGCCTTCATCGCCAATCTGCTCACCCACCAGCCGGGGCTGGTGGAGGCCTTGACCGAAACCGAGACGGAATCTGCAGCTGATGATAAGTGGCGGAACCGGGCGGAGAGCATACTTGCAGGATGCTCCACCTACGAAGAAAGGGTGGAGTGGATTCGACGAATCAAGAACGAGCGAATCCTCCTTCTGGCCTTGAGCGATCTGCATGGAAGAATGGACCATGCCGACCTGCTGGAGCATCTGTCTCAGCTGGCCGAGCTTGTGCTTCAAAAGACGCTGCAGGCCGTGCTGGAGCATATCGGCCAGAGCCCGGATCTGCCGCTGGCAGTGCTGGCTCTGGGGAAGCTGGGAAGCCGGGAGCTGGGCTATTTTTCCGATCTGGATCTCATGTTCGTCTACGATCCAGGTCCGCAGGAGGATCAGGATCGGATACCCGAGTCCGTAGTCAAGACGATTCAGCGCTTTATGCGCATTCTGAGCCTTCCCCTCCAGGAAGGGCCCGGCTACGAGGTGGACACCAAGCTGCGTCCCACCGGAAACTACGGCCCTCTGGCTGTAACCAGGAAGAGCTGGGAGCGGTATTACAAGGAGCAGGCCGATATCTGGGAGCTCCAGGCCTTGCTTCGGCTTCGGGCCGTGGCCGGCGATCTTCGGTTGGGAGCCGAGCTGGAGAGCAGGGCCGGGGAGATCTGCTTCCAGGATCGGGGAGCAGTCCGGGTCTGGCCGCGGCTCTGCCATCTGCGTCAGAGAATGGAGCGGGAGCGCAGCCAGGAGCGCAGCAAAGCCCTGGATCTGAAGCTCGGATACGGCGGTCTGGCCGATCTGGAGTTCTTGTCCCAGGGCGGACAGCTCGTCCATGGCCATAAGAAGGAAAGCCTGCGCAGCCGCGAAGGGGCCGAGGTGCTCAGCCGGGTTTTGACCGAGATGGGATGGGGCGCCGAAACAACGAACTCGCTGACCAGCTTCTTTCATGTCTACCGAGCCCTGCTGCAGCGGCTGCAGCTTTTCACCAACCAGAGCTCCTCGCTTATCTCGCGGGAACAGCTCCGGGGACTTCGGGACATGGGGCTCTGGCCGGCGCCAGGAATCGGGCACGGGCTGGAGACATGGGCCGATCTTGTCCGTATGCGGCGCAGGATCCGTTATGTCTGGAATGCGACCTGCTCGCCCTATGGAGGCGAAAAGTAGTTAGCGCAGCCTCCGGCTGCCCTGACTTATTGGGGTTTTATTGAAAAAATCGTTTTGCAGGAGAGAGGTCACCGATGTGCCGTTTGATTGCTATCACCAGTAACGAGCCGCAGTCGCCGATGCTGGCCATGCACGCCATGGATGCCATGCGGGAGGGACACGACGGCTCCGGGGTGGGACTGTTTCTTACCGACCTGGGCGGGCCTTTTGAAGAGCTGAAGGGATCTCCCATTCTGTCCGGCATCTTTTCCAAGGAGGGTCTGAAGCGTCTGGATGAATATATGATGTCCCTGGGATTCAAGACCAAGTACAGGCTGAGCGTTAAGACCTCCAAAACCCCACCTCCGGATGTTCCGAAGCGAGATATCTACCTCGTTCGGGCCTATGACTATCCAGAGGAGTGGGAGGATCTCCTGGAGGAGGAGAAAAAGCACCGGCTGATGCTCATTCGCCTCCAACTGAGACAGATGGGTGAGGAGAAGGAGGATATGATCGTCTTCAGCTTCTGGCCGGATGCGATCATGATCAAGGAGATCGGCGATCCCATGTCCGTAGCCCGCTATCTCCATTTCGAAAACAAGGAGCTCAATGCCCGGGTCATCATGGCTCAAGGCAGGCAGAACACGAACTATGCCATTAATCTCTACGCCTGCCACCCTTTCTTTCTCCAGGGCGTCTCCACCATGACCAACGGCGAGAACACGGCCTTCATTCCCATCAAGGAGTTCCTCACCTCCAGGGGATTTCCCGGCTATATAGGGTATAATTCCGACTCCGAGGTCTTCACCCATATCATGCACTATATGCTCAACAACCTGGGATTGGGCATCGAGGCCTACAAGCACATCATTACCCCGCTGCAGGACGGCGATCTGGAGCAGCATCCTGACGGGCGTTTTCTGCGCAGCCTGAAGAACTCCTGCCGCAGACTGATTATCGACGGCCCCAACTGCGTCATCGGGGTACTTCCGGATAAGACGGTCTTTATGGCCCAGGACCGCAAGAAGCTTCGCCCCGGCGTGGTGGGCGGCAAGCCAGGGTTCTATGTCTTTTGCTCCGAGATATGCGGCCTGGATGCCATCCTTCCGCAGAACGGCCATGTCTACTATCAGCCCATGCACCAGGAAACCGCTACAGTGAGCCCTGAGCGTCAGGAGGTGAGAGCATGCTCACAAATGGACAGATTAGCCCCTCTTCAATGAGCATCAAGGATCTGCCCTGGCAGATCCAGTGGTATAAGGACAGATGCACCCTCTGCGGCAGATGTACGGCAGTCTGTCCGGTTCAGGCCATAGAGCTCGGCGTGTTCAGGCAGCGCTTGATGCAGACGCAAACCGGACTGCTCCAGCCGCCGGAAAACGTCTTTCAGATCTACTACGGCATCCGGCAGAAGTCCGATCCGGCCTATGCGTGCATCGGCTGCGCCATGTGCAATCAGGTATGCCCCAACGAGGCTATTATTCCCTGCCGTAGCGACGAAGCGGACAAGCTGCGCTTTCACGTCAACAGGGGCGGGCAGCCGCGAAGGCGCGGCGGGCGAAGAAACGCCCCCGGAGGCGTGCTGGATCGCATCAAGTTCACCCGCATTTCCATGCTCACCGACCCGGCGCTGGATGCCGGTAGACACGAGTTCGAGCTGCGGACCCTGCTGGGGCGTGTCCTTCCCCCGGAAGAGAACCTGCGCCTGTACCAAGAGGGAGGATGGGCGCCTCCGGTACGGGAGATCTATCCGCTCATTATCGGTAGCATGTCCTTTGGGGCCCTGTCCCCGAACATGTGGGAGGGGCTGGCCATGGGTGTGGCCTATCTGAACGAGGAGCTGGGCATGCCGGTACGCATGTGTACCGGCGAGGGCGGCTGCCCGCCCCGGCTCCTCAAGTCCCGCTTCTTGAAGTACACCATATTGCAGATTGCCAGCGGCTACTTCGGCTGGGACGAGATTCTCCACGCCCTGCCGGAGATGAAGGAGGACCCCTGTGCCGTGGAGATCAAGTACGGCCAGGGGGCCAAGCCCGGGGATGGCGGGCTCCTCATGTGGTATAAGGTGAACAAGCTCATCGCCGCCATCCGGGGGGTGCCGCAGGGGGTCAACCTGCCCAGCCCGCCCACGCACCAGACCAAGTACTCCATAGAAGAGGCCGTGGCCAAGATGATCCAGTCCATGTACATGGCCTGGGGATTCCGGGTTCCGGTGTATCCCAAGATCTCCGGAACCTCCACAGCACTCGCC
The DNA here is from genome assembly GCA_964595165.1 of uncultured Desulfohalobiaceae bacterium. GTDB lineage: Bacteria > Desulfobacterota > Desulfovibrionia > Desulfovibrionales > Desulfothermaceae > CAZQPF01. Next base: position 12,117 of record CAZQPF010000014.1, read on the forward strand.
GTGCTGAACAACCTCACCCGGAACGCCTACGCCGGAGGGCTGGCCATCGACGGCGAAGACGGCGGCACAGGGGCGGCCTACAATGTCTCCATGGACCACATGGGCCATCCCATAGCCAGCAACCTGCGGGATTGCTATCTCAATCTGGTGCACTTGGGCCAGCAGAACGAGATTCCTCTATTTGCCGGGGGCGGGGTCGGAAAGAACGGCAACCTGGCAGCCAACGCCGCAGCCCTTATCATGCTCGGCGCGAGCGGCGTGCAGGTCGGGAAGTACATCATGCAGGCGGCGGCCGGGTGTCTCGGTTCCGAGAGTGACCGCTGCAACGTGTGCAATATCGGTTTGTGCCCCAAAGGGATCACAGCTCAGGATCCGCGCCTCTACCGGAGGCTGGATCCGGAAAAGGTGGCCGAGCGCTTGGTGGATGTCTACTTGAGCTTCGATACGGAGCTGCGCAAGATTGTGGCTCCGCTTGGCCGGTCCACCTCGCTGCCCATTGGCATGTCGGACGCACTGGGCATAGACGACAGCCAGATCGCGGAGCGGCTGTCCATTCGACATGTGGTTTGATCCCGGTGGCAGGGTACAATTTTCATGACAACCAGAGGTTGGCGAGAAGAGGAGTGATCTGCATGGGGCAAGGACAAGAGAGCACGATCACCATCCCGGGCGTGGAAAACGAATGGCGGCTCGATTCCCGGATCCTGGAAGAACGTATTCAGGAGGCCGTAGCTAGAGGCCACAGGGCCATCCGTGTAGAGGCTCTGGGTCAGCACGGAATCGGAGGCCGACTATGGCACGGCGGAGATGATCCAATAGTGGTTACCATCCATGGCCCCCCGGGACAACGGGTGGGTTCCATGGGTTTTCCGAATACCAGCATCGAAATCCGGGGCAATGCCTCGGACGATGTGGGCTGGCTCAATGCCGGGGCAACCATCGTGGTCCACGGCCACGCATGCAACGGGACGGCTAATGCCATGGCTCAGGGCAAGGTGTACATCGCTGGAAACATCGGCGCCCGGGGCATGACCATGACCAAGCACAACCCCCGTTTTGCGCCTCCTGAGCTGTGGGTCCTCGGCTCGGTGGGGGATTACTTTGCCGAGTTCATGGCCGGAGGGACGGCCGTCATCTGCGGCGTGGAACCGCAGAACCCGGAAAACGTTCTCGGTTATCGCCCCTGCGTTGGCATGGTCGGCGGCAAGATCTACTTTCGGGGCCGGCATAAGGGGTACAGCCGGGTGGACGCCAAGCAGGTACCTCTCTCGGACGAGGACTGGGAGTGGCTGCAGGAGAACCTGAAAACCTACCTGTACCGCATCGGCCGGAGCGAGCTCTTTGAACAGCTGGCGGTCTATGAAGAATGGCAGTTGCTTGCGGCGAGGAGTCCCTTTGAAAAGAAGACCCAAGAAAGGCGTTCCATAGAGGCCTTCGATCAAGAGGTATGGGTCGGCGAGCTGGGCCAGGGGGGTCTTATCGGAGATCTGGCCCTCTTCGACCGCAGCCCCGTGCCGCTCATCACCAGCGGCGAGCTGCGGCGCTACATCCCGGTCTGGGAGAACAGGAAGTACGCCGCTCCCTGCGAGGCCTCCTGCCCCACCGGCATTCCGGTACAGGAGCGTTGGCGGCTCATACGAGAGGGACGGGTGGACGAGGCCGTGGATATGGCCTTGGCCTACACCCCTTTTCCGGCTACGGTCTGCGGCTACCTCTGTCCCAACCTCTGTATGCAG
>CAZQPF010000014.1:13862-58764 GCA_964595165.1 uncultured Desulfohalobiaceae bacterium
TCCATCACCGGGATGCTCCCCGCCATATCCGGGACATGCCGTCCGTGGACGTCAGCTTGCTGGGGCGATCCAGCCTGGAGGCCAAAGCCCCGGAGCTGCCGGAGCTGACCGGCGGGCGGGTGGCAGTGATCGGAGGGGGGCCGGCCGGGATCTCCGTGGCCTGGCAGTTGCGGCAAAAGGGTCACGAAGCGCTCATCTTCGACCGCAGCGAAAAGCTGGGGGGCAAGATCACCAACCTGATACCCAGGTCCAGGCTCCCGGAAGAGGTCGTGCATCACGAGCTGGAAAGGGTGCAGGAGGCATTGCCCACGGTCCACCTGAAGCAGGATCTGCGCCAGGAGGATGTGGAGCAGATGCGGGAGGACTTCGACTTCGTGGTCCTGGCCACCGGTGCCCAGCAGCCCCGCATGCTGCCCATTCCCGGAAAGGAGCGCCTGGTCTCCGCCCTGGAGTTCCTCCGCCAGAGCCAAAGGGATGCCCTGGAGGTCGGTGAGCGGGTGGTAATCATCGGCGCCGGCAACGTTGGCTGCGATGTGGCCACCGAGGCCTACCGGCTGGGCGCCAGGGACATTACCCTCATAGATATTCAGGAGCCGGCCTCCTTCGGCAAGGAGCGCCGGGATGCCGAGGCCGTGGGGGCCAGGTTCCGTTGGCCGGTATTCACCAAGGAGGTGACCGAGGAGGGAGTGGTGCTCACCTCGGGCGAGGTGCTGCCGGCCGACACGGTCGTCGTCTCGGTGGGCGACGTGCTGGAAGCGGACTTTCTGCCTCCCAGCCTGAAGCTGGACAAGGGGTTCGTTTCCGTGGACGAAAACTATCAGACGACCGATCCCCGTATCTTCGCCATCGGAGACGCGGTCAAGCCGGGGCTCATTACCGAGGCCATCGGCGCCGGGAAGCGCGTTTCCCAGGTAATTGACGATATCTTCAAGGGCAAGCGCCCCCGGGGCGACAAGAAGGCCATGATCGATCGCCAGCGCATCAAGCTCGAATACTTCGATCCCCGCTACGTGAGCTTCGAGGATATCCAGGCCTGCGCAGACCAGTGCGCCTCATGCGGCAACTGCCGCGATTGCGGGGTCTGTATCGCAGTCTGTCCCCAGCAGGCCATTTCCAGGCAGGAGGAGGCCCACTCCGAATTCGAGCTGGTTGTCGATCCGGAGCGCTGCATCGGCTGCGGATTCTGCGTGGCCGCCTGTCCCTGCGGCATCTGGGAGCTGGTGGAGAACGAGCCGCTGGTGTGATATGCCGGGAAGGTTGGCGGCCCGGGGAAATGAGCCTCTCAGTCCCTCAGTCCACTGGGGCTCTGCGAAGGGAGGGGCCCTAACAGACTGGTAAAGGCTGCGCTCGACCGCAACAGGCTCAGGCCCATAAAGCGGTAGGCAGGGCTGTACCCATCAGGCTGGTCAAAAGGATGTTTTGACCAGCCTTTGTTTATGATTCTACAATGAAGCTGCTTGGGGGCTTTGGCAGCTGGGGCAGTAAAATCCGCTCCGGCCGGAGAACTTTTTCTTCTCTACCTTGCTGCCGCAACGGGGACAGGCAGCCTGGCTGTTTCTCCGGGGCAGCAGAAAATGGGCCGGCATCCGCTCCAGATCGGCCCCGGCTTCTATGGCGCTTTGCAGCACTTCCTGCAGGGCATCGGATATCGCGGAGAGGCTATCCCGGCTCAGCTCGCAGGCCTTGGCTCCGGGATAGACAGAGGCCTGGAACAGGATTTCATCGGAGTAGATATTACCTATCCCGGCCAGGAGCGTCTGATCCATAAGGGCGCTTTTGATGGAGCCCCGTTTCTTGGCCAGGGATTGCAGAAACCAGTCTCGGTCCAGGGGGGAGCTCAAGGGATCGGGGCCGAGCCTCTTGGCCTGTTGGTACTCCGCTATGGAAGGGGTGAGGCTCACTTCTCCGAGCTTGCGCTGGCAGGAATATCCCAGACTGGTCCCGGAGGCGAAATCGATGCGTACCCGGTCGTGGGGAGGCTCCTGATCCATGCTCCGAAAGGCTTTGAAATAGCCGCTCATTCCGAAGTGCCAGACCACCCAGGCACCGCTGCTCAGTGCGGTGAACAGGTGCTTGCCGTGACGAGCCGTTTCAGTGAACCAGGCTCCCGTAAGCTCCCGGTGCAGCAGGCTCGCATTTGTTCCCTGAAGCATCTCCGGGCTATGGACCTCGACCTGGCTGATCTCTTGCTGCAGGGCGTGGTCTTCAAAATAGCGCCGGAAGGCCTCGACATCTGGAAGCTCGGGCATGCTTGCTCCTCTCCACGGCCTTGGGGGTTGTACAATCGGCGCTGAGGCCGAAATGTCCAATTGAGCTGTATTGTTCTGCCTAACATAGAATCTTTGGAGTTCAAAGTTCAGTTCATTAAAAATGAAGAACTTGGGTGCTTTTTGATCAAACCCATTAAGTCAGGTTTGCCGGAGGCAAATCTGACTTCCTTTTGAAGGAGCTTCGATATGGCAGGGAAGATGCTCGTCCATTCCCATCTGTTTTTGCAGAATACGCTCAATAAGCGAAAAGAGATGTTCAAGCCCCGGCAACCGGGCCGAGTGAAGCTGTTCACTTGCGGGCCTTCCACCTATCGCAGGCCGCATTTGGGGAACTACCGGACCTTTCTCTATGAGGATATCCTGCATCGCTACCTCGAATACCTGGGCTATGAGGTGCAGCGGGTCCTCAACTTCACCGATGTGGAGGACAAGGCAGTCAAGGAGGCCAAGGAAGAGGGCAAGGCCCTGCACCAGCTAACCCGGCCTGTGGAAGAGCGCTTTTTCTCCGAGGCCGAGACCCTGAAGATCCAGCTGCCCCCATCCATACCCAAGGCCTCGACAAGCGTGGATCAGGCTGTTTTTTTGATCCAGTCGCTTCTGGACCAGGGATACGCCTATTGGCATCAGGGGGACGTGTTTTTCGATCCCCTGCGCTTCGAGGGATTCGGCAAGCTCTTCGGGCTCGATATGAGCCGCTGGCCGCAACACAAGGTACGTTTCCGGAAGGATACCTATAACGGTCTGCGCTGGAATCTGGGCGACTTTATTCTGTGGCACGGCAAACGCGACGAGCCCGCAGACGCCATCTGGGATACCGCCATCGGTCAGGGCAGGCCGGCCTGGAACATTCAGGATCCGGCCATGATTACCCAAACCCTGGGTGAGACGATCGATATCAGCTGCGGGGGAGTGGACAATCTCTATCGGCACCACGACTATAACATCGCGGTCATCGAAGCGGTCTCGGGCCGGCAGTTTGCTCCCTACTGGCTCCACGGGGAGCACCTTCTGGTCGAGGGCAAGAAAATGTCAAAGAGCAAAGGCAATATCACCTATGCTGAAGACCTTTTGTCCAGGGAGATGCAGCCCGAAGAGCTGCGCTTCTTTCTTTTGAGCCAGCATTATCGCCGCAGGCTCGATCTCACCGCGGAAAATCTCTCCCGTTCCCGGCGGGAGCTGCAGGCCGTACAAAGCGGCATCAAAGGGCTACTGGAAGCGGAACCGGCAGAGGAGGCCACGGATTCCGAGGCTTCCCGGTGTATTTCGGAGCTCCAGGAGGGCTTTGCGTTCCATATGAACGACGACCTCCATCTCGAGAAGGCCTTTGCCGCAGTGGGGGCTCAGCTGAAGCGACTGGCCTCCCTGCAGCGCGACAAAAGGATGGGGCGGCAGGATCAATCGGATCTGAGACAAAGGCTGCAGGCTATGGATTCGGTTTTCGGCTTCCTGTTCTCATACCAGGCCCTGTTCCTTGGCTGAGTCGGTTTCGGAAAAAATGAAGCTTTCCCGAATGGGGTGTAATACAAGGCCGGTTTGCGCTGGAATATGCTACGTGTTACCTTAAGATGTACCGAAGGGAGGGCCCTGGGTAGATGCGATTGCAAAGAACCTATGGCTTGAATTCTTTTTGATTTAATCCAAAAACTCAGATCTGCCGAAGGCAAATCTGAGTTTTTGGATGGGAGCTAGGCTTTGGTGATGAAGAAGCGGTTTTTTTTTAAGGCCTTGGGAAAGGTGGGCAAGGATTACGGCGATAAGTGGGCCAGGCAGGCCGGAGATAAAACGGTCGATTTTCTGACCCGCAAGGCCAAAGATCGGGGCTTGCTGCACAAGACCTACGATTTGGAGTCCCTGCGCCGCGAGCTTCAGCAGATGTATGCCGAAGGACGCCTCAGCCGGACGGAATGGGAAGAGGTGAAGGATCGGCTGCATAAGGCTTGGAAGAACCGGCAGCAGAATAAACCTTGAGGAGGGTCGAGCTCCATGAAAAGATCTGTTGCCGCTGTTCTCCTTCTCCTCGTGCTCCTTGTGCTGGGGCATAGCGTTTTCGCTATGTATCAAGGGCGGTTGGAAGAATCAATGGTCATGCTGCCGGTACTGCTCGTCTGCTGGGTCTTTTTCGTGGCCCGGCGCAAGCCGGAAGAAGGGATCCAGGAGCCGGAGCCGGATGAAGCCGAGGGACTGGAAAATCCACAAGATAGGGGAGGCAAGGAGTGATGAAGCTTGGGCCGCGGCTTTCTTTTTGCTCCTTCTCTGCCCGGAAAGGCCTTCTTGAGGCTTTGAGCGGAGACGGAACATTATGAGCTCGGAAAACGCCTCCACCTCGGCGCTCCCCCAGCCCCGCCGGGATATCGAGTACCTTCCTCTGGAGCACAAAGGGCAATCCCTGATCGTCATCCGAGACCACCTGGGGCTCGTACCGCAAGGACAGGCCATTACCCGGGTCGCCTTCCACCTGCTCGCCCTGCTGGAGCAGTGCGGCTCCTGGTCCGAGTTTCAATCCGGGCTCATCCGGATGAATCAGGGGGCCATGATCTCCCGGACAGAAGCGCAAAAGCTTGTAGACTCCCTGGATCAGCTCTATCTGCTGCAAACGCAGCGCTTCTTCGAGGCCAGGCAGGAGATTGTGGAGCGCTTTACAGCCCAGACGTATCGGGACTGCCTCCTGGCTGGGCAATCCTATCCGGAGTCGCCCCAAGCACTGGATTCCTGGCTTCGGGAAATCATCGCCGCGGCACCGGAAGCCAATACGGAAACGGCAGGATCAGCTCTGGGCCTTATGGCCCCGCACATCGATCTTTCCCTCGGCAAGCGCTCCTACGGCCGAGCCTATCGGCTGCTGGAGCATGTTGAGCCTGACCTGGTAGTCATCCTGGGCGTGGGCCATCACCTCGGCCTCTGCCCCTACTCCATCTCCTCCAAGGCCTACCGGACTCCCTTGGGCGACCTGCATGCGGATCGGGAGGCAGTGGAGGAGCTGCGTTTCGCCGGCGGAACCGCAGTGGCAGAGGATGATTTCGTTCATCGCAGCGAGCACTCCATTGAGTTTCAGGCCCTGTTTCTGAGGCAAGGGCTGTCTCACATCGAGCCGCGCATTATACCGGTTCTCTGCGGGTCCTTGTCGGCCTGCCTTCCGGAGTATAGCCGCGAGGCCTTCCTCAATACTGCCGGCGATTTCCTGGAAGGGCTGCGGCGAAGGCTCAGCTCCTCTGGAGGGCGAACCCTGGTTGTGGCTGGCGTGGATCTGTCGCACATCGGGCCGAAGTTCGGCCACGATCAACCGGCGAGGGCGCTGCAGGGCGAGGCCGAGGCCCACGACAGGGCTTTGCTCCGCTGCCTGGAAAGCCTGGATGCTGAAGCATTGTGGCAAGAATCGAGGCGGGTCCGGGATGGATACAACGTTTGCGGGTTCTCGGCCCTGGCCACCCTGGTGGAGATCCTGCCCCAATGCAAAGGCCAAATTCTGGATTATGAAATGAACCATCAATCCGGGGCAGAATCAGCTGTGAGCTTCGCAGCTGCGGCCTTTACCGCTGGCAGATAGCTCCAGATATATTGCTTGAGAGCTCCAGGTTCACAGTGAGAAGAAGCTGATAGCTCACAGCTTACAGCAAGAGTGAAGCGGAGATCTGAGCTCAAGCAGGAGCCTGGAGAAGAGCTGCAGGCTTAAGCGTCATCGGTACAAGAAAATCGATCGTCCCTGCGGCTGTCCGGTCTCGCTAGCCACCACTCCGCACTTGACCTTGAAGGCGAAGTACACCCCGGGCCAGCTCCCGGCCAAGGCCTCAAAATTGCCCTGCCCCTTGCTCAGGATGATCGGCGCACGCCGCATGGCATCCAGGAAGTCCTCGGAGCAGCGTTCCAGAACCGTTCCCGGGGTATCCGCCCCAGAGGAGACAACCCGGCAGAGATGGGTTAAGCCCACCATCTCCGCGTCCTCCAGGGTGGCGTCGTTGATGATCGGCCGGCCGCGCACCGCGTAGGTAACCCGGCAGCCCAGCCTCTGGATCTCTTCTACAAGCAGGGTGTCCAGTGCGATTTCCCCAGAGTTGTCCCCCAGAATGAGCACCTCATCTGATGCTTCCACAGCGCGGCAGAAATGTTCGTAGTGCTGAGCCTCGATGGGCTGGTTCTCGGAATGGAGGGCCGTCTCCCAGTCAAAGCTATGGGCCACGCCGCTGTCGATGTAGTTGCCGATTATGGAGATGTTCAGCGCCGCTCTGAGCCGGTCCGGGCTTCGGGCTGTGGTCTCTCGGAGGCGCGGCAGGAGATCCAGGGCTTTTTGGTTGGACTCGGACTTATGCCTGCGAAACGGATCGGAGTCCCTCAGGAGCTCGGCCAGCAGCGGATAGAGCTCGCCGGCCACAGCAGGGGGTGAACGATCCAGCTGGAGTGAGGACAGCTTGGCGGACCAGGCTTGCAGCACCCGCAGCTGCAGGGCGGTATCTTCCGGGGCGATCTCCTGGGTGATGCGCAGGGCCTGGGAAAGGAAGCAGGGCAAGCAGTCCGGTTGAATTTCCATGGTTCAGATCTCGTCATGCTGCTGCAATAATGCTTATTTAAGTTTGAAAAAAACTGAAGCGGAGAGCTGTTCCCCGCTTCAGTAGATTCTTTTAGTACATCATGCCTCCCACGTATACCCCGGCGCCCACAAACAGGTCGGTGTCCGGCACCCGGTAGATGTAGGTGATCTTTTTACGGGGGGTCTCCTGGCCCGGCTTGGGCCACATATACTCCACCCAGCCTTCGCCGGAGCGTTTGGCCAGGTTGACGAACTGCACGAACAGGGCTTTGCCGGTGGGATCGGTTATGAGCAGGCAGTGCTCCTTTTTGGTCAGCTCGGGCTTGAAAGGGTGGGCCAGCATTTTTCCCTTGAGGTCCATGAGAAAGACATAGGAGTCCTTCCAGACAAAGGGACCGTCGGGATTGCCGATGGCCTGGATGGCCTTTTCCAGGCCCTGGGAGTTTACCATGGCTGCGGCCTCGTGGCACTTGACCACGCACTCTTCCTTGGTGGCAGCTTTGTCGGCCAGGGCGGGAGCAGCCATAAGCAGGGCCAGCAAAATTGTGAACATTGAAAGGGAACGGATCATGATTTCACCTCCTGGATTGAAAGCTTGCCGCTGCCGGCGCTTTCGCTTGAGTTAAATGGGGATTGAGGGGACTGAAGCACCTCAGCTGAACCTCTATGCAGCTCAAGGGAGCGGATCTCGTCATGGACCGGAGCTTGAGCTGCGGCCTTAGCTGATCCAGGGCTTGCCCACGGGAAGCACATCGCGCCCGAAGACTTGGGCATAGATGGCATGGGCCATCATGTACAGGGCGGATGCGGCGCAGGCCATGAGCTCATATCCGGCAATGACGGTAAATTCCGGATATCCGAAATGAGCGATGTCCAAGAGGATAAAGCCAATGAGCAGGAGGGTGAAGGTAACCGCCATGGCCGAATGAATACGCATGGCTGGAAACCACATGATGAAGGTGTACAAGGTCCAGCTTACCAGGAACCAGCCCACATCTGTGGTGCTGGAGTGATAGATGTTGAAGTGATTCATGATGAAGATAAGGCCCAGGGCGATCCAGAAGGCGCCATAGGAGACAAAGGCGCTAAAGCCGAAGTTGTTGCCCACGTTGAATTCAAAGTACCCGGCTACGAGCTGAGCTATGCCCCCGAAGACAAAGGCCATGGCGATGATGGGGCCGACATCGCACCAGCCGACATTGTGGAACTGCAGGAGCATGGTGGTGATTCCGAATCCTGCAAGTCCAACAACGGCCGGATTGCCTTTGGTCGAAGCTGCCTGGGCCATAATTTTCCTCCTTTGGTTAGTAGGTAAACGGGTTACATCGGGGTGAAAAATGTTTTCCGGCGTTGAAAGCGTTCTTTTAACAGCCTCCGCTATGCGGCGTCAAAAAGGTTTTCAAGGGCTGGATAGGCCTAATCTTGATGGACCGGAAAGGTGAGGCTGGCGCCAAACCAGCCGATAGTGGCAACCAAGGGGAACAGAGCCAGGATGAGCAGAAGATAGATCAGGCCCGAGGCCTCGGGCTGCATCAACAGCTCCGGCCGGGCAAGCCGCCAGAAAAATCCGATCAGGGAGAGGGCCAGAAGGATAGGCGAGAGGATGAGCTTGGCAATAACTGGGCGCAAGGGCTGCGCCATGTAATTGAGCCACCAGGTGTAGAGGCCGGTTAGTATGGCCACCGGAGTGAAGAGAATGTTGGCTCCCAGGCAATGCCAGGCAGTGGCTTCAAAGCCTTTCTGGCCGCTGAGGAGGTGAAGCAGGGTGAACAAAACCGCGGCCAGGGAGAAGGCTATGGGGAAATGCACGGTCATGGGGTGGGGGTGCCGTTTGAGCATGGGGAATCGTTGCACGATCCAGGGCAGCGGCGGCGACTCGGTTTGGGCTTCGCTTTCGGCACCGGTCAGAGTGCCTATCTCCGGATAACGTTCCAGCACCTCGGTACCATGCGGGGCCTCCTTGAAATCCTCGGTAAGATCTCTTCCGGCCTGGTGCCGCTTCATATGAGTACCTTTGGGCCAGAGCTTGCTGGAGCTCACATCCACCACTCGGCCCTTGTAGGCAATGTAGGCTGAGGCTTCCCCTTTGCCGTCGTGCCGGGCAAGCTCTTGCGGTGAAAAATCTTTCTTGTTCGATCCCATGCAGCCTCCTCAGAAGGCTTGGAAGTGGTCACCCATTAAAAGGCCCTTGGTCAGAGGCCAGTTGTCAGTTAAATCAGAAAGTTAGTTGCGCTTGAATCGGTCATACATGACTTTTTGCAGGGGCACCCTAGAATGGTAATGGTCATACGTACAACAGGAATTATTCCTCAGGATCCCGTCCCTCTTGTGCCCTCTCAAGCGGCGGGTTGGCCGAGGAATTCGGCCCGAAGCCCGCAACTGGCAGCTGCATCTAGCTGTCTTTTGTCGGAGGTGACAAACAAGTCAGCCTTCCACTCCAGAGCACAAGCGATATGCAGGGCGTCCATAGACTGCAGTTTATTGGTCTCAAGAAGCTTGACTGATTGTGAGATTACTGCTGGCGTAAGCTGAAGAATGATTGCATCATGGACATCATTCATTAATAACCGTTTGGCGTTTCTGTAATCGCTATCAGGCAAAGCTCCTTCTCTCAATCTGCGCTTTAAGCTCGAAATGAGCTCGGGTACTATAATAGCGCAGAGCGCCAATTCGGAAGCGGATTGAAGCAAGTTGTCCAGCTCATCGCTGCCAGCTTCTTGGATGTACCTTTTAGCAAATGATGAGGAATCGACTACCAGTTTCATAGACCTCTTTCTCGTTCCTCTAAAATTGCAGTTGACAGATTGCATCCTTTAATTTCTAATCGAACTCCTGGCTTTTTCCATGAAGGTTTGCGGCGATTTTCATCGGAAAATGGAGCTATTTCTGCCACAGGTTTTCCACGCCGTAAAAGTATAATTGTCTCTCCATGCTCCACTTCAGTTATAAAGCATGAAGCCTTCTTGCGAAAATCGGTGAAGGTCACGGTTTTCATTGCAGTCCCTCCAAAAATGTACACCAATCTGTACATCTACGAGAGCAGAAGGTCAAGCCTTAAGGATAGTGAGTTCGGGGCGCTTTTTTTCAACTGCGACGGAAACCTTTGCCTAGCAGGGATTGAGGCTGGATTGAGAAATAGTTATGGCTCATAACAACCCAGACTTCGAGAGATTCGATCAGTTGCGCCGCCGAGCCGAGTCGCTTCTTGATGGGCGATCCAGTGGCCCTGAGGCGCATACCCCACCGGACATATTGGAATTGATCCACGAGCTTGAAGTGCATCATATAGAGCTGGAAATCCAGAATGAGGAGCTCAAAAGGTCGCGCCAGGAGCTGTCTGAGCTGCACGAGGAGTCTGAGCGCCTTTATGAGTTTGCGCCTGCCGGATATATAACCCTGAACTCCGACGGAGCTATAACCCGGGCAAACCTCAAAGCAGTGAGCCTGCTTGCGGCAGACAGAGAGGTCCTGTTCTACTCATCTTTCCTTTCTTTCGTCGCCAAGGCCTGGCGCAGCAGCTTTCTGAACGCTCTGAGAAAGGCGGGCGAAACAGGAGAAAAACAAGGCATTGAGCTGCTGCTGCAGCAGCAACAAAGCGACTTCCAGGCTTGGGTCGGTGCCGAGATTGTAGCGGATTGCGACGCTTCCGCTCAGGTGAGGCAGTGGCGAATGGTCCTGGTGGACATGAGCCATAGCAAACAGGCAGAAAAGGAACGGAAGCTCAACGAGGCCCGGCTGGAATCGCTGCTTCAGTTGACCGATATGCAGCACTTGGGTCTGGATGAGCTGGCCGAGGTTGCTCTTGAGGAAAGCTGCCGGCTCACCGAAAGCCGGATCGGCTTCATCAATTTTTTGTCCCGAGATGAAAAAATGGTGACTCATGCCGTTTACACCCAGAATGCCAGGAAGCTATGCAATCTGCCCTTAAATCTTTCAGCCTTTAGAATTTCCGAATGCGGTCTGTGGTCGGAAGCCTATCGGCAGCGGAGCCCTATTGTGGTGAACGACTATCAGGAGAGGCATCCGGCCAAGAGCGGATTTCCAGAAGGTCATCCCAGTCTCGGCAGCTTTATATCCATTCCGATATTTCAAGATGAAAAGGTGGTGGCCGTGGCTGCACTGGGCAATAAGGATGGAGAATACGACCAGGGAGATATCCGTCAGCTGCGTCTTTTCATGGAGGGCTTATGGCAGATTCTGCAGCGTAGGAAAGCCGAAAAGGTGCTGATCGCTGCCAAAAAGCAAGCCGAAGAGGCCAACAAGGCCAAATCCGAGTTTCTGGCCAACATGAGCCACGAGATCCGCACACCTATGAATGGGATAATGGGAATGCTGCAGCTCGTGAAGGATACTCCTCTGCAAGAGACGCAGCGGGAATATGTGGAGATGGCCCTGGAGTCCACCAGGCGCTTGAACAAGCTCCTGAACGACATCTTGAGCCTCTCCAGGCTAGAGGCCGGAAGGATGGAAAGCAAGGAACAAGAATTCCGGCTCCTGGAGGTCGCCAATAGCGTGGAGGAGATTTTTGTACAGCCAGCCCAGGAGAATGGGAATATTTTGGGGTTCATGGTAGACGGGGATATTCCGCAAAAGCTCCTGGGGGACTCGGCTCGTCTAACCCAGATTCTGTTTAACCTGGTGGGAAACGCCAACAAATATACCCGGCAGGGCAGGATACATGTTGCAATCAATGTATTGCCGTATAGCGATGAGGAAAAGATCCGGCTTTTGTTCACCATTTCCGATACCGGACAAGGCATAGCGGATGAGAAGATGGATAAGGTCTTTGAGATCTTTGCACAGGCAGAAGACTCGGAATCGCCTTATGTGCGGAAAGATGAAGGAGCTGGATTGGGACTGCCCTTGGTAAAGCGCTTGGTCCACTTCATGGGCGGGAGTCTTTGCATTTACAGCCAAGCGCAGAAAGGAACCACAGTCTATGTCAGCCTCCCTTTCAAGCTTTCCGGGAGCGGTCAAGCAACATATTGAAAGTGCACCAAGGAGAGAAACCATGCAGTGCCTTTTTGGTCGAGTCATTTACACGGGCAGAGAGGTGCTAAGCGACGGCTATGTCGTCCTGGAAGGCAGTCAGATCGCTGCCCTCTCTCCGACTGCCAAAGGGGATTTGCTGGGAAGCTTTGAAGTCATTACCCCGGCCTTTATCGACGCCCACAGCCACATCGGCCTCATACGTTCCGGAGAGCCGGAGAACGAGGCTGAGGTGAACGAGAAGCAGGACTCACTGCTCACCCTGACGGACGCCCTTGATTCTCTGCAGATGGATGACCAGGCCCTTGGGGAGGCCACGGAAATGGGGCTGCTCTACTCCTGCATCCTTCCCGGCAGCGGCAATATTCTGGGAGGCCGGGCCGCTGTGATCCGTCATTTCGCCCCGGACAGCACCCAGGCCTTTGTCTGTAGGGCGGGAATGAAGGCCGCCCTGGGCTACAATCCCCGCTCCACCCAGAGCTGGGAGGGCACCCGTCCCTCCACCCGCATGGGCGCGGTGGGGCTGTTGCGAAAAAGGCTCTATGAGGTGCGGGACAAGCAGGAGCGCCTTGCGGCTGCGGATGAGGAGAAGCGGCAGGATATCACCTTTTCCGCCGAGGAAAGGATAGTGGCCTCTATCCTGGACGGCGACTGCGTCCTGAGAACGCACGTACACAAGGTGGACGACATCGCCGCGCTGTTGCGCCTGGTGGACGAGTTCGGCCTCCGGGTAACCGTGGAGCACGCCATGGATGTCAACCAGAGCGAGATTCTGGCCGAGCTTGAGAAGAGGGATATTCCGGTGATTTATGGCCCCTTGGACGCCTTTGCCTATAAGGTGGAGCTCAAGCACGAAAGCTGGCGCAACATAAGCTATCTGCTCCAATCGGGAGTCCAGTTCGGGCTGATGACCGATCATCCCGTCACTCCGGCCAGACAGCTGCTCCTGCAGACCAGATGGTTCCTGCGCCACGGCTGGAGCAAGCAGCAGGCCATTGAGCTCTTGAGCCGGAACAATGCAGCTGTATTGGGCCTTGAGGAGTGCCTGGGCACCCTGGAGGAGGGCAAATGGGCCTCTCTGGTCTGCTGGAACGGCGATCCCCTGGATCTAGCCTCCTACCCGACAGCCGTTTACGGAGAAGGGCGGCTGCTTGCAGCCGTAAAGGAATGAGCTCCTGGGGAACGGATGCCGGCGTAAGCTATTTCCGGACCACTCTATCGCTTGAGAGGCTAGAGGCGGAAACGTTCCGGGCTCAGAGCCGCGGCTGCGGAGAGGGACGAGGTGCCGGCCAGCATGTCCGCGAGCAAACGTCCTGTAGCCGGGCCCAGAGTCAGGCCCAGATTGACGTGGCCGGTGGCGATCCAGAGGTTGGGCCACCTTCTCAGCCTGCCCACCAGAGGCAGGCCGTCCGGGGTGCAAGGGCGAAAGCCGCGCCAAATGAGCTGCCTTTGCGTTGGGCCCAGCTCCGGCAAGCAACGCCTCGCCTGATCCATGATGCCCTGCAGCCGTTTGGGCTGCACCGAGGTGTCCGGCCCGCAGAGCTCCAGCATCCCGGTGACGCGGAGCCCATCCTGAAGAGGCGTCATGGCCAGATGGGCCTCTTCCGCGAGGACAGGGCGGGTGATGGGCCTCGGTATAAGAGGCAAGCTCAGGCTGTAGCCCTTGCCCTCCTGGAGGGGCAGCCGGATGCCGAGTGGCTTTAGGAGCTGCCGGCTCCTGGCCCCGGCGGCCACAACGATCTGACTGCCTTGCATCTCCCCCTGCGTGGTGACAACTGAAGCCGGGCCCGTGTCCCTGGCCACTTGCAGCCACAAAGCCTCCACTCCTTCCAGGATCGCAACGCCCAGAGAACGAACCTCTTTTTTGAGCCAGTCCAGCAAATGAGCCGGATCCACGAATCCCTCGTTCTCCTTGAGGATGGCCCCGGCGAGCTTGCGGCTCAAGGCCGGCTCGGCCTCGCAGGCCTCCCGTGGAGATAGGATCCGGCTGGCAAATCCCCAAGAGCCGAGATGAGTCGCTTCCTTTCGGGCCTCTTCGAAGCGCTGGCGGCTGAAGTAGGGGAACAGGATCCCGTCAGGCCGCAGCGGCGGCCCGGAGGAAGGCCGAGCCAGCCAGCGGTTGTAGAGATGGAGGCTCTGTCGGCCTAAATGAAGCAATATCTCCCGGCTTGGCTCGAAACGGCTGCGGCGCGAGGAGCGGACGAACCTGAGCAGCCAGCGAAAGAGCTCCAGCTCCGGGCGAAAGGAGACGGTCAAGGGGCCTCCAGGCAGCAGGAGGCTGGCGAGGCCGGTGCGAAGGGTCTGCGGGCTGGGAAGCGGCTTGCACCGGCTGGGAACGATGAGCCCGGCGTTGCCGCCGGATGCCGCTCCGGGGCAGCCGTTGTGGTCTATAAGGGTGACTGTGGACCCTTTTTCGGCCGCGAAATAGGCCACGCAGAGCCCGATGATTCCGCCTCCGACAATAAGCACCTGGCTTGGCTGCTCCGGCTTTGATCCGCTGTTCATCGCCAATGGCAATCCTTAATATCGGCAGATACAACCGAGCTTGAGAGCTTATGCGCATGGCGCATAGCCAAGAAGGAATGTTCAGAGTTGCGATCCATAACTTGAGGAAATAGTATAAGCGCTGTCTCCGGGAAAAAGCAAGGCAAATCGAGCTCCGGATCATTGTCATGAACGCTGTTTGGAGCTACATTGATTTTGCTCTTATGAAGACCCTTAATGTGAACGGCGAACGTATCGCCTATCGGGCCAGCGAGGATATCTCCTCCTCCAAGACCCCCATTGTCTTTGTGCACGGAGCAGGGGGCTCGGGCCATGTATGGCGCAACCAGCTTGAAGCCCGGATTCCCGGATGCATGCAGGTGGCGGTGGATCTCCCGGGCCACGCCCATTCGGAAGGAAAGGGCGCCGAGCGGGTGGAGGACTATCGCGACTTCGTCCACTCCTTTGTCCTGGCCGCTGGCTGGAGCCGGATCGTCCTCGGGGGACACTCCATGGGCGGGGCCATTACCCAGTCCTTTGCCCTGGCTTATCCCGGCTTGTTGGAGGCGATCATCCTGGTGGGCACTGGTGCCAGGCTGCGCGTGGCTCCGGAGGTTTTGGAAGCGGCCAAGCGGGGCGGAAACCTTATCGATATGGCCTATGCTCCAAGCACCGACCGCAGGCTCATCAAGGAGGCGGAAAAGGAGTTTATGCTCACCCGGCCCGAGGTGCGCTACCGGGACTTTGTGGCCTGCGACCGGTTCGACATCATGGATCGGGTTGCGGAGATCCGGACGCCGTCACTGATCATCTGCGGGGAGGAGGATCGCCTCACGCCTGTGAAGTACTCGCGCTATCTGGCGGAGAAGATCCCGCACTCCGAGCTTCGCCTACTTTCGGCTGCCGGGCATATGGTTATGTGGGAGCAGGCCCGGGCGGTCAACGAGGCCATTGCCTCCTATGGAGCCCACAGGGATTGAGCGGCTTGAAATCCGTTGAGTAAGCTTTATCGGCTAATAAAAGGAGTGAGCAAGCATGAGCGATGAACCGGATATCCACTGGGAAGGAGACTCCGGAAGGGAGTACGGCTACTGGATAGTCGTGCCGGGCAAGGGAATGCGCTACGTGCGCCAGGCTGGCAACTTCATAGCCGCCCGGAAGCTCAAGTCCGGCATCTGGGAGCCGCTTTACGTCGGCCAGGCCGGGGACCTTGACCAGGCTCTGCCAGGCCTTTTGCAACAGCCCTGCATCGAGGAGCAACACGGCACGCATCTCCATGTCCACCCGTCTATGGCAGATGAACAGTCCAGGCTAGAGGAAGCCCGGGACATTATCCAGCTCTGGAGCCCGGTGTGCAACGCCTCCGCAGGCTGAGCAGAGATCGCTCGAGGTGTCGTGCTCCCCTGGGACCGCCGCAGCCTATGGGAGGTGCTCCGATGTGGGGCGCTCGGGCCAGCCTCAAAATCGACCCGGATGCCTCCTGGCAAGGTAGGCAGTGATGGACTCTATGGCTTGCGGATCAGCCAGGTGGGGGTTTTGTCCCGGAAAGGGCTTAGGGAGCACTTGGCTGCCAAAAGGTGTCTGCCCGAGCTTCCTGTTGTAGGCCTCCACCATGAGCCATTGCAGGCTCAGCACGTCTTCGGCGTTGTAGGCCAGCAGCGTCTCCAGGTAGCGCCGCTCCCCGGTCTGCTCAAAAGCCCTCCAGAGAAGCACCGCAAAGTAGCCGTCAACGTTCACCAGCCCGCCCCGGTCCAAGCCGAACTGCCGTTCCACGGACTTCAGCCCGCCCCGGTAGCCCAGCCCCTTGAGGAGGAAGCGAAGGTCGATGTGGGCCCGGGGCAAACGGATGGCCAGCTCGCGTTCCAGAAAAGGCACGTCGAAGCAGCGCCCGTTGAAGGTGACCAAAAGGCTGAAATCAAGTATGTCGTCGGAGAAGCGCTCCAGATTGAGGCCGTGGACGTAGGTTCGAACCCGCTCTCCGTCATAGAGGGCGATGCTGGTGATGTGATCCAGTCCCTTGCCCAGTCCGGTGGTCTCGATATCCACATAGGCGGTCCTGGCATGAAACTCACCGAAGAGACGCCATAGCTCGGACGAAGGGAGGCGGGCAGCGAAGTAATCTGCGTTGCTTGCAGCGAGCTCCCGGGCGGAGATGTCCAGATCCCGGCAATGGCGCTGCTTGAGACGGGGCGCTTGGCCCGAGGCGGGGCGGGCCAGGATATCCTCCCAGCAATACAGCCCCTGATTCCAGAGCGCGGTTTCGGTTTTGAGACCGATTCCGGGAAGATGGCAAAATGTGTTTCGCAGCATAGGGTGGCCATTTGTACCTGAAAACGAGCCCGGAGGCAAAAGGCGGCTACCCTTGGGACATGCGGCCTGTCTCGTTGGACAGGGCTTGTGGATCGGTCTGATCGACGGAGGAGGAGCAGGTCTGCCGCTATGCCGCGGTGGCCCGCGGCGGACCCAGGGAAAGCCATGCGGGGCGTAATCCATCCCTAGCAGGCGGCATGTTGGGCTGGAACCCGGACAAGGCTTGACCGGAGCGGCTGGCTGCGGCTAAGAGGAGGGGAAGCGGCGGGCAGCACAAGGAGCCGACTGTTTAGTCAGCACAGCCTCCGGCGGCTGCTCATCGAAAAGCGAAATGCGACTGTAGTGATAATGCCTGGTACAACAATTTTTATCTGTTGAGATAGCTATGATCAGCTTGCTGGATTATGGCGCTGGCAATGTGCGCAGCGTGATCAACGCCATTGAAAAGCTCGGCGAGACGGTCCACGTGGTTCAAGGCAGCGAGGATATCCGGACTGCGGAGAAGCTCGTTTTTCCCGGAGTGGGAGCCTTCGGGAGCATGATGCATATCCTGCGAAAGAAGGGGTATGTTCAGCCGCTCCGGGACTATCTGGAGTCGGGTAGGCCTTTTTTCGGCATCTGTCTGGGGCTGCAGGCCTTGTTCCAGGGAAGCGAGGAGGCTCCGGGCGTGAAGGGGCTGGGATGGTTCAAGGGGGTGGTCAGGCGCTTTCGCACCCATCTGTCCGTGCCGCACATCGGCTGGAACGGCCTGACGCAGCACAAGGGCTCTTCGATCTTCCAAGGGCTTGCCGGGCGGGAGAAGTTCTACTTTGTGCACTCCTATTTCGTTGATCCCCAGGATCCATCGGTGGTGCTGACGACCACGGATTACGGGGAGCGCTTTGTCAGCGCGGTGCAGCAAGGCTCTCTGGTGGCCACGCAGTTCCATCCCGAGAAGAGCGGACAGGATGGGCTCCGGCTGCTGGCCAACTTTCTAAGGCAAAGCCCTGCTGAGACGCATTTCAGCCCCAGTAGCGGGCAGACCCGTCTGGCCAAGCGCATTATTGCCTGTCTGGACGTCAGGGCCAACGACCAGGGCGATCTGGTGGTCACCAAAGGGGACCAGTACGAGGTGCGGGAGGAGGGGGCGGTCCGCAACCTCGGCCGGCCCGTGGAGCTGGCCAAGCGCTACTACGAGGAAGGGGCAGATGAGATAACCTTCCTCAACATAACCGCCTTTCGGGACTTTCCCCTGGGAGACCTCCCCATGCTGGAGGTGCTCAAACGGACCTCGCGGCAGGTCTTCGTGCCGCTGACCATCGGAGGCGGAATCCGGGATTACACCGATCGGGAGGGGCGCTTCTACTCCGCCCTGGAGGTGGCTGCGGAATACTTCCGCTCCGGTGCGGACAAGGTGTCCATCGGATCGGATGCGGTGTACATCGTTGAAGACTATCTCCAGAGCGGCAGGCCGACCGGAAAAAGCGCCATTGAGGAGATCTCCAGGGTCTACGGCAATCAGGCGGTGGTTATCTCCATCGACCCCCGCCGCGTCTATGTAGCCTCGCCGGACAGTACCGGGCACCGGGTCATCGAAACCGAGCTGCCGGGCCCAAAAGGCGAGCGATACTGCTGGTACCAGTGTACCGTCAAGGGCGGCCGAGAGGGAAGGGACCTGGACGCCATCAGGCTGGCCAGGGCCTGCGAGGAGCTGGGGGCGGGGGAGATACTGCTGAACTGCATTGACCGGGACGGCACCAACCTGGGCTTTGATATCGAGCTCATCGACGCCGTTTCCCGGGAGGTGAGCATCCCGGTTATCGCCTCCAGCGGAGCCGGCAGCGCAGCCCACTTTCTGGAGGTTTTCAGCCGCACCGAGGCCGAGTCCGCGCTGGCGGCGGGAGTATTCCACCGGCGAGAGGTCCCCATAGAGGCGGTAAAAGAGCATCTGCGCGGCCGGGTCGAGGTTCGCCTTTAGGCTCGGCTGAAGCCAGGTCTCAATATGGGAATTGATTCGGACCCCAAAGAGTGCCTACACTTCGAGGCCTGCGATGCCCCGCTGTGCCCCCTGGACGAGGATCTGGGCAGCAGGGTCTGGTTTCCGGACGAGCCAGTGTGCGTTCTGCAAAGGACGGCTTATGAGCCGGACTGGATGTATGCTCAGAGGAAGATATCTCTGGCTGCAGGTGCAAGGGACACCTGTTTCGTTTTGGCTATGCTGCAGCCGGCCAGGCGGGTTCGGCACGGGATTGCCGGAATCAACCCGGACAGTGCCCGAAGAAAGGACCGGATCCGAAGCTGGCTGAAGAGCCATCCGGCGCAAGGCTGTGAGAACGGATCTGAGAGGCTCGCCAGGCTGCAGATCCGTCTCTCCGGTGGGGCCCAGAAAGTGATGCCGCTGCCGGGCGCAAGGCAGAAGGCTCAGGCATCAAGCCAGGAAGACAGCGGGATGAACAAGGGCCCTTCCCAGCCCGGAGAGACGTATAGCCGGGACAGGAATCACAAAAAGGATTGAATGCATGCTACTCGATACCTCGAAGCTCAAACGCATTCCCAGCATCGACCCCCATTGCTTCGCCTGCGGCACGGACAATCTGAGCGGGCTGGGAATGGAGTTCTACACCGACGGGCACAAGCTGTACGCCGAGGTGGTGCCCCCGTCCCACCTCCGGGGCTGGCGCAACCTGCTCCACGGCGGAGTAACCACCACTATCCTCGACGAGATCATGGCCTGGTCGGCAATTCATCTGCTGCAGCGATTCATCCTCACCAAATCGGTTCAGGTGGATTTCCTGAAGCCGATATACATCGACAGGCCGCTTCTGGCCGAGGGATGGATCGAGGAGGAGCTCAGCGACCGCGCGGTCCGGATGCGGGGATGCATCCGGGATGAATCCTGGGAGGAGGCGGCGCGGTCCACAGGAGAATACGCCCTTTTTCGGGCCGGATCCAAGGCCTTCAAGCGCATCGTTCCGGACGTGGACGAAGAGGCTGTGGCCAAGCGCTTCTAGAAGGCCGTTCAGTGGGCCTTTTTTCCGAGACGTTCCAGAAAGAGCTGCGGAATGCGCATAACCTTCTTCTCGGTGTGATCGAAGAAGACGATGCCGGTCTTGACGCGGGCTACCTCAATGCCCTGGTCCCGCTTGGCCAGGCGATAAACGATATCGCAGCCCTTGCGTCCGATATCCTGGGCTGCCATGGCCACAGTGAGCCATTCCCCGTAAAAGCCCTCCGACTTGTACTCGATGGCTGCATCAGCCACCAGGATGCCTACCCCATCAATGTCCAGCTCCCGGAAGCTCAGGGAGTTGAAAAATCGAACCCTGGCCTCATGAACCAGAGAGAGAACGGCGTCGTTCCCCAGGTGGCCGCCGTAGTTCAGATCGCTGATCCGGATCTGGAGCTCGGTGGAGAAGTCAAAACGCTCTGGGAGCTCCACGCGGACCCGAGCCATAATGCGTCTCCTAAAAGAAGGTTTGCGGTTGTTTCAGGAAGCGGGCCCCGCTCCTGAACAGCTGAGCGGCAATAAAAAAAGCCGCCCTTCTTGGGGCGGCTTTTTAGCCTTCAATCCATGGCTCATGCTTCAAGGAGCAGCACGAACCGCTGCCGGGAATTTACCAGCGGGGACGGGCTTCGTTGACCTTAAGGTTGCGGCCTTCGAACATATTGCCGTCCAGGGTTTCCATCGCGGACTTCGCGGCTTCCGCTTCCATGGTCACGAAGCCGAAGCCTCTGGAGCGTCCGGTTTCGCGATCCGTAATAATGTTGACTTCCTTGACTTCGCCATACTGACCGAACAGATCGCGAACGTCCTCTTCCGTGGATGAAAACGGCAAATTCCCAACATAAATCTTCTTGGTCATACTAACTCTACTCCTGAAAATAAAAAAATGATATGAAACGGTCCCCGATGGACCGGAAATATTGAATACATGGAAATTTCTCCAAGGTCAAGAGAAAAATGCCCTGACAGGACATTTTTTGAGAAGAGGCAGGCAGGCTTTAAACAGAGAGAGGAAGACGTGCGGCTTGACCTCGGGACCTTTCCCGGGCATCAAGGAACGTTGCCATGGAAAGACCATCTCGAAGGCGCATCTTGGGAGACCGCAATCTCCAGATAGTGATCGCGGTGCTCATTCTGGGGGTTTGCGGGGGCAGCCTCGTGGGTCCCATGCTGCCGGCCATGCTCGAGCCGCTCCATGTTTCCGAGGAGAAGGTGGGCCTCGTCTTGAGCGTCTACACCTTCTGGGCGCTCATCAGCACTCCGCTGCTCGGAATTCTGGCGGATAAGCTCGGCCGAAAAACGATCCTCGTTCCCTGTACCCTCTGCTTCGGGCTTGGAGGTTTGGGGATCGCCATGAGCCGATCCTTCGAGCTCGTTTTGCTCTTCAGGTCCCTGCAGGGGGTCTGCGTCGGCGGGATGATGAACACCGGAGTGACGCTCATCGGCGATTTCTTCACCGGCGAGGACCGGGCCCGGGCCATGGGCTACCGGATCAGCTTTCAGACCATCACCAACTCCATTATCCCCTTTGTCTCCGGCGCTCTGGCCACACTGGCCTGGTTCTATCCCTTCTTCATCTACTCCGTGGGCATTCCCCTGGGGCTGATCGCCGCTGCCAGGCTCCAGTGGGCCCCCGGGAACAACCAGGATCCCAAGCCGCAACGAAGGGAGTACCTGGTCCAGGTTCTGCGAATCGTGCTCCATCACCGGGCCCTGTGGATCTTCTTTTGCAACTTTATGGGCTTTGTGCTCCTTTTCGCTCTGGTGGTCTACATGCCTATCCTGGTGGTCCGGGAGTTCGAGCAGACCACCATGCACGCCGGCCTGGCCATTACCTTTGCTGCGGGTACCGCGGCCCTGATCTCCTCCCAGACCGGGCGCTTTATGAGCCTGTTTTCGGAGTATTGGCTCGTTCTCGTCGGCTTTGGGCTCTGCGGGTCGGCCCTGGTGCTGCTTACCCTTCCGGAAAGCTTTGGGATGCTCCTGCTGTGCTTCGTCCTCTGGGGCAGCGGATTCGGGCTCCTCATGCCCACACTGAACACCTGCGCTACCGGGCTGGCCACCTCACACTTCAGGGCCGGGGTAGTATCGGTCTTTACTACTATGATCTATCTGGGGCAGACCGTTTCTCCTCCTCTGTTCGGCTTTATTCTGGGACGCTCGGACCTGGACACCGTGTTCTATCTAGCCGGAAGCCTGGCCCTGCTGCCCATCTGCTTTACCTTGGCCGAGTACGCTGTGCACAAGGGCAGGAAGCAGGTGGATAGCCACAGCTGAGCCGATTACGGGGTGCGAAGCGATGGCCCCTTCAGCCGGAAGCGTCGCTTTCCCGCCGCAGCTCGTTGGATATGGCCCAAATGGTCTCCCGGTAGGGTCGACTGTGGTTGTAGCTCCAAATGGCCTTTTTTTGGGCTTCTGCATTGTCGGACCGCCATCCGGCCTTTTTGAGGTACTTGGCTACGCTGAAAATCGAGTCCGCAGCAGCAAAGAGGTCGATATGGCCGCTGTTGTCCGCGTCCACCCCGTAATGCAGAACATTGTCCGGAAGAAACTGCGGCCAGCCCACGGCTCCCATGATCGATCCCTTGAGGGAGGCGATCCTGCCCGGGTGATCGTCATACCAGATGAACAGGGCGCGCAGGTCCTTGCGGGCCCGTTTGGCTTTGCTGTTCAGCCTGCGAGCAAAGCTGGAGCGGCTTATGCTTTTTTGATCCTCCCGGGGGAGCAGACGCCAGACTCTGTCCTGATAGGAGCGGCGATCCATGAGGGACAGTGTGGACAGGATCTCCAGGGTGGGAACCCTGCCCGTGTACTCGCCAAAGCGGCTCTCCACCAGGAGTATGGCTGCAATGGTATGGCGGTTGACCCCGTGCTCGTTTTCTGCGCGGCGGAAAAGATCCCGGTGCTGGCGCAGGAACTTCTGAGCCTTGTTTAGGGCCCACGGCTCGAGGTACTGTTCGTAATCAAGCTTGCCTTCCCGGATCTTCATAACCGAAGCGACTGTTTCCAAGCGAAGGTTTATCCCCGGAGAATAGCCGGAGTCGATGAGCTCCGGTTCGATGCCCTCTTGGCGCAAGTGGTCCTTCACCGGCGCAAAAGGGTCGGCAGCGGCTTGGACAAGGGAAAGCCCGCAAAGGGAAAGCAGGAAAAAAATAAAGGCCCAGAAGGGGATCCCGGCCCTGCAGGAGGCCTGTAGGACTGCTGCAGCTTTGCTGGGGCTGCTCAGGTTCTTTTGCTCTCGATAGTGGTTCATGGCTTTGCTGTCAGCTCTCTTGGATCTGGAAAGTTCAAGGTTCAATTCGGCAACCGGTCCGGGGCATCCGTCTTCAGGGAATAGTCTGGCCGTTAAGGTTTTGAAATCCTTTCCTCTTGCATATCAAACGGGTTTGCCCCACAATGATCGACGTCCCAGCAGGAGGGGATGAGCATAGCACACACTTTACATAGAGGGTTGGCATGCGTCCATTGGAGTTGATTCTTTTAACCGTGAACTGGCTGTGAACCTGGAACTTTGAACCCTCCAGATTCTTAACCATATCCTCGCCGTCTAATAGGCGAAATCAATCAGGAGCTCTCCAGGGAGAGGTGAACATGTCGGAAAAACCCAAACTCAGCCTTGGTGAATCGGTCTACGAGCTGCCTCTCATTGAAGGCACCGAAGGCGAAAAAGCTATTGATATCAATAAGTTGCGCAAGGAGACCGGGCTTATCACCTATGACCCCGGCTTTGCGAATACCGGAAGCTGCGCCAGCAAAATCACCTTCATGGACGGGGAGGAGGGCATCCTGAGATACAGGGGAATCCCCATAGAGCAGCTGGCTCAGTACTCCACTTTCACCGAGACCGCCTACCTGCTCATCAACGGGGAGCTGCCCACCCGCAAGGAGCTGACCCGGTTCTCGGTCCTGCTCAACGATCATTCCCTCATCCATCGCGACATGCTTCACTTCTTCGACAACTTTCCCCGCAGGGCCCATCCCATGGGCATCCTGTCCTCCATGGTCAATGCCATGCCTTCATTCTATCCGGAGCTGAGCAGTACATCAAACGAAGAGGAGCGCACGGTAACCTTCGCCCGCCTCATCTCCAAGGTTCGGACCATGGCGGCCATCTCCTACAAGCTCTCCCGGGGGCACGAGATCATCTATCCCCGGCCGGACCTCACCTATGTACCCAACTTCCTGAACATGATGTTCGACTCTCCGGTGCGGCCCTATAAGGTCGACCACGATATCGTGCGGGCTCTGGAGGTTTTTTGGATTCTGCACGCCGATCACGAGCAGAACTGCTCCACCGCTGCGGTTCGGCTGGTGGGCAGCGCCCGGGTGAATATCTACGCCGCCATATCCGCCGGCATCTGCGCCCTGTGGGGCCCGCTGCACGGCGGGGCGAATCAGGCCGTGGTGGAGATGCTTCAGGAGATCAGGGATCATGGCGGCGATCCGGTCCCCTATATCAACCGGGCCAAAAACAGGGACGATCCCTTTCGGCTTCCCGGCTTCGGCCACCGGGTCTACAAAACCTACGATCCACGGACCCGGATTATGAAGCAGGTCTGCCACCGGCTGCTAAACAAGCTGAAGCTGGACGATCCGCTTCTGGACATCGCCCTGCAGCTGGAAGATGCGGCCATGAACGATCCCTACTTCATAGATCACCATCTCTATCCCAATGTGGACTTCTACAGCGGCATTGTCCTGCGAAGCATCGGCATTCCGCTCAATATGTTCACCGTGATGTTCGCCATCGGCCGCTTGCCGGGTTGGATCAGCCAGTGGAAGGAGAGCATAGAGGACCCGCACTGGAGGCTGCATCGTCCCCGTCAGGTCTACACCGGGGCGAACAAGCGCGATTACATGCATATCGACGAGCGGCGCTGATGGCTTGCCGCCGGGATTATAAATAGGATTTATATGCGGGGAGGCTCAGGCCAGGATCCCCGTAAGTCATCTATTGGCCTGGACTTTCGCCTCAAGGCTCCTTTTGGCTGCTAGCGCTTTTCCTTGCTTCGCTGCCTCTTCTGTTGCTTGCGGCCTGCTTATCGAGCCTGACAGTTGCTACTATTTGGCTGCCTTGCGACGAGCGCATCCCTTTTCAAATCCGATTTGAATGCATTCAAATCGGATTTGAAAAGGAGATGGCCTGCAAGGCGACTGCAAGAGCTCGCCTCGGCTGACCCAGCCACCATCCAGCCTTGCTTGGCTGCTTTCTCCCTTTGGAGCTCATCTCGCGTCATACCTGAGCTTAGACTTTTTCTGCAGCTCACTGCTGCACGCTTAAGCCGGCTGGTTACTGCTAAAAACCTCCCTTGGTGGTAGCCAACTATAAGCCCTCATTCAGCCGAATTTTTCGGATTTTTTTTGGCATGAAACTTGGATTAGATCATGAGGTCGATTAAGGCGGGTTTACATAAGGCTTGAGAGCTCAAAGCTCCCAGTTCACGGTTCACAGTTTGTACGCATAGCGCATAGCGAAGAAGGAAATTGCTGAGTTAAGTAAAAAATCAAGAGATAAGTCAAAAGCATGCCCAGTCAAGGGAGCCCATCAATATCAGCAATAAAAACAATATGTTGTTTAAAAGCTTTGACTGTCGAAATAAGGAGAAACAGTGGAATCAGCCCTAGAAGGTCATGCTTCGGAGCTGCTCGAGTCTCTGCAAGCCTGGGGTCCGGAGCTCCGGGAGCTCAGCCGTCAGCTCTCCCGAGTGATTGCGGATAAGGAAGAAGTTTTTCTCGATTTGGGCCGAGACATACATGACTTTTCCAGTCGTTCCCGTGAGCTGTCGCAGCAGGCCGGTCAACTGGCCGAGACAGCCTCGGGGAAAAATCTGCAGCAAACCTTTACGGCTCTGCAGCAGGAAATCGAGGAGCTCTTCCGGGAGTCCACCGGCCGGGAGACCGAGGGCCTTCTGGAGCACTTGCGCCAGCTCATCGAAGCGCGGCAGCACTTGGGAGAGCTTACCCGGCGGTTCAGCCCTCTGATACGAAGGCTCCGCGTCTTGGCCATCTCCACCCGCATTGAAAGCGCCCGACTCGGGACCCAGGGCCAGGATTTCTCCATACTCGCAGACGATGTGGAGCGCTTATCCCAGAAAACGGCTTCCTACTCCAAGGAGATAAGCTCCCGCTTGGCAGTGATGGAGACAATGCTGGCCGAGGCGAGACAGGAAACGGAAAAGGTGCATCATCTCCAGGTGGAGGATGCCGCGAAGATCCTCAATCGCTTAAGCCGCTCTTTGGAAGGAGTGTACGAGGCCCAGCAGCAGGCTGATGAGCTGGGCTCCAGACTCAAGGACAGAGCCGAGCAGGTGGCGACAGCGGTGGGAGAGGTGGTGTCCTCGGTTCAGTTTCACGACATCACCAGACAGCAGCTGGAGCATGCCAGCCGCCTGCTGCAGGAAATGCACGATCTCCTGCACGGCCGGATCGGCAGCGGGGATGCAGCCACCGATCCGGAGGATCTGGCCATCTGGCTGGGGGAGCTGGGTCGATTGCAGGCCTCGCAGGTCGAGTCCACCCGCAAGGACTTTGGCCAGGCTGCACGGCAGGTGCGAAGCAGCCTGGAGCGCATCGCAAGGAGCATCGGCGAGATCACAGCCGATCTGCAGCGTTTCCTGGCCCCGGAAAGCAGTCAAGAGGGCTCGGTTCTGCAGCGGTTTGAGCAGGAGATTGCTCAGTTCCTGGAGCCTACCCGCAGCATGGTAGCCAAGCTGGAAGGCCTGATGGAGCGGATGAGCCGGCTGGCCCAGACAGTGGGTGAGCTTGATGAGTTTGCTGTCCAGGTGGAGGACATCGGCGACGAGATCGAGCTCATCGCCATCAATGCGAGCGTCAAGGCTGCGCATACCGGAGATCGGGGGCTGCCGCTGGGAGTACTGGCTGAATCAGTCCGCAAGCTCTCCGTGGAGTCGAACGCCCAAGCCCAGGAGATATCCCAGGTACTGTCCAGCATCAGCCGGACCTCGGAGGAGCTGACCCAAAATGCAGAGCATTCCCGTTCCCTGGCCCAGAAGGAAAAGGATCTGGCCAATCGAATGGATCAGCTGGTTCGAGACCTCCAGGCCTCCAACGAGTCCGTGACCGGTCTGTCCGAATCCTTCCGGCAGCAGAGCCAAGCCCTGCACGGAGATGTTGAGGCCTCGATCCACAAGGATATCTCGGAAAAAGAGGTAAGTGAGGAGCTGGCAGGAGCCATTCAACGGCTGGAATACATGGCGCGGCAGATCAGATACCTGTGCCCGGACTACGATCCGGAAAGGCTCTCGGAGCAGTTGAACCGGCTCCTGGAACGCTACACCATGGAATCTGAACGTATGGTCCATCTGCAGCACGCCACAGCAGAGGCGGAGGCTGCAGAAGAAGAGACGTTCTCCAGCCAAGATATCGCCCAAGAGGCTGACCATAGTGAGTTCGGAGACAACGTGGAGCTGTTCTGATCTCACAGTCAAAAAAAGGAGGGGCAGTCATGCAGTCCAAGCAAGCCAAGGCTATCGCTCTCACCGGGAGCTATAGCGTGGAGCGGGCCTCAGAGCTAAGCAAGCAGGTGCTGGAGGCCCTGAACGGCTGGGATGTTGTTGAGCTTGATATCTCCGATCTTGCCGGAGGAGACCTGACCTTGCTCCAGGTCCTCTGCTCGGCCCAGAAGACCTGTGCGGCAAGCGGCAAAACGATCCGAACCAGCCACCCGCCGAAGGAACGCCTTGAAGACTTGATTACAGGTTCCGGGCTGGAGCAGACCTGCTGTCTGTGTTCCGAGGAAAGCTGCTTTCTCCGGCAGGACTGAGCTGAAAGACCCGCTTGCGCATTGTCTTCAAGCGTTGCCAGTTAGATGAATACCAGGAGGTATGGCATATGGGCAAAACTATCATGACCGTGGACGACTCCTCCAGTGTCCGCCAGATGGTGAGCTTTACACTTCAGGATGCCGGCTACGAGGTAGTGGAGGCCACAGACGGAAAAGACGCCCTGCATAAGCTGCAGGGTACGGTGGACATGATTATCACCGACCTGAACATGCCCAATATGGACGGCATCGAGCTCATCAAGAATGTTCGCGCCAAGGCGGGCTACAAGTTCATTCCCATTGTCATGCTGACCACCGAGTCGCAGGATGAAAAGAAGAAGGAAGGCAAGAGCGCGGGGGCCACGGGCTGGATCGTCAAGCCGTTCAAGCCGCCTCAGGTACTCGGGGTTGTGCAGAAGCTTTTGAAGTAGTCAGCGCAGCCTCCCGCTGCCCTGACTCATTGGCAATTAATTGAAGTCAAACTGAGTGCCGGGTGAGGGGTTGGGAAGTCGAGTTTCATACGAGGTCTGCGGCTTTGTCTGGGAAGTGAGACAGGAGCCGAGCCTTTCAAACGGATGGAGGAGCGGTGATCTCAGCGGAAGCGATTGCGGCACAAGGTACCTCTCAATGAAGCACACGATCATGATTGCTGACGATTCGGCGAACGTCCGAAAGATGATAGCTGACGGCCTTGAGGAGGCAGGTTACCGAACCCTGGAAGCGGCTGACGGAGGTCAGGCTGTGCAGGCCATCTCGAAAGAAGGCCCAGATGTCGTCCTGTTGGACATCATCATGCCGCAATTGGACGGCTTCGAGGTGCTCCGGCAGCTCAAGGACGATGCGTCAACCGAGCTCATTCCGGTGATCATGATCAGCTCGCTCCACGATGTCGCCAAGAGGGTGCAGGCCTTTGAGCTCGGAGCTGACGACTTCTTGATCAAGCCCATTGAAAAGACGGAGCTGCTGGCCCGGGTCAAGTCCCTGGTCAAGGTCAAGGCCTTCCACGATCATATGCTGGAGTATCAACACGAGCTGGAGTCCGATGTCCAGGACAAGACGCAACAGCTCCGTGAGGCCATGGAACAGGTCAAGTCCTCCTCCTGGGAGATCATCTTTCGGCTGTGCAGCGCCGCCGAGTACCGGGACGAGGTGACCGGGAATCATATCTGGCGGCTGGGGCGCTACGCCTCGGTGGTCGCCAAGGTCATGGGCCTGAACGGGGAGACTGCGGAGTCCATCTACTACGCCGCACCCATGCATGATGTGGGCAAGATCGGCATCCCTGACTGCATCCTGCTCAAGCCGGGAGCACTCACCCCCGGGGAATGGGAGATCATGAAGACGCACACCACCATCGGAGGGCAGATCTTGCAGGGCTCGAGCCTGGATATCATTCGCATGGCCGAGACCATCTCCCTGACCCACCACGAGAAGTGGGACGGCTCAGGCTATCCTAAGGGGCTTCAGGGGGAGGAGATTCCCCTGAGCGGACGGATTACGGCCATTGCCGACGTCTTTGACGCCCTCACCTCGAAGCGTCCCTACAAGGAGGTTCATACCCTGGACAAGGCCTTCGAGATCATCCGTGAGGGCAGGGGCAGCCATTTCGATCCTCAGGTGGTGGAGGCCTTTTTTTCGGCCCAAAACGAGATCCTCTACATCCAGGCCTTTGAGCAGGACGCCCAGATGAGTGCCGGCTTCAAGGAGGAGCTCCGAGCGATTCAGTGGGAGAGGTTTGCGGCAACCTAGCGCTATTGTATCCAGAATTGCATCAGCAAAGGAAAGCTTATGTCCTCGGATAATCAAATGAATCAAGCCTTTTATGAAGAAGCAAACGATCTGCTGCCCGAGCTGGAAAGCTCGCTTCTGGAGCTGGAAGAGCATCCTGGAGATTTTGAGCTCATCAATCGGGTCTTCCGGGCCCTGCACACCCTCAAGGGCTCCGGCTCCATGTTCGGCTTTGATTCCATAGCCGAGTTTACCCATGAGGTGGAGACCGTGTTCGACCTCCTGCGCAACGGAGAGCTGGAGGTGTGCAAGGAGCTGCTGGATCTGACCTTCGCGGCCAAGGATCAGATCGAGTGCTTGCTGCACAATCCGGATACCGCTGATGTAGAGGAGATTCAGCGAATCGTGGGAAGAATGCGGCAATACCATCCCTCCTCTGAAGGGGAGCGCTCAGAGCAGGCTGCTTCCGGGGAGGCGGAAGCCAGCGGCGGAGACAAAATGGAAAGTGTAGCGGCCGATTCGAGTATTTACCGCATCCGTTTCAAGCCGGCACCGCATATCTTCAGCACCGGGACCAACCCGCTCCATCTTCTGGACGAGCTCCGCGAGCTCGGGGAATGCTACATGCTGGCCCATGTGGAGAACATTCCGCAGCTCTCGGAATTGGACCCGGAGCAGTGCTATTTCTGGTGGGATATTATCCTGAGCACGTCCCAGGGCAAGAACGCCATTCAGGATGTCTTCATTTTCGTGGAGGACGATTCCGAGCTCTTGATTCAGGTTATCGATGAAGGAAAGGAGATAGAAGGAGACGATCCTGTGTATAAGCGGCTGGGAGAGATTCTCCTGGAACGCGGCGATGTGCGGGAAGAGGAGCTCAATGCAGTGCTTCAGGAAATGAAGCCTCTGGGCAAGATGCTCTCCGATACCGGGGTCGTCAGCCAGGGTGCAGTCCAGGCCGCCCTGGCGGAGCAGAATACGGTCCGCGAGGCGAGGGCCAAGCGCAAGGAGCAGGAGTCAGTATCCAGTCTGCGCGTGCCTGCGGCCAAGCTGGACCAGCTCGTGGACCTGGTGGGGGAGCTGGTTATCGCCCAGGCCAGATTGAGCCAGCTGGCGGACGAACGCAGCGACCAGGATCTCTCCGGAGTTGCCGAGGAGATAGAACGCCTCAGCGACGAGCTGCGGGACGGCACCCTGGGTATACGTATGCTGCCCATCGGCTCCACCTTCAGCCGCTTTCGCCGCGTGGTTCGCGATCTGGCCTCGGAGATGGGAAAAGAAATCGAGCTGGTGACCGAAGGAGCGGAGACCGAGCTGGACAAGACGGTCATTGAACGGCTCAACGATCCCCTGATGCACCTGCTGCGCAACAGCATCGATCACGGAATCGAGCCCCCGGCAAAGCGTGAGCAAGCCGGGAAGTCGAGGCAGGGAACAGTGAGCCTCTCGGCCAGGCATTCCGGAGGCAGCGTGCTCATCAGCATCAAGGACGACGGAAAAGGCCTGGATCCCGAGGTTTTGCGGGACAAGGCAGTGGAGAAGGGCCTCGTCTCCGAGTCGGCTTCCTTAAGCGAGAAGGAGCTGTTTCAGCTCATATTCGCTCCGGGATTTTCCACGGCCAAGGAGGTGACCGACGTTTCCGGACGCGGGGTGGGCATGGATGTGGTTAAAAGCAATATAGAGGCCTTGCGGGGAAGCATCGAGGTGGAGAGCCAAAAAGGCGAGGGCACGCTCGTTACAGTCAAGCTCCCCTTGACCCTGGCCATTATAGACGGCCTCCAGGTGCGCATCCAGCAGGAGTACTACATCATTCCCCTCTCAGCTGTAAGCGAGTGCGTGGAGCTCACCCAGGAGGACAAACAGCAGGCCAGGGGCGGCAGGTTCATCCCGCTTCGAGAGCAGCTGGTTCCCTACATCCGGCTGCAGAACTGGTTCGCCATCCATGGAGAGCCCCCGCCAATCGAGCAGGTGGTCATTGTGAGCACCGAGGACAGCCCGGTGGGCTTGGTAGTGGATGAGGTCATCGGACAGCAGCAGACGGTGATCAAGAATCTGGGCCGGATCTACAAGGATGTGCAGGGCATCTCCGGAGCGACCATCAAGGGCGACGGGAGCATGGCCCTGATCATTGATGTGGAACCCCTCCTGCGCGAGATCCAGGCCCAGGAAACGCAGCTGGTGCAATGAGCTAGCAAGAGTTATGGCCTTTACCTACTTTTACCGGGACCGCCTTACCCTGAACGTCATTCAGAGCCATGCCATCCCGGAGCTCAGACGGAGACGCTACATCCACATCTGGGATGCCGGCTGCGCCATGGGTCCGGAGCCTTACTCCCTGGCCCTCATGCTCCGCGAGAACCTGGGTGAGAAGCAGTTCAGGTACATCACCATTCACGCCACGGATATCGATGAGAGCACTCAGTTCGAGGAGATCATCAAGCAGGGAATCTATCGCCGGGATCAGATCAAGAGCGTCCCCGAGGACATCCTGAATAAGTATTTTCAAAACCTGGATGGATCGGGGTACGTGCAGGTGAAAAAGGAGATTCGGGATAGCATTGTCTACCAGAAGCACGATCTGCTGAGCCTGCAGCCGGTGCGAACCAACGTCTCGCTCGTCATGTGCAAGAACGTTTTGCTCCATTTTCAGCCTGAGGAACGCATCCAAGTCCTGAAAATGTTTTATGGGGCCCTGGAAAAAAATGGCTTTCTCGTAATGGAGCAGACCCAATACCTTCCCGGGGAGGTCAGCGGATTGTTCGAGCCGGTGGTTTCCCACGCCCGCTTGTACAGGAAGGTTGCAACAGACGTCCCGGGAGTATGAGGCATGCGGGTTTTCAACTTCAACGAGCAAAGCTCCACCTATACCTCCAGGGTCTACTGCATTCTGGGAAACTGGAATGCGCTCCAGGATGTCAATACCCTTGTGGATGTCGGTCGCGATCCGGATATTGTGATGCGCCTGGAATCCTTGAATACAGGGCTGGGCAAAAAAAAGATCGATCAGGTGATCATTACCCATAACCACTACGATCATACCGGGGTGCTGTCACGCATTATGGAGCGCTTCAGCCCCAGAGTGCTCGCTTTCTCCTCCTCGGTCTATGAGGTCGACCGCTGCTTGCGGGACGGGGAGCTCATCCACTGCGGGGACGAGCTCTGCGAGGTCATCCATATCCCGGGTCATTCCCACGATTCCATCTGCTTGTATGCCCCGCTGAGCAGGATCCTTTTTTCCGGGGATACGCCGTTTACCTTTCTGCGAGTGAACTCCGCCTACAGGGAGGGATTCCTGACCGCTCTGGAGAAGCTTGCGAGCCGTGATGTGCAGTGCATCTATCCGGGGCACGGCTATCCCATTGAGAGCAAGTGCAACCTGCTGATTCAGAAGACCCTGGATGTTGTTGCCCTGTCCTCCAAGAGACGGGAGGCCTGTTAAGTAAGCTATGAGCCCCTGTGGAGATCTGGTTGTTTATCGAGAACGAAGAAGAGACAGCCGGTATGACTGGTTCAATATTGAACTGAACCGGGAACGGGTGGGAAAGATGCGGGCCAAGGTGCATCCCGGACAGCTGACGATTTATTCCATAGAGATCTCGCCCGAACACCGGGGTCGCGGTTTGGCTAGCCAGGTCATCGAGCGGATGCAGCAGGAGTTTGAAACGCTCCAGGCCGACCGGGTGCGCCCGGAAGCAAGGGGCTTTTGGCAGAAGATGGGCTTCTCCCGGAAGGATAAAAACAGCTTCGTTAAGAAAACCAAAAGGAGATAAGCCATTGATTCTGGCCGTTATCAACAACAAGGGGGGCACCGGGAAGACGACCACCAGCGTCAATCTCGCCGCAGGCCTGGCCAGGGAAGGCCTCCGGACCCTGCTGCTGGATCTGGACAGTCAGGCCTCGGCAGCTCTGAGCCTGGGTCTTTCCAGGTCCTCTCTGCAGCCTTCCATGGCAGACGCCCTTCTGGACGGACTGCCGCTGGAGGAGGTGGTGCGCTCCTGTTCGCAAAAGCGGCTCGATATCTGTCCCGGCCACATGGACCTGGCCCATACCGATTTGACCCTGGCCAACATCAAAGGCCGGGAAAAACGCCTTGTCCGGCAGCTGAGCAGGGTCCGGGACAGCTACGAGTGCATCGTTCTGGACTGCCCCCCTTCTTTGTCCCTGCTCTCGGTCAACGGGCTGGTGGCGGCCGATTACTATCTCATCCCGGTCAAGCCGGAGTACTTGAGCCTGGAAGGGCTGGCCAATCTCGATCAGGCCCTGGAGAGGATGAAGGCCGGCATGAACAGGGCGCCCAAGCTCCTGGGCATTTTGCTGACCATTGTCCATCCCTGCTCCAGGGCCGCCCGGCAGAACATGCACAGCATTCGCGATCAATACGGACAGTCGGTCTTTGAAAGCTACATCCGTCAGGACGTTCGGCTGTTCGAGGCTCCGGCCAACGGAGAGAGCATATATACCTACGCACCGAGGTCCACTGGAGCGCTGGCCTATAAAAAGGCGACCCGAGAACTTTTACAAAGGTTGCGGGAGGATGCAGCCATTCTCAACCCAACCTCCAAGGAGCAAGACTTATGACGGAACGAAAAAACATTTTTGAACAGTCGGAGGAACCGGAAGCGCAGCAACAAAACCAAGCCAGGCCTTCTTCGGATGCGGCTGCGGCGGATGCGGATGCGGCTCAGCTCAGACAGGCGCTTCAGGAGTGCGAGTTCAAGGCCAACATACTGAATCTGGTCCCCACGCCGGTCATGGCCGTGGATAAAGAGTTCAACGTGACCTACATGAACCAGGCCGGAGCCCGGGCCGTGGGTCAAACCACCGAGACGGTCCTGGGGCAGAAATGTTTTCAGCTCTTCAATACCGAGCACTGCAATACCGAGCACTGCCGGCTGCGACAGGCCATGCAGCAGGACTCGGAGTTCACGGCCGATACCGTAGCCATGCTCCCTTCCGGGGAGCTGCCCGTCCGCTATACCGGTACCCCGCTGCACGACGAGGCCGGAAACGTTGTCGGCGCCCTGGAGTATGTAACGGATATCACTCAGGAAGAAGGCTTTCTGGAGCAGATCAATCAACTGTCCGATTCGGTTGTTGAAGGCAAGCTGGATACCCGGGTTGACGTAGACAAGTTCGAGGGGAAGTACAAGCGGGTGGTGCAGGGCCTGAACGAGGTCCTGGAGGCTGTCATCGGGCCGTTCAACATGATGGCCGAGTACGTGGACCGCATCTCCAAGGGTGATCTGCCGGAGAACATCGCGGACGAGTACAAGGGGGACTTCAACGAGATCAAGAACAACATGAACCTGCTTCTGGACAACCTGCGGACCATATTCCTGGACCTGAACGAGCTCATCGACAACGTGAGCGACGGCAAGCTGGATACCCGAGGGGATCAGGAGAAGTACCACGGGGACTGGGCAAGCCTGGTGGGCCGGGTGAACTCGCTCATCGACACCTTCGTGGCTCCGTTCAACATGATGGCCGAGTACGTGGACCGCATCTCCAAGGGTGATCTGCCGGAGAACATCGCGGACGAGTACAAGGGGGACTTCAACGAGATCAAGAACAACATGAACCTGCTTCTGGACAACCTGCGGACCATATTCCTGGACCTGAACGAGCTCATCGACAACGTGAGCGACGGCAAGCTGGACACGCGGGGGGATCAGGAGAAGTACCACGGGGACTGGGCAAGCTTGGTGGACCGGATCAACTCGCTCATCGAGACCTTTGTGGCGCCCTTCAACGTCATGGCCGAGTACGTGGAACGGGTGGCCAAGGGGGATATCCCGGATAGCATCACGGATGAGTACAAGGGAGACTTCCGGGAGATCAAGAACAACCTCAACCAGCTCATCGACTCCCTGAACAAGGTCGTCCATCTGGCCCAGGAGGTCGCCCAGGGGAGCCTGCAGGTGGAGGTGCAGAAGAGATCAGAGCATGACGAGCTCATGATCGCCCTCCGCTCCCTGGTGGAGGCCGAAAAGTCGATCATGGACATGGCCCGGGAGCTGTCCGAAGGCAACCTGACCGTCAATGTCGAAAAGCGATCCGAGCAGGACGAGCTCATGGAAGGGCTGCAGGCCATGGTCACCGAGTTCCGGAGCATCGTGGAGGAGGTACAGACCGCCTCTGAGCAGGTGGCCTCTGGAAGCGAGGAGATGAGCTCCTCCTCGCAGCAGCTCTCCGAAGGCGCCACTGAGCAAGCTTCCAACCTGGAAGAGGTCTCCTCCAACATGGAGCAGATGAGCTCCAACATCCAGCAGAATGCCGAGAACGCCGCCCAGACCGAAAAGATCGCCCAGCAGGCGGCCCAGGACGCCTCTGAGGGCGGGCAGCAGGTGCAGGAGACGGTCAAGGCCATGAAGGATATCGCCGAGAAGATCAGCATCATTGAGGAGATCGCCCGGCAGACGAACCTGCTAGCCTTGAACGCCGCCATCGAGGCCGCTCGGGCCGGGGACGCCGGTAGGGGGTTCGCGGTGGTGGCGGCCGAGGTGCGGAAGCTGGCCGAGCGCTCCGGACAGGCGGCCAACGAGATCAGCGACCTGTCCTCCAATAGTGTGGCTGTGGCTGAAAAGGCAGGGCAGATGCTGGAAAAGATGGTTCCGGACATCCAGAAAACAGCCGAGCTCGTCCAGGAGATCAACGCCGCCTGCAAGGAGCAGAGCTCCGGTGCCGAGGAGATAAACAAGGCCATTCAGCAGCTGGATCAGGTGGTGCAGCAAAACGCTTCCTCCTCGGAAGAGCTGTCCTCAACCTCGGAGGAGCTCTCCACGCAGGCACAGCAGCTGCAAGAGACGATAAGCTTCTTCACCATTGAAGAGCGGCGCTCCTCAAAGCGGCGCGGCAAGAGCGCCAAGACCCAAAAGGCTGGCCAGGCCAGGAAAGGATCCCGGTCGCAACAAGAGGAGCGGGGAAAGGCTGCAGGAAAGGCTAGCCAGAAAAAGAAGGGCGTTGTTCTGGATATGAGCTCTGAGGCGGAAGACGAAGAGGACGCCGAGTTTGAACGTTACTGATGAGCTATTGGGGCTTGCCTTGTAAGAATATCCCTGTTCTTGAAACCGTCGAGCCCAAATTATTGCAGGTGCGTCATCAATAGTATGCATATAATAACTGCCGAATTGAATGGCCAAGCGGCATAAGGAGTTTTACATGGCTGAACAGTCGAATATTCAGAGCAATACCTACCTGACGTTCTATCTTGATGAGGAGCTGTACGGGCTCAACATCCAATCGGTCCGGGAGGTTCTGGAATTCACCTCGATTACCAAAGTACCTCGAACAGCGCCTTTCATGCGGGGTGTGATCAACGTCCGGGGACACGCTGTTCCGGTTATGGATTTGCGGCGGAAGTTCGACCTCCATGAAGCTGAGCAGACCATCGATACCTGCATCATCATTGTGGAAGTGGAGCTGGAGAACGAGTCCACCATAATGGGAGCTCTGGTGGACGGCGTGCAGGAGGTTCTGGAGATTGCACCGGAGCAGATAGAGCCTCCGCCGCAGCTGGGGAGCAGAATCAGGGGACGTTTTATTACCGGCATCGGTAAGCTGGAGGAGCAGTTCGTTATCTTGCTCAATGTCCAGGAGCTCTTCTCGCAGCAGGAGCTGGAGGACATGGCCTCAGCCAGGGAAGGCGAGCCGGTGGAGTCCGGCCTGGAGAATGCCGTGTAATGGCTTGGCTTTCTGAATCCATACTCTGCAACGTCTTATACCAGCCCGGGGAAGGGGATGGAGAAAACACAGGCCGTTAGCCAGAAAAAGCCGTGGTCGCCTCCGGAGGAGATGACAGACAGGGAGTTCAAACGTTTCGCCGAGTTTATTCAGGGCTCGCTGGGCATCAAGATGCCGCGCTCCAAAAAGACCATGCTCGAGTCTCGGCTGAACAAGCGGCTGCGAAGCTTGCAGCTTTCCAGCTACAAGGATTACCGCGAGTACGTCTTCAGTGAGGAGGGCCAGGAGAGCGAGCTGCCGCATCTCATAGATGTGGTTACCACCAACAAAACGGAGTTTTTCCGGGAGGCCTCGCATTTCGAGTTCCTGGCCAACGAGCTCCTGCCGCACTGGACGGACAGGCTTCAGCCGGGCCGGCTGACTGCCTGGAGCGCCGGATGTTCCACCGGGGAGGAGCCCTACTCCATGGCCATGATTCTGGCTGAATGCTTAACCGAGCAGGCCGGCTGGGACTTCGAGGTTCTGGGCACCGATATATCCCGGGAGGTTCTGGATAAAGCGGCTCGGGCCGTCTACAGAGAGGACACGACGCAAAAGGTGCCCTGGAACCTGCGTTCCAAGTACTTCCTGCGCAGCAAGGACAGGAAGAAGAAGCTGCTCCGCATCGCGCCCGAGCTGCGCAAGAAGGTCCATTTCCGGCAGCTCAACTTCATGGACCCCTTTTCCTTCCGGGAGAAGATGGATCTCATCTTCTGCCGCAACGTGATCATCTACTTTGAACGGGAGGTACAGGAGCAGCTGTTCCACAAGCTGGTAAGGTGTCTGAAGCAGGGAGGCTTTCTTTTTATCGGCCATTCGGAGACCCTCTCAGGAATGGATCTTCCTCTGCTGCAGAGCAAGCCGACCATCTACCGCAAGCTGTAACGCCCTTTTGCTGCGCACAGTCCTTGGCGCAGCAACAGCCTGGACTTTGAACTTGGCAACTTCATACGAGGATGCAATGAAGGATCTGAAAAAGAACACCAAGCTCATGGCGCCCATATTGAACCCGACTGCTGACTGGTCCTCGGTTTATTTGCGGCCCGGCGAGTTCATCGTCTCCGACGGCAGCCCCATGCTTGTCAGCACAGTTCTGGGCTCCTGCGTTGCAGTGACCATGTTTGCGCCTCAGCTGGGAGTGGGGGCCATAACCCACGGCATACTTCCCCGTTCCAAGGGCTGGAAGAGTACGGAGCAGGAGAGTACCGGACGTTTCGTGGACAGCAGCATTCATGCCGTCGCGCAGGAGCTCAGAGCTCTCGGCGTCAAGCCTTGCCGGACCGAGGTCAAGGTTTTCGGCGGGGCTCAGATGTACGGCCAATGGGGAGAAGAGGGAGGGTTCCGGGTCGGCTGGGAGAACGTGGAGTCCGCTTTGGATGCTCTCTATGAGCTCGGCTTTTGCATCCTGGTTACCGATGTCGGTGGAAACAGGGGGAGAAAGCTGTTCTTTGCCAGCCACACCGGAGAGGTGTGGGTCAAAAAGCTCTCCAGGCCGATTAAAAACCTCGAGGTGAAGCATGGCCAAGTCCCTGATTAAAGTGCTCGTGGTGGACGATTCCGCCATTGTCCGCCAGGCCCTGACAGATATACTGGAGTCCGACCCGAAGATCGAGGTGATCGGTGCGGCCGCAGATCCCTTTCTGGCCGTCAGCAAGATGGAGCAGGAGGTTCCGGACGTCATCACCCTGGACATCGAGATGCCCAGGATGGACGGCATAACCTTTTTGAAAAAGATCATGTCCCAGCATCCTCTGCCGGTCATTATCTGCTCCACGCTCACGGAAAAGGGTTCCGATCTGACCCTGCAGGCCATGGAGTGCGGGGCCCTGGACATTATCACCAAGCCGAAGCTGGGAACCAAGCAATTTTTCGAGGAGTCCAGGGTCAGAATCTGCGATGCAGTCAAGGCTGCAGCCGAGGCCAAGCTGAAGAACCTCTCTTCCCCGCAGAGAAGCTCGGTCAAGGTCGAGCCCAAGCGGAGCGCCGACTCCGTTCTTCCTCAGGGCAGGGCCAAGCCGGCGGAAATGTTCAGGACCACGGAGAAGGTCGTCCTGGTGGGGGCCTCAACCGGGGGTACGGAAGCGCTGCGCGTCCTGTTGGAGGGCATGCCCATGGACAGCCCCGGGATCGTTATCGTGCAGCATATGCCGGAGCATTTCACCACCGGCTTCGCCAAGAGGCTGGACAGCCTGTGCTCCATTACGGTGAAAGAGGCCCGGGACAGCGATACAGTGCTCCGCGGACAAGCGCTCATTGCACCGGGAAACCGGCATCTCCTGTTGAAGCGAAGCGGCGCCCGCTACCAGGTGCAGATCAAGGACGGCCCTCTGGTCTCCAGGCATCGTCCCTCGGTGGACGTACTCTTCCGATCCGGAGCGCGCTATGCCGGCAAGAACGCCATCGGCGTCATCATGACCGGAATGGGGGACGACGGAGCCAGGGGCATGCAGGAGATGCATCAAGCCGGAGCCTTCACCATGGCTCAGGATGAAGACAGCTGCGTGGTTTTCGGCATGCCGCAGGAGGCTATTCGGCTGGGATGCGTGGATCTCGTCCTTCCTCTGCCCAGCATCGCCGGGGAGATCGTGCGCCAAAGCTTGACCGAGGCCGCAGCCGGAGCTTGACGGAGTTGAAGGAAAAGATTCTCATGCTCGTATGATACGAAACAAATATTACAGCAACAGAAAAGAAGTCGGAGATAGGGCCGGGTCTTAACTTTGGCTTGTGTTCAGAAAGGTCTGCTTGCAAAGAGGTTTCTTGTTGGGATATGGCAGAGATCAGCCGCATCACTTGCAACTACATGAGACCATAGATGGAAAAAAAGCCAACCTATGCCCAGCTGGAAAAAAAGATCGAGCATCTGGAAGAGATCATCAGGCAGAACAAAGATTGTCACAGGCATTTAAAAGAGCCTGGCAGCTTCTCTCCTAAAAACGCCGCCCTCCCCCTTGATAGCCGCGCGTCCTATGAACCCCCTTATGGACGCTTGACAGAGCTCAACACCTGCCGCCTGATTCTGGACTCTGTAGGCTGGGGAAGCCTGCAGGACATTGCCGAGGACGCCGTTGACCTGCTTGACACCTCCTTGGCCATTTATGAGGCCAACGGGGATCATGCCCTCGGCCTGCTTTCTTCGCACTGGTGCCGGATCATGGACAGCGCCTCCCGGGAGCTCTGCCAGACGGAGGATAATCGGCAGGCTCTGGCCAGCGGCCGCTGGCTCTGCCATGAATGCTGCTGGAAGGAATCTGCCGAGCCGGCCATCCAAACCGGACAGGCTACGGATATTCCCTGTGTCGGGGGCATCAGCCTCTATGCCGAGCCGATTTTTGCAAACGGCAAGCCGATTGGGGTCGTCAGCCTCGGCTACGGCACTCCGCCGCAGGACGAGGCCACCCTGGGCAATCTGGCCGAGCGCTTCCAGGTGAGCCGGGAAGCCCTCCGCCGGGCTGCCGATTCCTATCCTCCCCGCCCGCGGTTTATCGAGGCGCTGGCCAAGAAGCGTCTGGCCATCTCGGCCAAGCTCATCGGGCAGATAGTGGAGCGGGCCCAGGTGGAGCAGTCCCTGCGCGAGAGCGAGGAGCTCCTGGAGGCAACCGGCCGGATCGCCAGAGTCGGAGGCTGGGAGCTCGACGTGGATACCTTGGAGGTCCGCTGGACGCGGGAGACCTATCGCATCCACGAGGTGCCGCCGGATTACAGGCCGCCGTTGCGCCAGGCCATCGAGTTCTTTCATCCCCAGGACCGGCCGAAGCTCTCCGAGGCCATCGACCGGGCCATGACCGGCGGCGAACCGTATGACATGGAGCTTCGCTTCATCACCGCACGGGGCAACAGGCTGTGGACGAGAACCATCTGCGAGCCGGTCCTCGTCGACGGCCGACCGGTCAAGCTCAAGGGGGTGTTTCAGGACATCACCGAGCACAAGCAGGCTGAGCAGGAGCTGGCCGACATCTTCGACATGTCCCTTGATTTCATCTGCATCGCCGATATCCATTCCTTTGCCTTCCTCAAGGTCAACCCCGCTTGCTTCGATGTTCTGGGCTACACTCCGCAGGAGCTGCAGGGGACATCCTTTCTGGGCCTCGTGCACCCGGACGATGTGGAGTCCACGGTGCGGGTCGTGGAGCAGGAGCTGCGGCAGGGCGGAAGGGTGGTCAACTTCGAGAACCGCTATCGCTGCAAGGACGGGAGCTACTGCTGGCTGAGCTGGGTTTCCCGTCCCCGGCCCGAGCAAGGGGTGACCTACGCCGTGGCCCGTGAGGTGACCAAGAGCAAGGCGGCTGA
Organism: uncultured Desulfohalobiaceae bacterium; assembly: GCA_964595165.1. Lineage (GTDB taxonomy): Bacteria > Desulfobacterota > Desulfovibrionia > Desulfovibrionales > Desulfothermaceae > CAZQPF01. The sequence continues at coordinate 54,938 of CAZQPF010000014.1, forward strand.
AAGGGCTCTTGTGCAGGCCAGGGATAAGGCCGAGGCAGCCAACAAGGCCAAGAGCGAGTTTCTGGCCAATATGAGCCACGAGATTCGAACCCCGCTGAACGGCATCCTGGGAATGCTGCAGCTCTTGCAGACCACCCTCCTGCAGCCGGAGCAGGAAGAGTTTGTACAAAGCGCCCTGGCCTCGGGCCGGCGGTTGACCAGGTTGTTGACCGATATTCTCGATCTTTCCCGGATCGAGGCCGACAAGATGGATCTCCGCCAGGAGCGGTTCAAGCTCAAGGAAGTCATGCAATCGGTCCAGGATATCTTTCGCCAGACGGCTCAGCAGAGCAATAATACGCTTCAGCTGTACCTCCACGAAGCTGTGCCCGAGGTGCTCATCGGCGATAGCACCCGGTTGACGCAGATTCTGTTCAACCTTGTGGGAAACGCCCTGAAGTATACCCAGGAGGGAGAGGTCCGGGTGGATATCTTCTACCTGCCGCGCACAGAAGCGACAGCATGCCGGCTCCTGTTCCTGGTCTCCGATACGGGCCCGGGGATCCCGGACGATCATATGGGGCGCATCTTTGAAACCTTCACCCAGGCCGAAGAGCTTCATTCTCCCTACAGCCGCAAGCACGAGGGAGCCGGTCTCGGTCTGCCCCTGGTCAAGAGGCTGCTCGATCTTATGGGCGGCAACGCCGCTGTGGACAGCCGGATTGACCAAGGCACCACCATATATGTGAGCCTGCCTTTTTTCCTGCCCGGCAATTCTGGAGCAGACAGGGGGCTAAAAGATCTGCCGTCCCTAGGAGCTGCAGGCCGAAGAATCCTATTGGTGGACGACGATCCCATGACCCAGGTGAGCCTGAAGCGATTTCTGGAAACCGCTGGGTACAGCCTGGAGGTGGTCTCCGACGGCGAGCAGGCCCTGGAGCTGCTTAGCCGGGAGAGCTTCGATTGCTTGCTGATGGACATCCAGATGCCGCGCCTGAACGGCATGGAAACCACGAAGGCCATCCAGAGCTCTGCCCAGTTTGCGAACCAGGCCGGGATGGTCATCATCGCCCTGACCGCAATCGCCATGGACGAAGACAAGGAACGCTTCCTGGAAGCGGGAATGGATGACTACCTTGCCAAACCGGTCAACAGGGTGGAGCTGCTGCAGCTGCTGAAGCGGAACCTGAATAGAGAGAGCAGACCCTCCTCTGCAGAGCCTGATGTGCCGTGATGACCCGGGGGCGATGGTAAGTGAACCGTCAGCGACCCATGCTCCGGCAAGGATCTGCAGCTGTCCCGGCAGGAAGAAGAAAAGAGCCGCGGTGGTCCGCGGCGGTCCCAGCAAGAAACAGAGCAGAGCCGCGGTGGCCCGCGGCGGCCCCAGGAAGAAAAGAGCCCCGGAGGACGGGTGTGGCAGAGGGAGTATTGGGATCGCTATATTCGAGATTTACAGCATTTTGAAACCACCAAATGGTATATCGAGAACAATCCGGTGAAGGCCGGGCTGGCAGCAACGCCGGAGAGCTGGCCTTGGAGCAGTGCAGCTGTGAGTGATAAGGGATAAAGACCGAGCCGAGACAGCTTAACCCAAGATATTCCTTCCCCCTGGGACCGCCGCGGGCCACCGCGGCACTTTTCCTGGTCCGCCTACCCGATAATTCCCTTTTTTTCCCGGTTTTCTTTCCCCGCCTTCTCCCCTATATCTGAATGGAATGGATGCAACTATTTAGCCTTTGGGAGGTGGCCATGAAATTGTATTGGCAAGCAACGTGCTTTCTGGTGTGCTTTTGCCTTGGAGCGGCAATGCTCCGGCCGGGCATGGGCTCGGCTCAGAGCTACAGGTCCCTGGAAGGAGTGGAGTCGGTCCAGGCCGTGTTCGATATCCGGGACGACAATCCGGAGAACGTACTCTTTCATCTCCAGCTGGTGCATGACACCTACAAGGACAAAGAGATTCGCAGTGCGGACGGCAAGCCGGACTTTGCGGTTGTTTTCATGGACCTTTCCGTGACCTTGCTCTCTCAGGACCGGGAAGGCTTCACCCCAAAGGAGAAGCAGACGCTGGAAAAGATGGATGCCCTGCTTGAGAAAATGGCCGCGGAAGGAATTCAACTGGAGGTTTGCCTTGTCGCCACCGATTTCTTCGGACTGGATCCCAAATCCTTTCCGCCTGAGATCGAGCCCGTCCCCAATGGCTGGATAGCCTCCATCGGCTACCAGGCCAAAGGCTACAGCCTCGTACCGGTCTATTAGGCAGCACGTATCCCGAAGGTAGGCCTTTGGGGATACGTGCTGGTATGAACTCCGGATGATCACCCGGCCATAGCGACGTTCAGCATAGACATAAAATTCAAGGGGCTGGATTCTCTTTAGGCAAATCCAATAAGGCAGCGCAGCCAGCGGCTGCGCTGTCTTGACAATGAAAAATATGTCCACGTATCTTGCCTGGAGCCGTCCCGAATCACTCGTATTTCTTGAGGCCGGGCAAAAGAAAAGGGGCTGCGCTTGTGCAAAAGCAAATGCGCAGCCCCTTGTTTCCAGGTGGCGCGCCAGGGAGGATTCGAACCCCCGGCCTGCGGCTTAGAAGGCCGCTGCTCTATCCTCCTGAGCTACTGGCGCGTGGAAAAAAAATATATAGCTCCGCTTTGCATTGGTCAAGAGGCTTTGGATCCCCTCGGCCTCTAAAGCGGCTCCGAGGCCGCATCCCCAACACCCACAAAGAGAGGTTCCGATTGACCGCTCTGTATCGGGCCCTGCCCGCAACGGACAGGCTCCTGGAAGAGGTTTCCTCCGCCACGGAAGCTTTGCCTCTGCCTCGCCAGATGCTCAAGGAGCTGGTCAACTCCTATCTGGATCATCTGCGTCAGGAGATTAGATCCGGGCGCATCCAGAGCGGCGAGCAGCTCGCCCTGGATCGCCTCAAGCCCGAGGCGCTGGCCTTTATAGCCAAGCATTCCCGGCCTAAGTTCCGACGGGTCATAAATGCCACCGGAGTCGTGGTGCACACCAACCTCGGCCGCTCTCTGCTTTCGGATTCGGCTATACGGGCTGTGCAACAGGCCAACCAAGCCTACTCCAATCTGGAGTTCGATCTGGAAACCGGCAAGCGGGGGAGCCGCTACTCGCTGGTGGAAGGGCTGCTCTGCGAGCTCACCGGGGCCGAGGCCGGGCTCGTGGTGAACAACAACGCGGCTGCGGTTCTGCTCATGCTGGACACCCTGGCCAAGGGCAAGGAGGTTATTGTCTCCCGGGGGGAGCTGGTGGAGATCGGCGGGTCGTTCCGCATTCCAGAGGTCATGGCCAAAAGCGGGGCCCTCCTGCGCGAGGTGGGGGCCACCAACCGAACCCATCTCCGGGACTACAGCCAGGCCATCGGCTCCGAAACCGCGGCTCTGCTCAAGGCCCACACCTCCAACTACCGCATCGTGGGCTTCCATAAGGAGGTGGATCTGGCCGAGCTGGTGGATCTTGGCCGAAAGCACTCCCTGCCGGTGCTCGAGGATCTGGGCAGCGGCAATCTGTTCCCTTTCCCGGACTCCATCCATATGGATGAGCCCACGGTGCAGAGCCGGCTCAAAAAAGGTGTCTCGGTGGTCACCTTCAGCGGGGATAAGATCCTCGGGGGGCCTCAGGCGGGTCTCATCCTCGGCCGCAAGGAGTTCATCGACCCCATCAAGAAAAATCCCCTTAATCGGGCCCTGCGCATAGACAAGATGACTCTGGCCGCGCTGGAGTCCACCCTGAGGCTGTACAAGGATCCGGAGCTGGCCGGAAACGAAATACCCACTCTGCGAATGATCTGCAGCCCGGTGCAGAAGCTGCGCAGCCGGGCCACACGTCTGGCC
>CAZQPF010000015.1:0-52755 GCA_964595165.1 uncultured Desulfohalobiaceae bacterium
CTATTTCTGCAAAACTGAGTGCCGGGTGAGGGGTTGGAAGTCGAGTTCATACGAGTAAAAACAAAGATTTATAAGAAAGTACTTGCGCTTGAATCATTCAGGCACGACTTTTTGCAGGTGCTTCTGAAAAAGAGCTACGTTGAATCAAGACGCAAGAGAAGTCAAGAATCAGCGCAGCCGCTGGCCGCGCTGATATATTGGGGCTTTATTTGATAAGAGTCTAAGATCCAGGTTTTTCAGCAATTGGTTGATCACAGGAAGAAGCTCCTTTTGGGCTGCTCCCCTTCCCAAGGGGAGCTCCCGGCACTCAGTTTCCAGCTTGAAGCTCGGACCTAAGAAGGAACCGAACTTGGGATGGCGCGTATCAAACCGTCGAATGGTGCAATGAAACTGAGTGCCGGGTGAGGGGTCGGCATCTGGAGTTTTATGCGTGCTCGATTACAGGAAGAGCCCCTTCGGTTTTCCCCTCGCAACTGCTCCCCCGCACTCAGTTTCGGGATGTATGGCTGGAGCTTCAGCCATAAGCTCTCTATGAGCTTTCGTGGACCCTACTGGGCTCATTTTCGTCAATACTCAGTGCGGGGTTTGGCCTCGGGGCTCAAAGGCGGGGGAGCACCTCGTTGAGCAGGCGGCTCAAATCAGGCCCGGTTCGGTTGGCCTGGAGCACCACCTCCTCAAAGGAGGTTTCTTCCATGCAATCCGGAAGGTTCTTGTTCGTCAGGCAGGATAAGCCCAGCAGTCGAAGCCCCATGTGCCGCGCCGCAATGACCTCCAGAACCGTGGACATGCCCACGGCGTCGGCGCCGAGCCTCTTTAGGGCCCTTGTTTCCGCCGGGGTTTCCAGGCAGGGACCCATTACGCCGGCGTAGACCCCTCGCTCCAGGCGCAGCCCCAGGGAGCCTGCAGCGGCCAGGGCGGCCTCCTTGAAAGCGGGATCAAAGGCGCGGCTCATGTCCGGAAAGCGGGGGCCCCAGGCATCGCAGTTGGGGCCGCGCAAGGGGTTGTGGCCGCTCATGTTCATCTGGTCCTCGATGAGCATGATGTTGCCGGTGGAGAAATGGGGATTGATGGCCCCGGAGGCGTTGGTGATAACCAGCTTCTCCACTCCCAGCAGGCCCAGGATCCGCACCCCGAAGCACACTGCTTCCGGGGAATAGCCTTCGTAGAGATGGAATCTTCCCTGCAGGGAGAGCACGGGTGTGGAATGGATCCGGCCGAAGACGAGCCGGCCGGAGTGGGAGTCCACTGTGGACTGCGGAAAATGGGGAATCTCGGCATAGGGCAGGACCTGCAGATCCTGCAGGGAGTCGGCCCAATGGCCCAGCCCGGTTCCCAGGACAACGCCGATGCGAGGCGTCTCTTCAAGGGCCAGGGCGGCTCTGATGGCCTGTGTTGCCTCCTGGTAGTCTGCTAGGGAATGCTCCTGCATGGCTGATAGGTCCTTTGGTCTAAAATATGCATGAATCTTCGCGCTTTTTAAGCCTATTTCCAGGAAATTAAAAAATCCGCGATACTGTAGCGAGGTTTTATGGATATTGCAACATTCATCGGCATCCTGGCCGGGTTTGCGCTGGTCATCGGCGCCATCCTCATCGGCGGGGCCGTGGATATCTTCATCAATATCCCCGGGATGATGATCGTGCTTGGCGGCACCTTTTCCGCAGCCTGCATCAATTTCCCGGTGAACGAGGTCTACTACAGCGTGGTGGCGGCCATCAAGATCTTCGCCAGCCGCAAGGTGCGGCCCAACGAGGTGGTGAACACCATGGTGCGCATCGCGGATATAAGCCGCAAGGACGGCTTGCTGGCCCTGGAGGAGGTTGAAACCGACAACGGGGTGCTCAAGAAGGCCTGTCAGCTCATTGCGGACAACGCCGAGCCGGAGCTCATCGAGGAGTCGCTGCGAATCGAGATCTCGGCCATGAAGCAGCGTCATCACATCAATCAGGAGGTGTTCCGCAAAATGGCGGCCTATGCGCCGTCCTTCGGCATGATCGGTACCATGATCGGTCTGGTGCAGATGCTCACCCAGCTGGAGGATCCCTCCAGCATCGGCCAGAGCATGGCGGTGGCCATTTTGACCACCTTCTACGGCAGCCTGCTGGCCACGCTCATCTTTCTCCCGGTGGCCGGAAAGCTCCGCAGTAGGACCCTGGAAGAGGCCTTGCACATGGAAATCATCTTTGAGGGAGCCAGAGGCATTCTGGAGAACAACAATCCGCGCTTCGTGTACGAGAAGCTTTCTTCCTTCGTGCCGCCCAAGGACCGCAAGTATGACCGAAAGCGCTAAGAAGCGAGAGCTGGAGTCCCTGGTCGAGGAAGAGCAGGAGGACAATCGCGGGGGCTGGCTGACCACTTTCTCCGATCTCTGCCTGCTCCTGCTGGCCTTCTTCGTTCTTTTGTACTCCATGTCCGAGCTGAACACCAAGCGCTTCCAGAGCTACATTCTTTCCGTTAGACAGGCCCTGGGCACCTTCAAGGGGGGTGAGATGGCCATGAAGTCCTCCAGCGATGCTGCTGACGGGGTGTATCTCCAGCAGGCCAAGATGCTGAAGCAAATTCAGGAAATGCAGAGCAAGGTTTTTGCCGATTTCAATTTCTACTATAACCGCAAAGGCATGGAAGGCGTGGTCGGGGGCAAGTTCGATGAGGGCAAGATCATCATCCGGGTGGACGGGGACGTGCTTTTCGGCTCCGGACAGGTGAAGCTCAGCCCCAGAGGCAAAAAGGTCATCGGCAAGCTCAAGGACTTCTTCATCGAGCATTCCAATCAGACCATCAACATCAAGGGACATACGGATAACCTGCCGCCCTCGCCTGAATCGCGCTTTGAGGACAACTGGGAGATCTCAGCCCTCAGAGCGATTCATGTGCTGCGCTGTCTTATGGAGCAGGGCATCGAGCCGGGACGCATGACCGCTACGGGTCTGGCTGATCTGCAGCCCATGGTGCCCAATGATACCAAGGCCAACCGGGCGCAGAACAGGCGGGTGGAGTTTGTGCTGGAACGAGAGATCCGGGACGGTGCATCATGAAAGAGCCCTATACCTTCTACTACGAGTCCAATAATCCGAGGCGGGCCTACAGAGTGGAGGTTCCCGGCCTGATAGTGCTTCTGGAGGATTTAGGCTGCCAATGTGCAGTCAAGGATTTGAGCGCTGTCGGGATCGCCTTTTACTGCTCCAGGCACCAGGAAAGAACCCAGCCCGACACCGTCCTGGGCTTGAGCCTCTATCTGGACGGAGAGCTTTTTCTGCACAGCGTGGAGGCCAGAATCATCCGAAGAGACCGGGATCTTGTCGGGTGCGAGTTTCAGAATCTGGATCGCAGGCAGGAGTTTGAGCTTGATAAATTCGTTTTGGAAGTGCAAAAAAGAATGATCGACACATACAAAGGCCAGGAGGAAACCACGTCCGAACCCGAAGCGGATTCGGGCGAGGATAAATCAAGCAAGGAGGTATCCTGAATATGGCGGGAACATACAACAAGGTGGTGCTCATAGGAAGGCTGGGACGGGACCCGGAGCTCAAATACACCCAAACCGGCACTCCGGTGACCAATATGCCCCTGGCCACCAACGAAACCTACTTCGACCGGGAGGGGAACCGGCAGGAACGTACCGATTGGCATCGGATCGTGGTCTGGAACAAACAGGCCGAGAACGTGGCCAACTACTTGAGAAAAGGAAGCCTGGCCCTGGTGGAAGGCTCGCTGCAGACCAGGAAGTATCAGGACAATCAGGGCCAGGATCGGTACATAACCGAGGTCCGGGCCCAGCGCGTGGTGTTCATGGACGGGCAGGGCCAGGGCTCGAGCCCGGCTCCGGGGGGCGGATCCCAGACAGGCAAGGGGGATCCTTTCGACTCCGGCTCCGAGAGCTCCCAGGAGAGCTCGGAAAACTACGGCCCGGCCTTTCCTTCCGAGGCCAGCGCCATGGACGATGCGCCGTTCTAGACAATCCGGCACTCAGTTTGCCCAGTCTCAGCTCGAGCTTGGAGATAAGCTACAGCTTAACTTAAGCAATATACATTTCAAATCGAAGAATCATGCAGACAAACTGAGTGCCGGGGTGGGCAATCAAATTGTTGAAAAGTATTGATTTTTTTTCTTCAATACACTGCCAATAAGTCAGATTTGCCGGAGGCAAAGCTGACTTAGATCTCAAAGAGCATTTCCAGGTCGTCCCGGGTCAGGGACTTCCATTGCTCCTGTCCGGGGATGATAGCGTCCGCCACTCCCTTCTTCTGCTCCTGCAGCTGGAGAATCTTTTCCTCGACTGAGTTTTCGCAGATCAGCTTATAGGAGAAGACCTTCTTGGTTTGGCCGATGCGGTGCGTCCGGTCGGTGGCCTGGTTTTCCACCGCCGGGTTCCACCAGGGATCGTAGTGGATAACGTAGTCCGCCGCGGTGAGGTTGAGCCCGGTTCCGCCCGCCTTGAGCGAGATGAGGAAGATGGGGATATCCGGGTCGTTGTTGAAGCTCTCCACTTGCTCGAAGCGGTCCTTGCTCGCCCCATCCAGATAGGCGAAGGGGATCTTGTTCATTTTGAGCCAGGAGCGGATGATGTGCAGCATCTGCACGAACTGGGAGAAGACGAGCACTTTGTGGCCGTCCTCGATGATTCCGTTGGTCAGATCCTTGAAGGCTTCGAACTTGCCCGAGGGCAGGTTGGTGCTCACTCCCGGCATGTCCAGCTTGAGCAGCCTGGGATGGCAGCAGATCTGCCGCAGCTTGAGCAGGGCGTCCAGGATGGACATCTGGCTCTGGGCCATGCCCTTTTCTTCCACCTTCTGCAGGACCTGCTCCTTGAGCCTTTTGGCCAGAGAGGCGTAGAGCTCCTTCTGCTCGTCGATCAGGGCTGCGTAGTAGACGTTCTCCACCTTGGGAGGGAGCTCCTTGACCACGTCGGACTTGGCTCGGCGCAGGATGAAAGGCCGGACCCGGGAGCGCAGGTACTCCAACGTCTCCTCGTCGCCGTCCTTGATGGGCTTGATGAACCCTTTCTGGAAGGCGTTCTGGGAGCCCAGGAAACCGGGCATCAGGAACTCGAATAGAGACCACAGCTCGAGAAGGTTGTTCTCGATCGGGGTTCCGGAGAGGCAGATGCGAAACGGGGTCTTCAGCTTGCGCACCGACCTCGCCGTAATGGTGTTCGGATTCTTGATGTTTTGGGCTTCGTCCAGAATGACCGTATTGTACTCGAACTTGTTCAGGTCCTCCAGATCCCTGCGGAGCAGTGCATAAGTGGTTACCACGATATCGCAGCCGGGAATGGACTTGAACAGGTTCTCCCGCTTGGAGCCGTAAATGATGAGCTGCTTCATCTCGGGGAGGAACTTCTGGGTTTCCCTCTGCCAGTTGGGCAGCACCGAGGTGGGCACTATGATCAGGTTGGGCCCCTGGATGCCCTTGTCCTTCATGTATTGCAGCAGGGCCAGTGTTTGCAGGGTTTTGCCCAGGCCCATCTCGTCGGCCAGGATGCCGCCGAAGCCGTACTCGCGGAGGAAGTTGAGAAAGCTCAAGCCCTGCTGCTGGTAGGGCCGCAGGGTGGCGTTCAGCCCCTGGGGCGGATCGATCTGGCGGATCTCTTCGAAGTTGTGGATCTTTTCCCGCAAGCTGTTCCAGAAGGAGTCGGTCCGGGCTTCAGGGACCTCTTCGACAATCTTTTCCAGGGCCGGGGCCTCGAACTTCTTGAACTTCTTCTTGGGCGGCTTCTCGGCGTCCATGCCCATGGCCTGAAGCTTGTGCTGCAGCTTTTTCAGCCAGGAGTCGGGCAGGCTGGTGTAGGATCCGTCCTTGAGCTGCACATAGCGTTTGCCCTGGGTCCAGGCCTTCCAGATCTGGTCGATGGGCACCTTGATGTCGTCGTACTCCACATGGATGTCCAGGTCGAACCAGTCGGTGTGCTCCTCGTCCTGCTCCACGTTGGCCACAACCTTGGGGTTGGTGTGCCGGACCTTGTAGGTGGTGAGGTTTTTCTCCCCGAAGACCCTGTATTTCTCCACCAGGCCAGGATAGGAGTCGAGCAGGAAGTTGATGGCCTCTTCCGGCTCCAGGAACCATACTGAGTTGTTCCGGGGCTGGAAGTTTATTTCCATGAGCTCGTTGATGAGCGCTTCTTCGGCTTCTTGATCCCGCCTCAGGAGGAAGGACTGCTTCTCGAACTGAAAGCTGCCGGTCTGGAGATCCGGATTGGGACCGCTTAAAGCGATCTCTCCGTGCTCGGTCTCGTAGACGTTTTGAATTTCCAGAGTGAGCAGGCTTCCTTCCTCGTTGAGGAACAGCTTGGGGTTGTAGGTGGCGGGCACGAAGATCGGCTTCATGCGCTCCAGAAACTCTTCCTGGCCGTAGAGGTTGGAGGCCGGGATCTTGGTCCAGACCCGGTCCAGAAATTCGGAAAGCTCAGCATGGGGGATGATCGGCGGATCGTAGACCAGCTTCTGGATTATGTCGCTGTCCAGGCTGGTGAGCACCGGATAGAAGTTGCTGCGCCACAGGACCCACAGGGGCAGCTGCCCGTAGAAGTGGACGTCTTCCCCGCTGATGGCCACCGGGACCTTGTCCTCCTGGCTCAACATGACCTCGAAGCTCAGGCCTTCCTCCAGGAACTTGGGACGCAGCTGGAGCCGCATGCTCTGCGTCTCTATGCGCACCGGCTTGTCCGAATCCTCCAGGAAGAGGTAGTGCTCGTGACGGATGGACCACAGAAACCAATTGAGCAGGCCGGTGGGTATTTCCAGCCTGTGTCCCAGATAGTCGGTGTGCTGCCCTATCTGAAAGGCCACCTGGGGCAGGCTCGGCGAAAGCTCGCACCAATCGTGATGATTAAGGAGCTGTTCGAAGTTGATGGGGTTTTGGACCTTGGACAGGCCGGACTTGTTTTGCCTGGCCCGGAAGAGGGCTACCTGAAGGCGTTCCGGCTCCGGAAAGAAGCGGAAAATGAGGTAGTTGCTGCCAGGTTCCGGCTCAGGTACGGTGGCGAAAAAGGGGCGGAAGCTCTGCCTCCAGTCGGTCATGAGCTTGGATGCCGGCTTGGGCTGGTCCCCATTGTCCAGCGTGTTCAAAAGCTCCAAGATGGTCGCGCCGACGTGGGGGCAGATTCCGGAAAAGGAGTCCGGACAATTGCAGAAGAAGTTGATGGACTCCTCGGAGATACTGATGCCGATTTCCGGGTTGTAGATCTGAAAATCGTCGGCCTGGATCGTTCCATCTATGTCCCAGTAATCGTCCTGCTTCTTGAGGTCCAGCTTCTGCACTCCGTAGCTGGAGAGCAAAGAGTGCGAGCTTTCCAAAATATATTCCGGAATGCTGTCTCTGAGAAATTCTTGACTGATTTTCTTTACTTTTCCTTCCAGGGTTGAAGGCATACCCGAGAACTCCTTGTACGGAACTGGAAATGGGTGTTGCACCACAAAGGTCTGCACATTGGTCAGACCAATTTGGTGAACACCACACAAAAAGACAATTGAATCCTATACACCATTGACATGGTTTTGACAAGGGAATTTTTATTTTTTGTGCCTGGAAGCTTTTTTAGCCAGGCCAAGGGGCTGCGCTGACCTCTTGGAGTGCGCCGGCTGCACTCAAGGGGCTGCGGGGGTTGTGCCCCCTGCGGAGACGTATTAGGATTGGTAGAGGCACGTTTTCCCTTCAGCCGGGATCATTCAATCTATTGGACATGCTTTTCTCAAGGCTGCATTTGCAATGGCCCAAGGCGTGTTTCTAAAACAGGTGAGTCTATGCTCAGCACTGAACAACCAGTAAGCAAGAACCGGGCCAATCAAAGCCTGGTTCGGATCAACGATATACTGGAAAAGGCCTCCAAGTATCTGAGCGATTCCGATCAGGCCCTTATCCAGAAGGCCTACGTCTACTCCGCTTCCGTCCATGCCGGGCAAGTCCGTCTTTCCGGCGAGCCCTACCTGTCCCACCCCCTGGAGGTGGCCCATTATCTCACGGACATGAAGCTGGACGCCTCAACCATCGCCAGCGGCCTGTTGCATGACACGGTCGAGGACTCTGGCGTCAAGGTTGAGGAGCTGCAGGAGTACTTCGGATCCGAGGTCGCAGAAATCGTCGACGGGGTAACCAAGATCGGGCAGGTGACCTTCAACTCCCAGGAGGAAGCCCAGGCGGAGAATATCCGCAAGATGATCCTGGCCATGGCCAAGGACATCCGGGTCATCCTGGTCAAGCTGGCCGATCGTCTGCACAACATGCGCACCATGGAGCATCAAAATGTCATCAAGCAGCGGCTCATTTCCCAGGAAACCCTGGAGATCTATTCCCCGCTGGCGCATCGCCTGGGCCTGTATCGGATCAAGGTGGAGCTCGACGATCTGAGCCTTCGCTTCCTCAAGCCCGACGTCTACTCGCAAATCGAAAACGGCATCCTCCACCACCGTACCCTGGGCGAGGACTACATACAGCAGGTCATCTCCAAGCTGCAGGGGATCATGGACCAGAACAGTATCGAGGGGCGGGTCAGCGGCAGACAGAAGCATGTATACAGCATCTACGACAAGATGCAGAAGCAGAACCTGAGCCTGGATCAGGTCTACGACCTGATAGCCTTTCGGGTCATTCTCAAGTCGGTACGCGACTGCTATGCCATGCTGGGATTGATCCATTCCACCTGGAAGCCGGTCCCGGGCCGGTTCAAGGATTATATTTCCGTGCCCAAGGGCAATCTCTATCAGAGCCTGCACACTACCGTGATCGGGCCGGAAGGGGAGCAGATCGAGATCCAGATCCGAACCGAGGAAATGCATCAAATTGCGGAGTACGGGGTAGCGGCGCATTGGAAGTACAAGGACGGCTCCTCCTTTGCCCCCAAGGATGAGGAGAGGTTCAGATGGCTGCGGCATATTCTGGACTGGGAGCACGACCTCAAGGACCCGCGGGAGTTCATGGCCTCGCTCAAGATCGATCTCTTTCAGGACGAGGTCTACGTCTTTACCCCGAAAGGAGAGGTCCTGGCTCTTCCCATGGGAGCCACGCCGGTTGACTTCGCCTACCTCATCCATACCGAGGTGGGGCATCAGTGCTCCGGGGCCAAGGTCAACGGCAAGCTGGTTCCCCTGGATACGCAGCTCAAAAACGGCGACAGCGTTGAGATCATAACCAGCGTCAACCATAAGCCGAGCCGGGACTGGCTGAAGTTCGTCAAGACGGCCAAGGCGAGAACCCGTATCAAGCATTGGATCCGGACCGAGGAGCGGGCCCGGTCCATCGCCCTGGCCAAGGAAATGCTGGAAAAGGAGGGCCGCCGGCTGGGGATCAATTTCCAGAGGGAGCTCAAGCGGGGCAGTCTGGAGCCGGTAGCGGCGGAGTACTCCTACAAGGGGGTCGAGGATCTCCTTTCCGCAGTAGGCTATGCCAAGATCACCCCCAAGCAGGTGCTCCACCGCATCCTCCCCAAAGAGAAGGAGGAGTCGCAGAAAAAGTCTGCTCCGGCCAAATCGGAAAAGAAGAGCAAGGAAACCAAGGAAGAGCCGGAACCGAAAAAGAGCGCCAAGGAAGGGGTCAGCATCAAGGGAGTGGACGACGTTCTCATCCGCTTCGCACAGTGCTGCCAGCCCGTGCCGGGAGATCCCATAGTGGGCTACATCAGCCGGGGGCGAGGTGTCATCGTGCATACCACGGACTGCCACAACGTCCGGCAGTTCGCCCCGGCGAGGCTGGTCAATGTCTCCTGGGACGACGAAGGGGACAAGGTCTTCCCGGCCAGCATCAAGCTGAGCTGTAAGAACAAGAAGGGGGTCCTGGCCGAGATCACCAAGCTCCTCACCTCGGAGAACGTGAACATCGAGTCCGGGAATTTCCGGTCAAATGTAGAAGGCAAAACAGAGATCATCCTCAACATTGAGGTGAATGACTCCTCGCATCTCTACCGAACCATAGAAAAGCTGAGCCACCTGAACAATGTGTTCGAGGCCATTCGGACCTCCGGAGAGGCCCTGAAACAGTAAAGTCTGGAGTCCATCCGGTGGAAAGAATTGGAGGATGGAAGAATCTCCGCAAGGGTGAGGGGTTGGAAAGTGGAGTTTCATACGAGCGCAGCCTCCGGCTGTGCTGATCAGGCCTGATAATGCTGGATAAGCCTTTGTTGCTCGCTCTGCAGAGACTCGCTGATGCGGACCGGATAGCTGTCCTGCGCCGGTTCCAGGCGCAGAAGATTTTCCGGAAGCTTGCTTAGCTCCAGGCTGCAGCGTTGCTTGATGCTTTCCAAGTCCTCCCGGCTCGCCTGCAGTCGCTTTCCGTTCTCCATGACCTTGGAGAGGAGGGGCCGGCCCGGAAAGGTCTCCTTGCGTCCGCAGATCGTATCCTCCAGGTAACGCCCGTTTTCTTCCTTTCGGAAAACCTGCTTCTTGCCGGGAAGAGTTGTTTTTCCGGGGGAGGACTTGAGCCTTCCTTCTCCGTCGTACTCGGTGAGCTTGTAGACAATATCCAGGTAGGGAGCGTCCTTGGAGACGCCCATATTGGTTCCCACCCCGAAGCCGTCAATGGGGGCCTTGTTGCGAGCCAGCTCCTCTATGGCGTACTCATCCAGGCCGCCGCTGGCAAAGATCTTCACCTGATAGAGCCCAGCCGAATCCAGCATTTTCCGAACCTGCGCGGCCGTCTCTGTAAGATGGTTGGAGTCGATGCGCAGTCCGCGGACTTTGAAGTCCGGGCCCAGCTCTTGGGCCAGGCGGATCACCTTGCGGACCCCTTCCAGGATGTCGTAGGTGTCTATCAGGAGGATAGTTTCCGGATAGACAGCGGAAAATGATCTGAAGGCCTCCATTTCATCCACATGGGCCTGTATATAGCTGTGCGCCATGGTTCCGGTCACCGGCAGGCCGTAGCGCAAGCCGGCATGCACGTTGCTGGTGGCGCCGACTCCGGCGATGGAGAAAGCCCGGGCACCCTTGGTTCCTGCATCGAGACCGTGCATGCGTCGAAATCCGAAATCCACCACCGCCCTGTCCCCGGCGGCAGTAACCACCCTGGAGGCCTTGGAGGCGGCCAGGGTCTGGAAGTGGATCTGGTTAAGGATGAAGGTTTCCAGGAGCTGAGCCTGGCCGATGGGGGCAACCACTTCCAGCAGGGGCTCGTTGGCGAAGAAGGGCGTCCCTTCCGGCATGGCAAAGACATCTCCGCTGAAGGAGAAGGAGCGAAGCCAGTCCAGGAACTCGTCTCCGAACAGGTCGAGGGAATGAAGATAATCGATCTCCCGGCTGGTAAACTGGAGCCCTTCCAGGTAATCCAGGACGTCCTTCAAGCCGCAGGCCAGTAGATAGTTCCGGCTGGCCGGGAGCTTGCGTACAAAGAGGCTGAACACGGACTCCTTGTCCAGGCCCGAGGTATGGTAGGCCTGGAGCATGGTCAGCTCGTACAGATCGGTGTGCAGGGCGGAATAGGTGCCGGGTTGATTGTGGTCAGCCATGGCGAGCCTCTAGTGGATGATGGAGCAGCCGAGCTTTTGCATGGCCTCCAGGGCCCTTTGGCCGGATTCCTCGGTCACCGCCCGGCAGCCCTCAAGGATGAGCCAGGTTTGGTATCCGGCCTTCAAGGCGTCCTCTACAGTGGCCTGGACGCAGACATCGAGAGCCAATCCGGCTACGAAAACGCGATGTATGCTATCACGCGCCAGCTGAGCCGTGAGGCCGGTTTCATCCAAGGCCGAGTTTTGATCCCGGTCGAAGCGCACCCCCTTGGTTACATACAGTCCTTCCCGGGGAAGAGAGAGCTCGGCATGGAACTTCGCTCCCCAGGTATCCTGGACGCAGTGCACGGGCCACTCCCCGCCGAGCTCCTGGAAGCTGGGGTGCTTATGGGGATGGAAGTCGCGGGAGAAATAGATGGGCAGGCCAAGGGAGCTGGCAGCAGCGATCCATTCGTTGATCACCGGCACCACCCCATCGCCTTCAGGTATGGGCAGAGCTCCTCCGGGACAAAAATCGTTCTGTACGTCGACAATGATGAGTCCGTCCCCCGGGGCAAGGTATTGGCTGGACGGCATGGGTCCACCCTCCTGGAATCTCGATAGTCAAAAGCTTGTGAGTACCATATTGTTTCTATGGCTCATATCGATGTTCTGATTCGACTGCGGCTGCTATTGGCTTATCTCTTGATTTTTTGATCTTGACTGTGAACCGTGAACTCGCAAGCCGGAATAAAAGAAAGGGTTACAAATCCTGTCTGTAACCCTTTCCGGAAGTGCATCTGGTCGGGATGGCAGGATTCGAACCTGCGACCTCAGCGTCCCGAACGCTGCGCTCTAACCAGCCTGAGCCACATCCCGATAAAGATGTAGTATACGCATCCTTGCGGACTTTGACAAGAGGTAGAGGAGCTCTTTTCAAATGCCTCTATTCTCGCCTGAAAGTTTTTGAATAACGGGCCATTTCTTGCATGGAACTCCGGGCCGGAAGCGGTTATGCATCCTTGGCAAGCGGATCGGAAACGGTGGGGATGCCTTGCTAAAGCGGGATGAGTTCCATAGAATCCAAAGCCTTGCTCATGGCTTTGTCTGCTTGTATTTCATCAACAGGGAACCGGGATTATGACATCTATTTTGGTAGCCGATGACGAAGAGAGTCTGCGCGAAATTTGTCGGGAAACGCTCCAAGACTCCGGATATACCGTATTCGAGGCCAAAAACGGGGAGCAGGCTCTGACCATCCTTAGGGAGGAGGATGATGTGGAGCTTGTTCTCTCTGATATGCGGATGCCGGTAATGGACGGAATGCAGCTGCTGGAGCGGATCATCCAGGAAAAGCTGGATATCGACTTCCTGGTCATGACCGGATTCGGCACCATCGAAACCGCTGTGGAGATTATGAAAATGGGGGCTGTGGACTATCTCCCCAAGCCCTTTTATATAAACCATTTGCAGCTGAAGGTGGAAAAGGCTCTTGAACAGCGCAAAGAGCGCAAGGAAAGGGAGAGCCTGAACAAGCTGGTCCGGGTTCTCAAGCTGAGCAAGGATCTCAATACCAAGCTCGAGCTCTCCACTCTCCTCAACGAGTTCATTTTTCATCTGGAGCGCAATTTCGAGCCTGCCAGCTCCGGGATCTTTCTGTATCGCGAGGACAGCCTGGACCTGCAGCTGGTCAGGGCGCAGGGAAAGCTCCTGCGTTCCGATCCCAGATCCATGAGCCTCTTCAGCCGGATCGGCAATCTGGCTTTGCAGAAAGGGGCCTCCAAGCTCATCGATCCCTATGTCCTGGAAGCGGACCCGGAAGTACAGTTCGTCAAACAGGAGAAGAGCTTTCCCTGGTCCCTGATGGTTGCTCCCATGCTGAGCAAGGAGCAGAAGATCGGCGTGGTCATTCTGATTCGAAGGGAGGACCAGCCCCTGTATAGCGATGAAGATCTCCAGCTGCTGACGGTTTTTTGCTCCCAGACCGCATCGCTCATCGAAAATGCCCGCCTCTACGGCCGGATGCGCGACATGAACCGGGAGGTCATCCGGTCCTTCGCCCAGGCGGTGGAGGCCAAGGACATCTATACCCGGGGGCATTCCGACCAGGTGGCCTACTATGCCACCAAGCTGGGCCGCAGCCTCTCCCTCTCCAAAAACGAGCTCAACCACCTCTACTTGGCTGGAATCGTTCACGATATCGGCAAAATCGGCGTTCCGGACCAGATCCTAAACAAGCCGGAGAGCCTCACCAAGGATGAGTTCGCCATCATGAAGCGCCATCCGGAGGTGGGCCGCAACATCCTCTCCCAAGTGGCCAGCCTGCAGGAGATTCTCCCCACCATCTACCATCACCATGAGCGCGTGGACGGCCTCGGCTATCCTGAGGGCCTCCAGGACGGGCAGATTCCTTTTCTGTCCAAAGTGATCAGCGTGGTGGACGCTTTCGAGGCCATGACCTCGGACCGGGCCTATCGGCAAGCCATGTCCTGGCCCAAGGTGAGGGACATCCTGGTCTCCGGAGCCGGGACGCAGTGGGACCGGGACTTGGTTTCCCATTGGCTGGAGCTGGTGGAGCGGGAACAGCTGGCTGACACCTGGTCTGCACAAGGAGCGGAAAAGTGATCAAGGTGTTGATCGTCGATGACTCCGCTTTCATGCGCAAGGCGTTGAGCACGATGCTGGACAAGGATCCGGGCATCGAGGTTGTGGGACAGGCCCGCAACGGCGAAGAGGGGCTGGAGAAGATCCGCCGTCTGAGCCCGGATGTGGTCACCCTGGATATCGAGATGCCGGTTATGGACGGCCTGACTGCCCTGCGCCACATCATGATGCAGGCGCCTTTGCCGGTGCTCATGGTGAGCTCGCTGACCACGGAAGGGGCGGAGTCCACCCTCAAGGCCATGGAGCTGGGGGCTGTGGACTATATCCCCAAGCAGCTGTCTAAGGTTTCCTTGGACATCATCAAGATCGAGGACGAGCTGCGCCAAAAGGTCAAGACCGTGGCCAAGCGGAAAATCAGGCCTCAGCGTGCTCAGCCTCGCCGGGAAGCCCCTCCGGCCAGGAAGGACCTCGAGGAGCACAAGCACAAGACTCAAAAGCGCGATATTGTAGGCATCGGTGTCTCCACCGGCGGCCCTCCGGCAGTGCAGAGAATCCTTTCCGATATGGAGCCCGGCTTTCCGGGCAGCATCTTTATCGCTCAGCATATGCCGGGGGCTTTTACGGCCGCTTTTGCCAAGCGGCTCAACGATTGCTGCTCCCTGAAGGTCAAGCTGGCCGAGCACGGAGAGCGGGTGCACAGCGGATGCGTGTATATCGCGCCCGGAGGATACCATCTGCAGATCAAGCAGCAAGGGAGCCACCTGGATATCCAGATCGCCTCCGAGCCCATCCAAACCCTGTACAAGCCCTCGGTGGACATTCTGATTCAATCCGTGGCTCAGGCCGTGGGCAGGCGAGGCCTGGGGGTGATCCTCACCGGAATGGGCAACGACGGATTGGAAGGGGTGCGAGCTTTAAAGGCCAAGAACGGCAGGGCATTGGCCCAAAGCGACTCCTCCTGCGTGGTTTACGGCATGCCGCGTTCCATCGTGGAGGCGGGCCTGGCCGACGAGGTCGTGGAGCTGGAGGATATGAGCCGCGGTATTGTGAGAAACCTCTTCCTTTGAAAAGCAGTCAATCTGGTAGGCAGCTGGCTATGCGCCAGGCGCTCTGCGCTATCAGCTTGTTAATCAACCCCAATAAGTGAGCGCAGCCGGAGGCTGCACTCAGTTGGTGAACTATGAATCAATGCCCGGATATTCTGGAACGTCTTCAATCCCAGAACAAGGACGTTGTTCGGGAAGCGGCCTTCGCTGCCGGCGAGGAGCGCTGCCTGGAAGCCATCCCCCACCTGACTCGATTGCTGCGGGACTCCCAGCTCGGGGTGCAGGAGGCAGCGGAGCTCACCTTGCGCAAAATGGGTGGCGAAGAAGCGATTCAGGCCCTCATTCCTCTGCTTTGGGAGGAAGAGGCTTCGGTTCGAAATCTGGCCATGGACATCCTCCGGGATGTGTCCGATCAGGACCTGGAGCGCATTTTGGAGCTCCTGCAGGCTGAAGATGCGGATATCCGGATCTTTGCCGCGGACATTCTGGGCTGTGCGGAAAGCGTCATGGCGGTTCGGCCGCTCTGCGAGAGCCTGCTGGGCGACCCGGAGGTCAATGTTCGCTACCAGGCTGCGGTGAGCCTGGGGGAGCTGGGTCATCGGGAGGCGGCCAAGTGCCTCAACAAGGCCTTGCAGGACGAGGAGTGGGTCCAGTTCGCCGTTATCGAGGCCTTGAAGAAGATACGCGACGATTCCTCGGTCTCCTACCTGATTCAGGCCCTGGGAAGGGGCTCGGACCTGGTGGATTCCATTATCATCGACGCCCTGGGGGATATTGGCAACATCAAGGCCGTTCCTTTGCTGCTGCAAAGCATGGATGCCGCACCAGTCCCGCTGCGCAACCGGATCGTGCAGGCCCTGGTCAAGATGCTGGGCAGCCAGACGCTCAATCTCCTCAATGCAGCGGAAAGGGAGAAGTTCCGGCATTACCTTCTGACCGCTATTCAGGACGACGACAGCGAGGTTCAGGATGCCGCAGTGCAGGGCCTGATGTATATCGGAGGCGAGGAGGCCTCCAGGGCGGTGTTCGAGCTGCTCCTGGAGCTCAATGAGGAGCTGGAGCCGGAGCGCGTGGACTGGATCGAGGAGTCCTTGCGCTCCATGGGATTGTCCCGGGCCCTGGAGGATGCGCTTCGTTCCGAGGACGAGCTCGTCTCCGGCCGAGCCGTTCAGGCCTTGACCAAGATGGATGATCCCCGGGCTGCAGAGCTTCTCATGGAGATCTTCTGGAACAAGGATCGGGATTCGCAACGCGTCATCAGCAAGGCCTTGAGCCGGAGCCAAGGGCGGGAGGCCAAGGACTTTTTCCTACACATCCTGGATAATCACTCCGACGGCAAGGTGATCAAGAACGCGCTCTATTTTCTGGGGCCCAAGTGCCGGGTCCAGGAAGCGGCCAAGAGATTGCTCCAATTCCTGGACCACCCCTACAACGACGTGAAGGAGGTGGCTCTGGAGGCCTGTGTGGCACTTGATTCGGAAGTGGTCCGCAGCCGCTTCCGGGATATGCTGGGCAGCGAGAAGCCGCTGTATCGGTTGATGGCAGTTTACGGGCTCCAGCAGCTCGGTGATCGCTTGGCTCTTAAGTCCATAAGGCCGCTGCTGGAGGATCCCGAGCCCGAGGTCCGCAAGACCGCCCTGCAGGCCTTGCACACGCTTGCCGAGAACACTTCCGCTGAGCTGGAGACGGTGGGATCCTGCTTGCTGGATCAGAGCAAGGAGGTTCGACTGGCTGCGGTGAGCCTCCTGGGCCAGAGCAAGCCTGACCAAGAAGCCGCGAGCTATCTCCTCCAGGCCCTGGAGGACGAGGACGACTGGGTCAAGGTAAGGGCCCTGGAGGCCTTGGCCAAGATGCCGGATCATATGAGCACCGAGACCGTGGTTTCGCTGCTGGAAACCTCGAACAAGCTTTTGAAGATAAAGGCCATTGAAACGCTGGAGAAGATCGGTGGACAGGGAGCCTTCAAGCAGCTGCTTCAGGTTCTCCAGGATGAAGACGAGGATATCCGCCAGTCTGCGGAGCAGGCCCTGGACCGAATGAAAGCGCACAGCTGAGATTCCGGCGGAGATGAGCCATGCTCCGTTCGGAAGATGTTGAGGATAGATACGATGAAGGGATTGTTTTCCAAGACGGCCACGCTCCGAGACGAGCTCAAGATTTCCGACAGCGAGTTTGTCCAGCTGCGGGACTTCATCTATGAGCAAACCGGGATCTTTATCGGTGACAATCGCAAATATCTGCTGGAAAACAGATTGGCCAATCGCCTCAAGGAGCACAGCCTCAACTCCTTCGGTGAGTACTACTACTTCCTGAAGTACGACCCCGGGCGGCGCGAAGAGCTGAATCGACTCTTTGCCGTCATCACCACCAACGAGACGAGCTTTTTCAGAAACCCCCCCCAGCTCAAGGTTTTTCAGGAGTCCATCCTGCCCTCGATCCTGAAGGCCAAGAAAGAAAAAGGCACCAAGAACCTGCGCATCTGGTCAGCCGGCTGCTCTACCGGCGAAGAGCCCTATACCCTGAGCATCATTCTCCACGAGGTCCTGGGCCAGAACCTGCGATCCTGGGATGTCAAGATTACGGCCAACGATCTCTCCGGCGACGTTGTCCGCAGAGCGGAGAACGGAGTGTATACCGAGTATACCCTGCGTTCCACACCGGAGGGTATCCTGAAACGCTACTTCATTGCCGAAGGAGGAGGGAAATACCGGGTGGTACCCGAAGTCAAAAGGCTTGTGACCTACGGGATTCTCAACTTGAGCGATCGGTTTCAGATAAAGCGCATTGAGCCCTCGGATATCATTTTTTGCCGTAATGTGATCATCTATTTTGACGATGAGATGAAGAGAAAGGTTATTAGCGGCTTCTACGACAATCTCTTCTCCGGAGGGCATCTTTTTCTCGGCCATTCGGAGTCCTTGCATAACGTTTCCCGGGCCTTCAAGCCCCGCCATTTTCCCGGAGCGATCGTCTATACCAAGGAGGAGTAATGGGTTTCGATCAGGAGCGGCGCAGCTTTGAAAGGCTGCCGCGCCAATTTCGCGTTCAGCTCATGCCTTTAGCTTTCGCCGACAGCCGGCAGCCCACGCTCTCCACGCGGTGCGTCAACATCAGCGCCGGCGGCATTCTGCTCGAGGCCGAGAGGTTCATCGAGGTCGGAGAAAAGGTTCAGGTGCGGCTATTTCTGCCCGGACTGAATAAGTACCATCCCAGCTACTTCAAGGTCTTCGAGAGCTCGGTGGATCAAAACTTGCTTGCTGTAGCCGAGGTGGTTCGCTGCGAGACAAAAGCTCCGGGCCATAGCTACGAGATAGGCATCAAGTTTCTCGATGTCTATGAGGACGACTGGCAGGCCCTGTACCGCATGCTGCGGGCAGAGGCGGAGTAAGGCGGCGCCCCGGCCTGCGGGCGATACAGTCTGGTAATCAGTCAGCGCAGCCTTCGGCTGCGCTGACTTGTTTGCGAAAATGAATGGCAGCCATGGCCCCTAAAAAGATTCAGATCATCGCTGTGGCCAACCAAAAAGGCGGTGTGGGCAAAACAACCACGGCCCTCACTTTGGGGGCCTCTTTTTGCCGTTTGGGATACCGGACCCTGGTCATAGACCTGGATCCTCACGCATCGGCCACCATCCATCTGGCCTACTATCCCGAACAGACCGAGCGAACCGTGCAGGATATCTTTCTGAGTGACGCGGACCCGGAATCCATCTGGGAAGAAATCATTCAGCAGGATGAACGGCACCATTTTGACTTCGTCCCCGGGAGCATTCATTTGTCCGACCTGGAGGCCGAGTTCAAGAGCACTCCGGGCAAGGGAATCCTCCTGAAGCAGAGCATGGAGTCTCTTCGGGGGCGCTACGACTACGTTATCCTGGACTGTCCGCCGCAGCTGGGGGTAATTTTGATCAATGCCCTGGTGGCGGCTGATCTGACGATCATTCCTATTCAAACCGAGTTTTTGGCCCTGCACGGGCTTCGCTTGACCTTTGATACCATTCGCATGCTGAACAAAGCCATGCCGGACCCCATATTCTACCGGGCCTTGGCCACTATGTACGATCAAAGGCTCAGTGCCTGCAGAAGAGTGTTCAATATGCTGCGCAAGCGACTGGGCAGCCGCTTCTTCAGCACTGTGATCCACATAGATACCAAGTTCCGGGAAGCGAGCGCCAAAGGTCAGGTTATTTTCGATGTGGCCCCGCAAAGCAGAGGCAGTCAGGAGTTTGTCCGCCTGGCCAAGGAGATTGTGGCCCTATGAAGACCCCGGAGGAATACCTTCAGGAGCAGGTGGTTCTGCCGGAGAACAGGGCAGGCTCGAGCCTGGATTCCCTGGAGCAGGAGTTCATCCGGCGCTATGTCGATCCGCAGCAGGAGCTGCAACAGATAGATAGCCTAAAGCAGGAGATGCCTCCCGCTCAAGGGCCTGAGGACGCGCAAGAGAAAGCCGCGGCCCGGCTCGACAATGAGCCTGCAGAGGAAGAAGCATGCCCGGCTCCGGAGCCCGGAGCCGAGGTGGAGGAGGACACGGCCCGGGAAACAGAACCGGCTCTGGAAAGCCAGGAAGACCCGGTTCGTGAAACAGGCTCCGTTCAACTGGTGGGCTTTTCCTTAAAGGGGCAGGAGTATACTCTGCCCATAACCGAAGTGCATGAAGTGATCCGAAAGCCGGAGCCCACCCGGCTGCCAACCGCTCCGGAATACATCGTCGGGGTGATCAACCTTCGGGGCAAGATAACGCCGGTGGTGGATCTGGGCCTTTTGTTGGGAAAGGATACGGACTTAGCAGAGTGTCAGTTTGTTGTCGTCTGCAGGCATCAGGATCTGCAAATCGGCCTTTTGGTGGAGCGGATCACGACCATGCACCATGTGACCTCGGAGCAGGTGGAGTGGTCGGTGGAGGCCCACCTTGGCGGCGAGAACCTCTATCTGGCCGGGCTCATCAAGTACGAGGGCAATCTGACCGGAATCATAGCTCTGGAAAAGCTGGTGCAGGCGGTGATCAAGACGGAGTAAGGCGATCGCTGCCTGCCGGAATGCTTTTGTGTCGGCCTGCAAGGAGTAGGAAAAAGCCATATCGAGGGAGAGCATGCCGAAACATATTCTCATTGTAGATGACTCCAAAACGGTGCGCAATCTGGTGTCCTATGTGATGAAAAAGGAAGGATTTCGTGTAGTTGCTGCTGAAGACGGCCTGGACGGACTGGAAAAGCTCTACTCCGCGAAGCAGGTGGATATGGTTATCTGCGATGTGAATATGCCCCGGATGGATGGGTTCACCTTCATCAAGAACGTGCGGCAGCAGGAGGAGTACAGGGACTTGCCGATTATCGTTTTGAGCACCGAGGGCGAGGAAAGGGACATTCAAACCGGCATGCGGCTGGGAGCCAACATGTACATGGTCAAGCCGGCTCAGCCGGAAAAGCTGCTGCGCAATGTGAAGATGCTTCTTGGCTCGGAAGGCGAGGCCTCAAGAAAATAAGTTATACACAACTTTCATGCGAGATACCAGAAGACAAGTTTCCGATCCGGGAAGGGATTATGATGGATCAGGAAGTACTTAACGATTTCGTGGCCGAGGCCAGGGAACACCTGGAAACCATCGAGCCGAAGCTCCTGGAGCTGGAGAAGAACCCCCAGAATCTCCAGATCCTGGATGATATCTTTCGTCCTATGCACTCCTTGAAAGGTGCCTCCGGGTTTCTGCATCTCAATGCCATCAACGGGCTGGCCCATAAGTCGGAAAGTGTTCTTGATGAGCTGCGCAAAGGGCGCATTGAGAATAACTCGGAGATTATGGACGTCATCCTGACAGCCACGGACGCCCTGTGCCAGATGCTGGATAATCTGGAACAGGCCGGGGATGAGGGACAGGTGGACACCTCGGGTGTGGAGGCTCAGCTGGAAAGCTTCATTCAGGGGACCGCACCGCCTCCCGCATCCAAATCCGGGGGCCAAAGGAGGCCCCAGGGCCAGAAGGAAGCAAAGCAAAAGCAGCCTCAGCCTTCCCAGCCAGGCAGCGGCTCCGGATCCTATGCCTTGACCGTGAACAGCCCGGACCATCTGTCCGACTTTCTGGAGGAGGCGCGGGATATCGTGAGCAGCCTCAACGATTGCCTGCTGAAGCTGGAAAAGGGCTCAGAAAATCCCATGGGCCTGGTTCAGGATGCCTTCCGCTATTTTCACAATCTCAAAGGGAACAGCGGCCTTATCGGATACAGCGAGCTCAACAGCATCACCCACAAGGCGGAAACGCTGCTCAACGAATGCCGACAATCAGAGGTCACTCCGGAATCCTCCACCGTGGACCATCTGCTTCAGGCGGTGGACATCATCGAAACCATGCTGGAGGCCATTGATCAGTCCAGCGGCGAGGTCAGCCCTCCGGACAGCTCTTCGGTATCTCGGGATCTGGATAGAATCATGGCCGGTCTTGCTTCTTCCCTGGATCAGGGAAAGGCCTACGAATCGCAAGGCGCAGATGACGAGGAGCAGGAAGCGCCACTGCAAGCCGGCCGGGATAACGCCTTTGACTCCGAGGATCTGTCCATCTTTCGACAGACTGTGGAGCAGCAGCTGGACAATGTCTATCTGGCCCTGAGAATGCTGACCGAGGATGCCTCGCAAAGCGATTATGTGGACGGCATGTACCGTTCCTTCCTCAGCCTGAGAAACGCCAGCGAGTACATGGGCTTGGAGGAGACAAAGGTCTACGCCGAGCGCACGGCTAATCTCGTGGATCAGGGTCGAAGCGCGGAGCAAGGAATGGAGATGCTGCTCCCCATTCTGCAGCAGGAAACGGAAATTCTGGAGAACATGCTGCACTCGGCCATGGATAAGGCGCTTGACGCAGGACCGGCCGAGCCCGACTCCCAGCCTGAAGACCGGGTGGCAGGCTCGAGCTCAAAAGACTCGCCGGAAAAGGTCTCCGCCTCTGAGCAGGGAGCGCAGGCGCAGGCGGAAGAAGCAGAGCAGGAGCCCGAGATGTCCCCTTCCGTCCCGGCAGCATCCGAAGAGCTGCAGGAGGAAGGCCGGGAAAAGCAGCCCTCCAAGGCGGATGCCTCCAAGTCCTCGGCCAAGGTGTCAACCACGATCCGCGTGGAGCACGAAAAGCTGGATCACCTCATGAACCTCATAGGCGAGCTCATTATCAACCGCAACCGCTTTTCCCTGCTTACCAAGGAGCTCGAGGCTGGAAAGGACATCTCCGACGTGGTGCAGAACCTATCCGAGACCACCGACTCCATGGCCAGGATCTCCGACGACCTGCAGGACACCATCATGCAGGTCCGCATGGTTCCCATGCGGACCGTATTTTCCCGTTTTCCCCGCCTGGTGCGCGATCTTAGCCGCAAAAGCGGCAAGAACATCGAGCTCATTACCGAAGGAGAGGATACCGAGCTGGATAAAAGCGTTATCGAGGCCATTGGCGATCCGCTGGTGCACCTCATCCGCAACGCGGTGGATCACGGCCAGGAGCAGCCCGAAGAACGGAAAAGGGCCGGCAAGCCGCAGACGGGTCATGTCTGGCTCAAGGCCTATCATGAAGGAAACTCGGTGGTGATTGTCATTGCTGACGACGGAAAAGGCATCGATCCGGAAAAGGTCAAGCAAAAGGCTGTAAGCAAGGGGATTATCAGTGAGGAGGAGGCAGCGAAGCTGGAGGATAAGGAGGCCACTGAGCTCATTTTCGCTCCCGGGTTCTCCACCTCGGAGGAAGTGACCGATGTCTCGGGCCGGGGCGTGGGAATGGATGTGGTTAAGAACAACATCAAGAACCTTAACGGCAGCGTAGCAGTTCAATCCGAGGTCGGCCGGGGAACCAGCATCAGCCTGTCCCTCCCCTTAACTCTGGCCATCATAGAAGCTCTGCTGGTCAAGGTGGGCCACAACACCTTCGCCATACCTCTGGATGCCGTCTCCGAGACCACCAAGATACCTGCCAAGCAGGTCAAGGAAGTGAACAAGCGCTGGGCCACCACCCTGCGCGGCGAGGTGCTGGGCATCGAGGATCTGTCCCGCGTGCTGGGCCTGGGGAACGGCAGCGGAAGCAAGGAGGTCTATCCGCTGGTGGTCATTTCCGTTAATGACCGCAGAGTGGGACTGATAGTGGATGCTCTGTTGCACAGGCAGGAAATTGTGATTAAATCCATGGGTGAGTATCTGGGCGAAGTGCACGGCTTGTCCGGAGCAACCATAATGGGAGACGGGAGCGTTATACTCATCCTCGATCCCAGCGAGATCATGAGCATGACCATCTCAAGAAATGGGTGACAACTTCCACAGGACAGCTTGAAATTTAAGGAGGTGCCTTATGCCGACACCGATCCGCATTCGGCTCAATGACAGTGTTGTCCTCAATGGCGAGCTGGATGACAATCCTCCGGGCAAGGCATTGGCCGAGGCCCTGCCTTTTCTGGTATCCATGAACCGATGGGGGGAAGAGCTGTACGGCAATCCGGACAAGTCGATCGGCCGTTTCGGCGAGCCGGCTCAGGAGGTCATGGAAGTGGGCGATCTGGCCTATCATGACGACACGGGCTGGTTCTGCATCTTCTGGGGGCCCACGCCCTCCAGCCAGGGGGAAGAGCCGCGGGGCGCCTTTCCGGTTCAGAAAGTGGGCACTGCCTCCGGGGATTGGCAGGCCGTGGCCGATATGGGCGAGCCGGTTACCGCAGAGGTGGAGGCTGCCGAGTGAGCCGGCTTGGCGGATGGCAGTCGCTGCAAGCTAGATGTGTTGCCGCCGGCTCACCGGGCCGGCGGCTAGATGCTCAGATCGAGCTCCTGGACGGTTCCCGCCTGATTGTTCTGGTCCAGGTAGATGCCGGTGGAGGCTACCTGCCCTAGAAGGCTGTGGTTTGCCGCCTGCAGGCTAAAGTGACTGTTCACCCGGCCCAGATGTATGGCCCCCAGACCCACCTTCCCCAGAGAAAACAGCTGGTCCCGCCCGCTTTCATCCTTGCTCCAAATCCTGAGCCGATCAAAGACGGAATCGGCCTCGTCGATCCATTCATCACCGTCCTCGTCAAAGGCGGCCAGCTCCTCGAATCCCTGACCGGTGCTCGGTCCGAAGAGCTCCGAGCCGTCATTGATGGCCCCGTCTCCGTTTCTATCCAGGGCCAGAAATCCGCTTCCGGGCTGCGGAAAGGCGATTTCCTCCAAGGAGCTGTCCATGTCCAGGTCAAACTGAAAGCGCCTCTCTGTTAACTGGGCTGCGGACTGCTGGAGATTGATCACCAGCGGGTCCATGACCTGGGGATCTCCGAGCCGCAAGCTTGCGGTTTGGGTCTGGACGAAGGTTCGGCTCATGGAGAGCTCGATATCCACCGCGATGCTCGAGCCTTCGGAGGTGACCACCTCACCCTGGATTTCCAGGGAGGTGCGCTCCGTTTCCTGATAGGTTCGCTGCAGGGTGTACTCCAGGGCCGGGCCAGAAGGCCTCTGTCCATCGCCTGTCTCCTCGGAAGAGGCTGGAGCCTTTGCCGCTCCAGCCTCGGCAGCGTCCTCGGCCGCATCCTCCGAGGCAACTCCTTCATTTGTTGGCTGCAGATCGGCTGTATCAGTGAGCTGGACCTTCTTTCCGGTGAGGGCCTCGATAACCGAGACCAGAATCTGCGTTTTGGGATCCAGCCCGGTTGACTCTTCTTCCTGGAGCGAAGAGGTTTTTTCTACAGCCAGGGGCGAGAGGGTCACCCGGTCATGCCCCACCTTGCGGCCAGGATTCCCGGCTGCGTGCTCCGGGACCTTGCCCTGCGGTTCATGGCTCCAAACCCGCAGAGACTCCTGCTGCTCGAAATGCTGCCTAAAGAGCCTCTGACTAGAAAAATGCAAGGACGATTGCACAATATCCATACTCTCCCCCACAGGCTGCGAAAACCGCTTCCGGCATGGAAATCGGCTTTCTGTTTGTCAGCACAGCCTCTGGCAGTGCTGGTATGAAGCTCAAGATACCAGCCCGGCACTCAGTTTGAATGCAGCCTTCTTCCAATAGGTGGTATACACCTGAGCAGCAGCTTTTATTCAAGATCGAGCTCAGACTGGGCAAATTGAGTGCCGGGCTGCAATGTCGTTGGCGGCCACTTTTGTGTATTATCGGCAGCGGGGAGGATTTCTTAAACAGAAAGCCGCCCCCGGCAATCGATTGCCGGGGGCGGCTTTCTGTACGGGATTGGGGCAGGCATCCCGCATAAGCGAGCAAAAGCAGGGGTGAAATGGAATATCGGATCAGAAAGAGCTATAGGCCCGACGCCTTCTGCGAAGCACCCTTCGCTTGGAAGCGGCCTCCTTTCTTTTGCGCCGCTCGCAGGGCTTTTCATAATATTTGCGTTTCCGTATTTCCGATGCCAAGCCCTCTTGCTGAACCTTTTTCTTGAACTTGCGCAGGGCAACTTCAAAATTGTCCTGATCTCCCAAAAAAACTTCCGTCATGGACATCACCTCGTGCTAAAGGGTGTTGCATCCCTTAAAAACAATGCCTGCCTCTTGTTCTTTAAGCCTTGGAATCGGGATGGCCAAATGAGGCATGACTCATTATAGAGAGTTAATCTTTTTCCGGGATTGTCAACCTGCTGGCTGCCGCTGGTCTTTAGCCCTGGCT
Organism: uncultured Desulfohalobiaceae bacterium; assembly: GCA_964595165.1. GTDB lineage: Bacteria > Desulfobacterota > Desulfovibrionia > Desulfovibrionales > Desulfothermaceae > CAZQPF01. The sequence goes on from CAZQPF010000015.1 coordinate 25,657, forward strand.
GCGCTGACCCCGTTTAAGAAAGACGCGCAGGATGGAGATGGCCGCCGGGGTCATGCCCGGGATGCGCGAGGCATGGCCCAGAGTGGGAGGTCTGTGCTGCTGCAGCTTCTGCCTGATCTCATTGGACAGCCCGGGGAGATCGGCAAAAGGAAAATCCGGCGGGATTCGGACCTGCTCCAGCTCCTTGAAGCGTTCCACCTCCGCTTGTTGCCGCTGCAGGTATCCTTCGTACTTGCAGGCGATCTCCACCTGCTCCCGGGCCCGTTGGGATAAGGCTTCTGCCGGCGGAAGAATGGAAGCGATGTCCTCATAGCTGAGCTCCGGCCTTTTAAGCAGCTTGTCCAGGCTGACCGCCTTGTTGAGCGGAGCCGAGCCTCGATTGACAAGCACTCCATTGACCGTCTCCGAAGGGCCGACCCTTGTGCTGCCAAGGCGCTGCTGCTCGTTCTGAATCGCCTGCTTGCGCTCCAGGAGCTCCTGGTAGGTTGATCTGGAGTGCAGCCCGAGCTCATAGCCGATGGGGAGCAGCCGCAGATCGGCGTTGTCCTCCCGCAGCAGCAGCCGGTGCTCCGCCCTGGAGGTGAGCATTCTGTAGGGCTCGCTCACTCCCTTGCAAACCAGATCGTCGATCATGACTCCCAGGTAGGCCTGGGAGCGATCCAGAATGAACGGGGGCCGGTTCTGGGCCTTGAGGGCTGCGTTGATTCCGGCCCAGAGCCCCTGGGCCGCGGCCTCCTCGTAGCCGGAAGTGCCGTTGATCTGTCCGGCCAGAAAAAGCCCGGAGAGCCGTTTGGTCTCCAGGGTGAGCGAGAGCTCGGTGGGCTGGATGAAGTCGTACTCTATGGCGTAAGCCGGACGGAGGATCTCCGCTTCTTCGAGGCCAGGAACGGAGTGCAGGAACTGGGCCTGGATCTCGTAGGGCAGGGAGTTGCCGGTGCCGCTGGCGTATATCTCCTCGGTCTCGATCCCTTCCGGTTCCAGAATGATATGGTGGGACTCCCGGTCGGGAAACTTGATCACCTTGTCCTCGATGGAAGGGCAATATCTGGCCGAAATCCCTTGAATCGTTCCGTCGTAGAGGGGAGAAAAGCGGATGTTGCGGCGCACGATTTCATGGGTTCGCCGGTTGGTCTGGCCGAAATGGCAGCAGATCTGAGGCTGCTCGATACGTTCCGTGAACAGGGAGAAGGGCCGAGGCTCGGGCTCACCCGGCTGCTCCTCAAAGGAGGAGAAATCGATGCTCCGTCTATGCAGCCTGGCAGGAGTGCCGGTTTTCATACGCCCCAGCTGAAAGCCGAGCCGGCTGAGCTGATCCGGGAGCTCGTTGGAGGGAAACTCGCCGGCTCTTCCTGCGGCCAAGCGGCTGGAGCCGATATGGATTACACCGTGCAAAAAGGTGCCGTTGGCCAGAACCACTGCAGAGGCTGTGAAGGCGACCCCGAGCTCGTCCTGCACTCCGATTGCGCTGTTGCCCTCCAGGAGGAGCGAGGTCACCTTGGCCTGCTTGAGCTCGAGCCCGGACTGCTGCTCCAGGGTATGCTTCATGAGGGTCCGGTAGCGCACCTTGTCGTTTTGGGTTCGGGTGCCTCGAACCGCCGGGCCCTTTCTAGTGTTCAGCCTGCGAAACTGAATGGCCGTCCTGTCGGTTAGCTTGGCCATTTCTCCGCCCAGGGCGTCGATCTCCTTGACCAGATGCCCCTTGCCGATGCCGCCGATGGATGGAGAGCAGGGCATATGCGCCACGGTGTCCAGATAGATGGACAGCAGCAGCGTCCGGCAGCCCAGCCTGGCCGAGGCCAAGGCCGCCTCGCAACCTGCATGGCCTGCGCCGACCACAATGACGTCGTAGGAGGGGTTCATCTTCACACAGCCTCTGATATGCGGTACAACAGAATGCAGGACCAAAGCGTGGCCACGCTCCGATTCCGCATTCTGCTTGGTTTACAAACCGTGAGCTGGACCTGGTTGGCATGCCAAACAAGCCGTACAGGGATTTCAACTCCTATTTGCGCCGGACTTTCGGATGCCGGGTGCAAAAGATCTCCTTGGATGCCGGGCTTAGCTGCCCCAATAGAGACGGCAGCAAAGGGAGCGGGGGGTGCATCTATTGTAACGCCCGTGGTTCCGGCACCGGGAAGTCGACCCAGGGAATGAATATAACCCATCAGCTGGCCGCCGCCAAGTCAGCCCTGTATAAGAGGTACAAGGCCACAAAGTATCTGGCCTATTTTCAATCCTACAGCAATACCTACGCTCCCTTGCCGGTTCTAAAAAGGCTCTACTCAGAGGCCCTGGCCGATCCGGAGGTCGTGGGCCTCTGCCTGGGGACCAGGCCGGATTGTGTCCCGGATCCGGTGCTGGACCACCTCCACGCTCTGTCCCGGCAGGCCCTGGTTTGGATGGAGTACGGCCTTCAGTCGGCCCGGGAAGCCACTCTGCAGCTGATCAACCGGGGCCACGGGGTGGATGCCTTTGTCGAGGCCCTCACACGCACCCGGGATCGCGGCCTGCCGGTTTGCGCCCATGTCATTCTCGGCCTGCCCGGCGAGGGGCGGGAGGAGATGCTGCAAACGGCCCGTTTTCTGGCCAGGTGCCGCATCGAAGCGGTGAAGGTGCATTTGCTCTATGTCATCGAGGGGACCAAGCTTCATGACATGTACCGCGCCGGGAAATACCGCTGTCTGGAGCAGCAGGAGTATGTCGAGCTCGTAGGAGAGTTTCTCTCCCTGTTGCCTCCGGAAACCATTGTGCAGCGTCTTACCGGAGACCCGCACCGAAGCGAGCTTGTGGCCCCGGACTGGGCCCTGCAGAAGAAAGCGAACCTGCAGGCCATTATCGATTCCATGCACTCCAGGGGGCTCTACCAGGGGAAGTACGCTTCCTAGACTTGTCCTGCGTGGATCGCCAGTTTTTTTCAGCCTGGTTGCGATGACCAATCAGCCAATTGGTAGAAATCTGGAGCTCAATTCTCTTCAAATAATACCCCAATGAGTCAGCGTGGCCTCTTGGCCACGCTGACTTGACAGGGGTTCAACGCTCCGGGCATAGTCGCCAAGGAGGCTTGTAATGGGCAAGATAATGCTAAGCCATCGATCCTTTTGGGTATTTCTGTTTTTTGTCCTTCAGGCCGGCCTGGCCTCTTCAGCCCAGGCCGACAGGCTGCAGGTAGCGGTGAGCATTGTTCCTCAAAAGTATTTCGCCCAACAGATCGGCGGGGATCGCGTGGAGGTGACGGTGGTTGTCCCTCCGGGATCAAACCCGGCCACTTACGAGCCCAAGCCGTCGCAGATGCTCCGTATGGAGGAGGCGGAGCTCTATCTATCCTTGGGCGTGCCCTTTGAGCGGGCTTGGTTGAAGCGCTTGCAGGGAGTCGGCTCCCAGATGCGCCTCGTTCCCTGTCAGGAGGGAATTGAGCGTCGAGCCATGCACACTGGGTTGGAGAGCCTCGGTCCGGCTTCTGACAAGTCCGCCTCCAAAACCGGCAGAAATGCGCATTCCAAGGAACACCAGCATGGCCTTGATCCCCATATCTGGCTTTCTCCCCCTTTGGCCCGCATCATGGCCATGAACATCCGGGACGCCTTTGTCAGCCTGGATCCGGAGCATGCAGCAGGCTACCGGAATCGGTATCTGCAGCTGGCTAAGGAAATAAACGCAGTGGACAACAAGCTGTTGTCCCTGTTTGCCAAGAGCAAGGGAAGCATCTTTCTGGTCTACCATCCTTCCTGGGGCTATTTCGCCGAAGCCTACGGCCTGCGCCAGGTTCCCATCGAGCTTGAAGGCAAGGAGCCGAGCCCCAGGGAGCTTTCCCAGCTTATCCGGTTTGCCAAGCGCCACTCCGTGGGGACCATCTTTGTGCAGCCCCAGTTTTCGCAGCAGGCTGCCAGGACCGTGGCCTCGAGCCTGGGTGCCCATCTTGTGGAGCTCGATCCATTGGCTGAAGACTGGCCGAGCAATCTGGTCCGGACAGGGGAGCGGATCGCAGAGGCCCTGCGCTGACTTCATGGTAGTTTTACGAGCAGCAAAGCGATGTCCGCAATACTCGAAGTCCGCAACCTGACCTTCGGCTACGGGCACAAGCCCGTGCTGGAAGACATCGACCTTACTGTGTACCAGGGCGATTTTTTGGCCATCCTGGGACCGAACGGGGGAGGCAAGACCACTCTGCTGAAGATCATCCTGGGCCTGCTCAAGCCGGATAAAGGAACTGTCCGCGTCTGGGGCCGGGAAAGCGGCCAAAGAGAGCAGATTATCGGGTACTTGCCGCAGCACTCCAGCAGCCGGGTGGACTTCCCGCTCACTGTTCTGGATGCCGTTCTTATGGGGCTGGTCGGCTCCCGGCGCAAGGGGATTTTCTTCCGGAGCCGGGAGCGGCGGAGAGCCCGGGAGGCCTTGAAGCAGGTGGAAATGGAGGACTACGAGCAAACCCCGCTGAATCAGCTTTCCGGAGGACAGCGACAGCGGGTCTTCATAGCCAGAGCCCTGGTAGCCGACCCGGAGCTGCTCATCCTTGACGAGCCGACATCGAACATCGATGCCCAGGGCAAGTTCTGCTTTTACGACTTCTTGGGACATCTCAGCCAGACCATCACCATTATCATCGTCAGCCATGACGTGAGCTTGAGCATCGCCAGGCTGAACCGCATCGCCTGCGTCAACCGTTGGCTCCTGGCCAACTCCAAGCCGGAAATAACCAAGGAGATGCTCGAGCTGCTGTACGGAACCCACGAGAGCCATACCTGCCCCATGACCCAATATTTCCAGGACGAGTCCCTCCCTGTTCCCGGACCCGGGAGAGCGCAGGAAGCCCGGGCCGTTTCCGAGTCCGAGGCCGGGGATGCTTGAGGTCCTGAGCTTCGAGTTCATGCAGAACGCCCTGCTCGCAGCCCTGCTGGCGAGTGTGGCCTGCGGGGTGATCGGCACCCTGGTAGTGGTCAACAGGCTGGTGTTCATGGCCGGAGGCGTCGCCCACACGGCTTACGGAGGCGTGGGGCTCGCTCTGTTCTTCGGATTGCCGGTCATGCCCTGCAGCATCGGCTTTACCCTCGCGGCCGCCTGGTTGATGGCAGCCATGACCTACCGCCACGAGGAGCGGATGGACAGCGTGGTCGGGCTCCTGTGGGCCGGAGGCATGGCTCTGGGCATCATCCTCATGGATCTTACCCCGGGATATCACGTCGATCTCATGAGCTACCTCTTCGGGAGCATCCTCAGCGTTCCGCGATTCAACGTCTGGCTCATGCTCCTGCTGGTGCTGCTTATTCTCGGTATTGTGGGGCTCGAGTACAACAAGCTCTGGGTGATGTCCTTTGATCTGGAGTTTGCCAAGGCCAGGGGCATTAACGTCAAACGCCTCTATTTCACCCTCCTTGCCCTGGTCGCCCTCACGGTGGTCCTGGTGATTCAGGTGGTGGGCCTTATTCTGGTAATCGCGCTGCTGACCATTCCGCCCTTTCTGGCCGAGACCCAGACCGTTGCCCTGCATCGAATGATGGGGCTGGCCACCCTGTGGTCGGTCTTTTTTTGTCTGGGCGGGCTGCTTGTGTCCTATGCGGCTGATATATCCTCCGGGGCCTCCATTATTGCGGTCGGCGTGGCTGTGGCTCTGAGCGTTTTTTGCGGCGGAAGGCTTTTCGGCTTCATCCGAGAGGGACGATGAAAGGGGTGCACGCCGAACGCATCCGTCAGCTCCGTTCCGGACAGCCGGGCAAAGGCCCGGTCATCTATTGGATGAGCCGCGAGCAGCGCCTGGAGGACAATTGGGCCTTGCTCTTCGCCCGGGAGCTCGCCGCCGCCCGCAGCCAAAGGGTGCACATCGTCTTTTGCCTGGCCGCCTCTTTTTTGGGGGCCACAAAACGCCAATACGAGTTTATGCTCCGAGGCCTGGAAGAGGTCTCCTCCCAGTGCGGGCAGAAAGGCTATCCCTTCCAGCTGCTCCTCGGCGACCCGGAGGCCGAGCTCCCCAAAGCCGCTGGCAGACAAAAGGCCGGAGCTTTGGTTACCGACTTCGATCCCTTGCGCATCAAGCGTGGCTGGAAGCAACGGCTCGCGGAGCAGGTGAGCATCCCGGTATTCGAGGTGGATGCTCACAATGTGGTTCCCTGCTTCCGGGCTTCCAGCAAACAGGAGTACTCCGCAGCCACCTTTCGCCGAAAGCTGCAGCAGCTATTGCCCGAGTTCCTGGAGCCTATCCCTCAGCTGGAGCCCCAAGGGCAAGCCATTGGACAACAGGAGCCGGGGGATTGGGCTGCACTTGGCCACTACTTACGGGTTGAGGCCACGGTGGAGTCAGTGCCGGGCGTGGGCTCCGGTCCGAAAGCCGCCGGCGAGGTCCTCAGCGAGCTCCTGCAGGACCGGCTCCACGGATATGCAACTCGCCGCAACGACCCCAACAGCGGACGGACCTCTTTTCTATCCCCCTATCTGCATTTCGGTCAGCTTTCAGCCCAGAGGGTCGCCCTGTCGGTCATGGAAACCAGATGCGATCCGCAGGACAGGGAGGCCTTTCTGGAGCAGCTCCTGGTACGGCGGGAGCTCTCGGACAACTACTGCTGGCACAATGCCTCCTACGATTGTTTTGCCGGCCTTCCAGGCTGGGCGCAAAGGACGCTGAGGCAGCATGGGGACGATGCCCGTCCGGTTGTCTACTCCTTGCAGGCTCTGGAAAAGGCGCAGACCGAGGATCCGCTCTGGAATGCGGCCCAGCTGGAAATGTTGCGCAGCGGTCGCATGCACGGCTACATGCGGATGTACTGGGCCAAAAAGATTCTGGAGTGGACAAAGACGCCGCAGCAGGCCATTGAGTGGGCCATCTACCTCAATGACCGCTATGAGCTCGACGGGCGGGATCCCAACGGATATACCGGCATTCTCTGGGCCATCGGCGGGCTCCATGACAGGCCGTTTCAGGAGCGGCCGGTTTTTGGAAAGATTCGTTATATGAACTATAGAGGATGTGCGCGAAAGTTCGATGTCCGAGCCTACATACAGGCCTGGAGCTAAAGAGCTCGAATCGCAAAGGCTGCCGAGTCAGAGTTTCTTCTATGACCTGTTGGAAGATGCAACTTTTATTTATACGGCCTATATAGACGCGACTGCAGAAAATCCTTTTGCAGGCGCAGTGGTTAGAAGCCGGTGGTCAGTTGTTAGTAAAAACAAAGAATTATAAGAAAGAACTTATGCTTGATTCATTTATGCACGACTTTTTACAGGTGCGTCATATAGGCTTGGCTCTCTTGATTCCCCTCCTTCGCAAAAAGGGGCAGGGGTGGTTGGAGGAGTGATCTTCATCCTTATCTTGCAGCATGTTGTCTCCACATTGCAGTGTGTGCTTTTCTAAATCCTTTAAGAAGGGCCAAAGAGAGAAAAAGACAATCTAAGATTAACGGATCACTCCCTTTAGCATTCAACGATGGGAGTTTGATATTTGTTTCGGATTTCGAACCTCGTGCTTCGGATTTGTTTTTAACTAAATAGCTGGGCAAAAGCTTATCCAAGTACTGGAGCACGGGAAAGAGTTATGTGCCAGGTATGCCTTGTTGTGAGCAATTGAAGAAGGAGTACAGGGACTGAAATCCTAGTAAATGAGTCTAAATTAAGAGAATAATTATCAATTGACAAGCTTTTCAATTCGAGTTTATAAACCCTTTCAAAAAATACCGGTTTGGCTTACATCCGCGGTATCCAGAAATATTGCTGGCTCTTTTTGTGGCTGGGGATAATGGCTTTTCTCCGGGCCCTTATCCCTCTCGCTCATAGCATTGCGAATCAACGCTTAGCTGAACAAGGATGTCGCAAATGCGGAACATGAAATCCCTTTTGCTCGTGGCCGGATCGTTTTTTCTCCTCGGTCCCGTGGTATTTGCCGGACTTCAGGCCCAGGGGGCGAAACAGGAAGCTTCTCCGGCCCAGCCCCGACCGGATATCATCTCCATAGACGCAGCGGCGCAGTTCACCTCGCTGCAGCTCCCTCCGGTCACTTTTCTGCACGATGAGCATACTGCTGCCCTGGAATCCGAAGGCAAGGACTGCGAAACCTGTCACCGGATTGTGGACGGGGAGATGGCTCTGCTTTTCCAGCGCACCGAGAACCGCAGTGCCGAGCAGCTCCAAAAGGTGTACCATAACAATTGCCTTGGCTGCCATACCGAAATGAGCAGCCGGGGTAAAAGCAGCGGGCCCCTGGATGGCTCCTGCCGGGATTGCCACAATAAACAGGCCGAGGCTGTATCCTCCAGGCAGCCTTTCGGCATGGACAAAGTGCTCCATTACCGGCACGTCGCAGCCAAAGAGATCACCTTCCCTGCAGGGGAAGACAATTGCGGCCGCTGCCATCACCGCTACAACGAGCAGCAAGACAAGCTGTACTACGAGTCCGGCGAGGAGGAGACCTGCCGCTACTGTCACCTGGAGAGCCCGCAGAAGGATGTCAGCTCCCTGCGCCGGGCCATGCACGGGCAATGCGTAGATTGCCATCGCCAAAAGTCAGAGCAGGGCAAGGACTCCGGGCCCGAGACCTGCGCCGGCTGTCACAGCCAAAAGGCCCAGCAGGCGGTTGCTGAAAAAAATGCCGAGCTGCAGCAGGAGATGGGAGGGATTCCCAGACTGGAAAGGGGCCAGCCGGATGCCTCCTTGGTGAGCGCCCCCCAGGAAGATCCCGCCTCCTCCAAGCCTACCATGGAGCCGGTTCCCTTCGCTCACAAAAGCCATGAGCAATACGCTGACAACTGCCGGGTCTGCCATCACGCTTCTCTGGACCGCTGCACCGAGTGCCACACGGTTCCCGGGAGCAAAGAGGGCGATTTCGTTCAGCTTGCCGAGGCCATGCACCATCCGGAGTCAAGGCAAAGCTGCGAGGGCTGCCATGCAGGCAAAACCAGGCAGGCGGAATGCGCCGGCTGCCATTCCTTCATGCAGCGTCCGCGCATCACGCAAGCCGATGCGGGCTGCCGCCAATGCCACCTTTCCCCCGCTCGGTCGCCGGAGCCGGAGACAGTAGCCGGAATGGACCGGAGCCAGGAGCAGGAGGCGGCTCAAGCATATCTGCAGCAGCGCGATCTCAGCGCAGCTACCTACTCCCTGCAGGATATCCCGGACAAGGTCAGCATCGATCGCCTGGAAGAGGAGTACAATCCGGTGAGCATGCCGCACCGCCGGATTGTGCAGGAGCTGTTGCAAGGCATCAAGGACAGCTCCTTGGCAGGCTATTTCCATGCCCAGAAGGGGACGCTGTGCCAAGGATGCCATCATAACAGCCCCGCCTCCAAGAATCCTCCCAGCTGCTTCAGCTGTCACGGCAAGCCGTTCCAGGAAGCCAATTCTCTCAAGCCCGGCCTCAAAGCGGCCTACCACCGACAGTGCATGAGCTGTCATCAGGTAATGGGGATTAGCGAGCCCAAGGACAGGGACTGCCAGGAGTGTCACGCCAAGAAGAAGTTTGTCAGAAGCGCGCAGTAATTCAACAAGGAGCGTTTGGGACCATGCACCGCAGAAAGTTTCTCACCCTGTTGGGGGCGACAGGAGCCGGCACCCTGCTTGGACAATCGTCCAGGGCGGCTAGCAACAAGCATTTCGAGGGCTATCCGGACAGCTTCGGAGTGCTTTTTGACAGCACCCAGTGCATAGGGTGCCGCGAGTGCGAGGCGGGCTGCAACAGGGTGAACGGCTTGCCCGAGCCGGACAGGCCGTTCGACGACTACGAGGTTCTGGAAGACAAGCGTCGTACTACGGACAAGGCCTATACCGTGGTCAATAAATACGATGTTCCCGGCCGGAAGGAGCCGTTTTACCGCAAGATTCAGTGCAATCACTGCATGGAGCCGGCCTGCGCTTCGGCCTGCTTCGTCAAGGCCTTCACCAAGACGCCTCTCGGGGCCGTGGTATACGATCCCTCAGTCTGCGTCGGCTGCCGCTACTGCATGGTGGCCTGCCCCTTCGATATTCCAGCCTATGAGTACGACAAGGTCCTTGAGCCGCGGATTATGAAGTGCACCATGTGCTACGAGCCCAGGCTGACCAAGGGACGGCTTCCCGGCTGTGTCGAGGCCTGTCCCACCGAGGCCCTTGTCTTCGGCAAGCGGCAGACGCTCATCTCCCTGGCCAGGCAGAAGATCAATGCCTTCCCGGATCGCTATCAGGACCATATCTACGGGGAGCAGGAAATGGGGGGCACCAACTGGCTGTATATCTCCGGCCCTCCCTTCAAGGAGCTGGGAATGAACGAGAACCTGGGCACCACTCCGGCACCCAAGCTTACCTCCGGCGCCTTGAGCCTGGTTCCCATGGTGGTTGGGCTCTGGCCGGTGCTGCTGGGCGGTGTCTATGCCATCTCCAAGCGGCGGGAAAAGATCGCTGAGCAGGAGAAGCAGGAAGCGGTGCAGCAGGCTGTGGGCCAGGCCAAGCAGGAGGCCAAGCAAGAGCTGGAGGCCTTTAAGGAGAAGGCGGAGCAGGAGAAGAAAAAAACCGTGGAGCGGGAAGTGAAAAAAGCGCTTGAAGAAGCCGCCGCCAGCCAAAAAGACGAGGAGGAAAAGGGTGATGAGTAATCACGCCGCCGCTTCCCAACGACCCTTTCTCACCCCTTTCAACATTATTGCCGCGCTTATCCTCCTTATGGGGGCGGTACTGACCATTGTCCGCTTCACCCAGGGGCTGGGTCCGATGACCAACCTCTCCCACAACAACCCTTGGGGCATCTGGATCGGATTCGACCTCCTCTGCGGCGTAGCCCTGGCCGCCGGGGGATATGTCACCTCGGCCGCCTGTTACATCTTCGGGCTGAAGAAGTATCACTCCGCGGTGCGGCCGGCCATATTGACCGCCTTTTTGGGCTACGCCCTGGTAGTTCTGGCTTTGACCTACGACGTGGGCCGTCCATGGAGATTGCCCTATCCCTTTGTCGTTCAATCGGGCACAACCTCCATACTCTTTGAAGTAGGCCTCTGCGTCATGCTCTACCTGACGGTTCTGCTTATCGAGTATACTCCGGCCGTCTTTGAGTGGCTGGGCATGAAGCGGGTCCGGAGCGTTGCGGTTAAGCTGACCCTGGTGCTCACTGTTTTCGGGGTGGTGCTTTCCACATTGCACCAGTCCTCTCTGGGCTCGCTTTACCTCATAGCCCCTTCCAAGCTGCATCCGCTCTGGTACTCGCAGTATTTGCCGGTCTTCTTCTTCGTCTCCAGCATAGCCGCCGGCCTGTCCATGGTTATCGTGGAAAGCAGTCTGTCCCACCGCTATCTGCACCACCAGATGGACTCGGAGCACATCCGGGAGCATGATACCGTGGTCCTTGGATTTGCCCGCGGCGCGGCCTATGTGCTGGCCGGCTACTTCATGATCAAGATTATCGGGGTCGCTGCGGACGGAAACTGGTCCTACCTGGCAACCGGATACGGGGTCTGGTTCCTGGTGGAGATCCTGGGCTTCGCTGCCCTGCCGGCCTATCTCTTCGCCCTCGGAGTTCGGGAGCGTAAAACCAAGCTTATCCGCTGGACGGCTGGGTGGACTGTTCTGGGCATCGTGGTCAACCGATTCAACGTATCTCTGGTAGCCTTCAATTGGCAGCTGCCGGAGTCTCAGCGCTACTTCCCCAGCTTCATGGAGATCGGGATCACCATCTTCATCATCACCCTGGGGCTTGTGCTCTACAAGTTCTGCGCCAATCGGATGCCCGTGCTCCATGTGCACCCGGATTACACGGATGAACACTAACAGAACCTCTTCCGGCCAAGAGCCGCGCTCAGAGGTTTTGTTAGGCTTAAAACACCAATGAGGGATTGGCCATGAAGGAAACGTTTTTTACCTATTACGATTTTATGCTCAATACCGAAACTACCGTCTATATCCTCCTGGCGGGGGTCCTTTTGTTTATGCTGGGGTTCTGGTTCTTTTTGAACGGCCGGGACGAGGAGTAAGCCCATCTCTATCATTGAGCTCAGGAGAAGCGGAGAATGTACCAATTCATATCAGGACCCTTGGTTTGGCTGGCCTTCATCGTATTTTTCGTCGGGCTCATGGTCCGCATCGTGTGGTATATCCGCGGCCTGGACTGGCAGATAGACCGCGTGGCCTATACGGCTCACCTGGGCGCCGGGATAAAGGGAGCGCTTCGCTCCATCCTGCACTGGCTTATCCCTTACGGGTCCAAGAACTGGAGGCTAAGGCCCCTGTTCACCCTGGTGCTGTTTGCCTTTCACATCGGCCTGATCGTCACCCCGATATTTCTGGAGGGCCATGTGGTTCTCCTCAATCAGCGCCTGGGGCTGCAATGGCCCACCCTGCCCAGCATTGCCGCGGATTTCCTGACCATTATGGTCCTGGTGACGGCACTGTGCATCGTGATTCGCCGCATCGGCCTGCCCGAGGTGCGGATACTCACTACCTGGTATGACTATCTGCTCATAGTCTTGACCGTGGCTCCCTTTTGCACCGGCTTTCTGGCAGTACACCGGATAGGGGATTACGACTTCTGGCTCCTGATGCACATCCTGAGCGGGGAAATCCTGCTCATCGCCATTCCCTTCACCAAGCTCTACCATGTGGTCGGATTTTTCCTTTCCAGAATGCAGATCGGCATGGATTACGGCATCAAGCGGGGCGGCATGAAGGGCAGGGGCATTGCCTGGTAGGATGCGCCTGCAAAAAGTCAAAATTGCAGGCGCAGAGGACAGAGTACAGAAGAATCATTGGGTTGGGATCCCACATATTGCTCCAAGTTGACTTCAATCGATATTTTGCAGTTCCTTCTGGTAGGCGGGATCCGGTAATGATATTTGATTGAGACGGCTCGGGTCTTACAATCTACTGCAAGGCAAGCCAAGGGAGCGATTTCGAGAGCTCTGTTTAAAGAAGAGGGAGAGTGAGCAACATGCCTGAAGGGAAACTGTGCAACAAGCAGCCCGTGGATACCAGAGAGCAGCTCAATGCGCTCCTTTCCGATTCCAGAGGCCAGCAGTACTACGAAGAGATGAATCACCTCGAGGTGGACCGCAAGCTCATCCAGGACACTCTGGCCAAAACCTTCAACTCCAAGATGAAGACCTGGCTGGAGATGTGCGCCCACTGCGGCCTTTGCGCAGACAGCTGCTTTCTTTATCTGGCCAATCACCGCGATCCGAAGCAGGTGCCGGCCTACAAGATACAGTCCACACTGGGCGAGCTCGTACGCCATAAGGGGAACGTGAGCAACGAGTTCATGCAGATGTGCATGGAGACCGCCTGGGCCAAGTGCACCTGCTGCAATCGGTGCGGCATGTACTGCCCCTACGGCATCGACATGGGGGTCATGTTCAGCTATCTGCGCGGCATCCTCTTCAAGCAGGGGTTCGTGCCCTGGGAGCTGAAGATCGGCTCCGGCATGCACCGGGTCTATAGGGCCCAGATGGATGTCACCGAAGAGGACTTCACCGAGACCTGCGACTGGATGTGCGAGGAGTATGAAGAGGACTGGCCCGGACTGACCATCCCGGTGGACAAGGAGAACGCGGATATCCTGTACACCATCAACGCCCGCGAGGTGAAGCACTACCCGGAGGACATCGCCGAGGCGGCAGTCCTCTTCCATCTTGCCGGCGAGGACTGGACCGTGACCAGCCAGGGCTGGGAGCTTACCTCCCTGGCCATGTTCGCTGGCGACTGGGAAGGTTGCAAGGTGCAAGTCAAGAGCGTCTACGACGCCATCGAGCGGCTCAAGCCGAAGCGGATGGTCGGCACCGAATGCGGCCACGCCCACAGGGCTACAGTGGTCGAGGGCCCCTATTGGGCCGGACGAAGAGACGGCCTTCCCCCGGCCAGATGTCAGCACTATGTGGAGTGGGTAGCCGAGGCCCTGCGCACCGGGAAGCTCAAGATCGATCCCTCCAAGAAGATCAAGGAGCCGGTAACGCTGCAGGATTCCTGCAACTATGTCCGCAATCACGGGCTGGCCCAGGTGACCAGGGAGATCATGAGCTATATAGCCGAGGATTTTCGGGAGATGGATCCCAAAAAGGAGCACAACTTCTGTTGCGGCGGCGGCGGCGGCTTCAACGGCATAGGCCGTTACCGGGAACAGCGCAACATCGGACTGAGGTGCAAGCGGGACCAGATTCTGAGAACCGGGGCCAACTTAGTGATCGCTCCCTGCCACAACTGCTGGGATGCCATCCGGGACCTCAATGAGGAGTACGAGATCGGCATCCGCTGGTCCTTCTTGAAGCCATTGCTCATGAGCATGGTGGAGGTGCCGGAGCACTTAAAGCCTCAAGAGTAGTTGTCCTCCGGCCCTCCGAGAGCGGCCGGCCGATCTACTTGCCGAAAGGGCATTTGGGAAAGGTGCACGACTTGCAGCCCAGGCAGAATCCGCCCTCGGCCAGCTGAGCCAAGTCCCCCCTGGTTATATCCTGACCGGCAAGCATACGGGGCAGGAGGAGATCGAAGCTTGTGGTCTTGAAAAAGAGCGCGCAGGCAGGAACTCCGATGACCCGCAGGCTGTCGATCCGGCCCAGCAAGGTCATGGCGCCGGGCAGTACCGGCGCTCCGTAGAGCATATCCTCCAGCCCCGCATCCAAAAGCCCCTTGCGTGTAACATCGTCCGGGTCCACCGAGAGCCCGGCGGTGGTTATGATGAGCTCGGCACCTGCCTTTTGCAAGGCCTGCACGGCTTGCGCTATTTGCCTGCGATCGTCGGATACGATCTCGGAAGCGACGACCTGGCAGCCGAAGCGCTCCACCTTGCCTTTGATCACCGGCTGGAATCTATCCTCGATAAAGCCTTGGAAAACTTCGGTTCCGGTAATCAGAATGCCTACCTTGAGAGGCTCCAGGACGAGAACCTTGAACAGCGGTTCATTTCCCAGGGCGGCCAAGGCCCGGCTGTAGATGTCCCGGGAGATATAAAGCGGTATGGCCCTGCAGCCGGCAAAGGGCTTGTCTTGATCCACCAGGATGTTGCCCTGTCTGGAGGCGCACATGACATCCGGTACCAGATTGAACTGCTCCAGCCTGGCACTGTCGATGTGCAGCAGCCCGTCACAGGCGGCAAAGAAGGTCATTTTCCCCTCTTTGGGGGCCTCGGAGAGGAGCACATTGTCTCCGGCCATGCGACGGGCAAAGGCTGCAGCGGCATCGTTTTCATGAACCCATTCCTCGCCCGGGGCAACCGCTTCGCTTTCCACGTAGACCCTGCTCCGGCCCATCAGCTGCAGCCGGCAGAGGTCGCCGGCCCCGATCTCCTGGCCGGCTTTGAAGGCCGGACCCTTGCTCTCTCCGGGAATGATCCGGGTCATGTCGTGCAGTGTCTTGCGGCCAACGGACTGCTCCAGGGGTACCGAGCTGAGCCAGGAGGGATCGGGGTCCTCCTGACAGGAGCGGGCGGTTGAGGCGTAGGGCGAGTCGCCCTGGCAGCCTCGGCAGATCGCCCCGTCGCTTAAAGGGTAGGCCTCGCGGCAAACCGGGCAGAGGTCCACCTGGCCCATGTGCTTTGCCTGCAGGTGCCGGGCTGCGATCTGAATGGGCTGCAGATCCAGGTACAGGTCCCCGGCGGCTTCGATCTCCCGGAAAAGTGCATCCGAGTCCTGTTCCGATTTGGGCTTGGACTTGAGAAACCAGTCTCTGATAGCCGGCCAGCCCTCCAGGCGATCCATATTCAGGCTTACCCGCAAGCCCTCTCCGGTATGCTTGTTATACAGGGCCAGGGCATAGCGCCCCAGATTGACGATGCGCATCCATCCGTTGCCGTAGCTGCAGGGGGTGAGCAGCTGAACGGCATCCGGCAGGCATTTGCCGGTTTCCACGACTGCGTCGTACAGAATGCCGGAAGGGAGCTCGCGCTTGGCCAGCTCGACCATGTAGCCGCCGATGAGCAGGCCGGGAGCCGGAAAGCCGTGAAACCGGCGGGCCAATTCCTTGAACTCTGCAAAGCTGTAATTGCCGATGTCCATGAATGCTCTCCAGGAAAAAGATAGCTGGCTTCCGTGCGGAAGCTCGCTGAAAAATCTACCTCTTCGCTGTCGATTGTCAAATCCGGACCTCAAAGATGGGGGATCAAAAAATCGTTTTGTAGGTGCGGCGGAAATGAGCCCTATGAACGGTTAGGACTTGAGAGTTCAAAGTTCAGAGCTAAACTCGCATAGCGCAAAGCGCATGGCGCATAGCGAAGAAGGAAAGTCCAGAGTTAAGATAAGCTGAAAGCATCCACAGTCAAACCAGCTCGTCTATATCAGCTGTAGAAACAATATGTTATTCAAAAACTTTTCACTGTCGAGTTATGATTTTCAAGGGTAGATTTTCAATATTCCCAAGTCCCGCAGCATTTTCTCGGCCCCGAGGAAATGCTGCGGGGTTGACAGAGATTGAGAGCAGTGTTAACAGTTCATACTATGAATAAGGTCAACGCATCTCCAAGCCATTTTCTCGAATACCAGGCCTCCCGCCTCCAGGCTCTGATCAACGAGATGGTCAAGTGCTGCGAGGACAGAAAGCTCTATGAGAATCAGAAGTTCGGGCTTCCCTATGCGGAGATCAAGTGCCTGCTCCTTTTCCAGGGGGAAAGATATCTCACGGTCAAGACCATAGCTTCCCGACTCGATGTTGCCAAGAGCCGGGTGACCAAGCTGATCAACGGGCTTCTGGCCAAGAAGTATGTGGAACGTATCGACGACCCCAAGGACACCAGGGTCAAGCTGATCAGCCCTACTGCGGGGGGGCGCAAGAAGATCGAAGAGGTGGAAGCCTTCCATTTGAGCCTTCATAAGAAGCTCATTCAATGCATTGATCCGGAGGACAGAGGGGAGCTGCTGAGCTATTTGGAGCAGCTGAGAAACGGTATGGAAGAGGTGAAGCAGGAGCTCGTATGAGCTGTAGCAAGCTTACATATTGCACTGGCAGGGGAGGCAAAAAATTTTTTTATATTTGTTAACCTTATGAACTTTGTTGTTGGGCTGGATAGATATCTGAAACGTAGCCTTGACTCCCGTGCAGTAAGGCGGTTCAATGATGATATAATGAACCTTCTTAACCGTTAAACTGCTTAGAGTTGGCCAAAGCTTTAGGTGAAGGATTGGCAAAGAATGAGCTAAAAACCTTCTTTTGTGGTAGGATTTCAACTCAGAAACCAAATGCATCAAGAACCTATGGAGGAACAGTATGCGTAACAAAGTACGATGGGTCGGAGTAGCGGTTTTCAGCCTCATTTTCCTTTTCAGCATCGGAGCCGCACTGGCGGGGTCGAGCTTCTCGCCCGACGGCAACGACCGTAAGGGCAAGTATCTCTATCGCAAGAACTGCCGCACCTGTCACGACGGAGGAGATGCCAAGGCCCTGTCTCCGAACAGCAAAACCCAGTCCCAGTGGGAGAGGATGTTTGAGCGCTATGAGCGATTGGAGTGCAAGGACGAGTGGAGCAAGCTCTCGCAGGACGACCTGCAGGATATCTATACCTACCTCCACAACCATGCCTACGATTCTCCGCAGCCTGCGACCTGCGGCTAGGCGTCGGGTACTTGGTTTGCCGGGGATATATATGGCGTTCCTCTCAAAGGGCTCAACGCTTCAGCGCAGCTCAGCGGGAGAACGCCTATATTCCCCAGGGAGCCAGAGAATACCCGAAACTGTGTATAACTTGCGGCTAATTGTTAATAGTGTCAACTATATTAATAAAGGCTATGCCTTTGTGAACAGCATTAACCTTTAATCGTGTTAAGGAGGCAAGCTATGCCCAGCAACGAAGGGAGATGGAGGTTGGCTGCCGCGGCAGCAGCGTTTCTGCTTCTGTTCGCCTGGATCTGCTCTCCGGCAGCGGCTCAGGACACGGAATCTATGCAGCGGGACACACAGGAGCTGCGGGAGCAGCTGCAGAAGCTTCAGGAGCAGATGAACTCCCTGCAGGACAAGCTGCAAAAGACTGAAGAGAAGCTGCAGGAGTCCAAGAAGGAGCAGGACTGGAACAGTGAGGACATCAAAGACCTTAACCAGCGCGTGGCCCAGGCGGAGCGGCACACCGCCGCGGACAAGCTGGAGCTGAGCGTGGAGCTGGAGCCGCGTTTGTGGTCCATTCACATGGATGATGTACGCTCCAGCTTTGGTCAGCTGCAACAGGCAATGGAAACAGGTCAATTGCCCCCAAGCCTGACAGCCCCTCAAGCTCAGGGCTTCTTGAGCGGCATGGAGCCTGAGAAGCTGGATGTGGACTATGACGCTGTGCGTACCCTCAGGTTCCGACTGCGCATGGACGCCAAGGTAAACGACAACCTGCGTTTTGCCGGCCGGCTGGCTGCCTACAAGGTCTGGGGCGACAGCATTGGGATCAATGTAAACAAATCCGGATTTCAGGACATTACCCTGGACGGGACCTCGGCCAGCAACCCGCACGGCGACGACATTCTCCTGGAGCGGGCCTACTTTGTCTACGACAACGAGTTCGCCAACATTCCCTGGTACATCTCCATCGGTCGCCGGCCCTCCACAGAAGGCCCTCCGCTGCAGCTCAAGAAGAACCTGCCTGCTGTCGGCGGCTCCCCTTACGCCCATGTGATCAACTGGCAGTTCGACGGGGCCTCCTTGAACTTCAACCTTGAAGAGGTGCTCGGCATTCCGGGATTCGATATCCGGCTCTGCTATGGCTCCGGATTCGAGAACCAGTATGGAACCTCCAGTGCCTTTCTCTCGGAGCCGGAAACGGATGATGTCGATCTCTACGGGGTGATTGGGACCCTTTATGAGGACTACCTGCCCCAGGCCGATCTCGATCTGAAGATCGGCTATAATTATGCCATCGCCCCAAACATCTCGGACGGGTTTACCGGTCTCACAGTACAGCCCTTTTTGGTCCAGAAGAACCCGGATAATACATATAGCTTCAGTCCAAATAGAGGCGGATTTGTCTCCAGAGTGGAGCCGACGACAAACATCGGCGATTGGCAGGCCCTCTCTTTGGGTGCCATGGCCAACACCCTGGAGGGGAATCTCGATCTCTTTCTGTCCGGTGCCTGGTCGCACACCAAGGCGGAAAGAGTTTCCGAGAACCCGCTCTACGAGATGCTCGGCATGAGCCTGCTTTCCTCCGGAGGAGATCTGGAGAGCCACGACGGCTGGAGCATCTATACCGGAGCCCGCTACACCCTGTCCGACTACAAGGCCAAGCTGGGACTGGAGTACAACTACGGATCCAGATACTGGTTCAACTTCACCGGGGCCGAGGACAACCTCATCGGCAGCAAGCTGGCCACTCGGGGCCATGTGGTGGAGCCGTACTACATTCAGTCCATTGTCAACGACAACCTCTTTTTCCGGTTAGGGGCCCAGTTCTACTGGTTCAACTACTCCGGAAGCGGCAACCCTCTGGGCAAGCCGGTGGACGTGGATGAGGTCACCGGAATGGACTCCATATTCCCGGTGATCGACGAGATGCAGCAGTACTATCTCTCGGTGGTCTTTCGCTATTAGATGCCGGCGGCAAGCCAGGGGAAGGGCCCTTCCCCTGGCTTGCCCAAAAAAGGTTGACAGGGTTAACAAAATATATAAGCTTATAAATATGAATAATGTTAAAATAATGGATAGAAAAAGATCTTTTTCAAAGGTAAAACCCATATTTTAAGCAGCATATAGTTCATGCTATGAACCAAGAGCGGCATTTTGAATAGGTGAAGCTATGAAGACAAACAGCTTATTGAACACTGCCTGGCAGGAAACGTTGAAGGGGTACTCCCTGGTTTTTGAACGTCCCTGGCCGGCTTGGCTCTCCGGATTGTTCATCGCCTTTCTGGCCCTGATGATCTTCATGTGGTGGCATACCTGGGGCGTAGCCGGGGGGTACGCCAATTGGGGCGATTGGCTGTACTACCATCTCGGCATCTACGCAAAGGCCCCGGGTCAGACCCCCTGGCTGAACGGCATGTCTGTCTCCAACATCGGCATTCTAGTTGGCGCCCTGGCCTCGGCCCTGCTCAGCCGGCAGTTCCGCATCAACACCGCTCCCAGGCTGGAGTACGCCAAAGGGCTGGGCGGCGGCATCCTTATGGGCGTGGGAGCAGCCTTGGCAGCGGGGTGCAACGTTGGCGGCTTCTACTGCGCCATGGGCATGCTCGATCTCGGCGGGGTGATGATGATGGTCGGTCTCTTTGGGGGAGCCTATCTCGGCCTTAAGTATCTCCTCTGGGAGATGGAGCATCTGCCCCAAAAGACCATGGCCGCCTCGCCGAAGCCGCGCCGCGACCGAAACCGGCTCAAAACCGGGCTCGGCCTGATCGTCATCGCCCTGATCTTCCTGGCCTTCCAAGCTTACTCCTCTGCGGATCAGACCCAGATCGGGGGGCTGCTGTTTTTCGGATTCCTCATCGGACTCGTCATGCACCGGGGCAGATTCTGCTTCGCCAATGCCTTTCGCGAGCCGTTCATGACCGGGGACAGCAGAATGATGCGCGCGGTGCTGCTGAGCCTCATGGTCTACGCCCTGGGGACCGCGGTGATCAAATGGAGCTATATCCAGCCTCCGGGAGCAGGGGTATACCATCCCTTCTGGATCGGAAGCCTGGCTGGCGGCCTCATCTTCGGCGTGGGCATGCTGCTGGCCGGCGGCTGCGCCAGCGGAACCCTGTGGAGGGCCGGTGAAGGGCATGTCAAGCTGTGGCTCGCCCTGGTCGGATTCATGGTCTCCAACTCGCCCTCCAGCCGGGCAATCGAGGCTGTCGGCCTGAAGGAGAGCCTCGGCCAGGGCATATTCATACCCGAGATCCTGACCTGGCAGGGAACCATGATCCTTTTGTACTTCATCTGCTTGAGCCTGATCCTTTTGCTGCTCTGGAACGAGCGAACGGAAAAGTTCGTCGCCTTCTAAACAAATCCGCACCGGGAGGTACCTCCCGGTGCGGATTTGTTTAGACCCTTTTGGTTTTTTAAAAGAATGCAGATCCTTGCCAGGAGATGACTATGCAGGATGCAGCCCTTGCGTTGCGAGATGAGAACGGAGGCAACAGAGGGGAAGAGCTTCAGGGCGATATCCCCAATTTCCAGAAGCTAAAGCAGGACATGCTCGAGCAGGCTCGAAAGGGAGATCGAGCTCAGCTCGGTGCTTCCCTGGGCTGCAATAGCCAGGAGTTTTTGGCTGTCTCGAATCTCTTCATGCTCTTCTCCCTGCTCTTTCGCTATCCCAGGCCTGAGGTGCGTCTGGAGCTGGAAAATCAGCTGCCGCTTTTGCAGGCAGCCCTGCGGGAATACGAGGAAAGCACAGTGGATCTGCCGGCCCAGAGCGACCTGGAGGCCGAGTACGTGGCGCTTTTCGTGAACAACAACGGCTTTGTCCCTGCGGTGCCCTATGCCTCTTTCTACCTGGATGAAGAAGGTCAGCTACTGGGACCGAGCACCAGAAGGCTGCGCCGAAGGCTCTACTCTCTCGGTTTGACCCTGCAGGAGGAGACATACGAGCTAGAGGATCACATCTACGTTCTGCTGGAGCTTTGTGCTGAGCTCTGCAGGCGCCTGGCTCAAAGGGAAAGCCATGATCCATGGCCTCAATATCTGGGTGCTTTGTTCCTGGTGAGCTACGATTATTTAATCCCTGTGCTGGACAAGCTCTCCGAGGGCATCATGCGCTATGCCAGCTTTGATCTGTATCCGGCAGCCGTCCGCTGTCTGGCCCGTTTTGTCGGCGAGCTGGATGCCATCTACGCCTCAGCCTTGGGTCTTGCACAGGAAAGTCCGGCCGAAGCCGATTCAGTCTTATAGAAAAGGAGGAAAGAATGAGTGTTTCCCGCATGAACCGCCGATCCTTTCTGGGTCTGAGCGCCTCAGCCTTGGCTGGAGCCTCCGTCGGCAGCGGCCTGGGCTCTTTTCGCGCCCTGGCCTCTGAAGAAGGGCCGCCGGAAAAGCTCATTAAGGGCAAAAGGGAGCAGGTGCCCAGCACCTGCGCCATGTGTGTGAATAAATGCGGCATTATCTGCGAGGTGGTGGACGGCAAGCTGCACAAGATCAACCCCAATCCCGAACACGTGAAGAGCCGGGGCATGCTCTGCGCCAAGGGCAATGCCGGTGCGGCACTGCCCTACAGCCCCGAGCGCTTGAAACGGCCCCTGCTGCGGACCGGAAAGCGGGGCGAAGGCAAATGGAAGGAGATATCCTGGCCGGAGGCCTACAGGCATCTGGCCGAAAATCTGGCCAAGCTGAAGCAGAAGTACGAAAACCGCTCCAGTGTGGCCTTCGCTTCTACGGAAGGGCTGCAGGAGGAGTTCTTCTACTACATCATCAATGCCTTTGGCTCCTTGAACACGGTGCGCCATCCCACCCTGTGCCTGTCCACCAATATCCAGGGCTGGAGCTCGGTTTTCGGTGCCTATCCCGACGGAGACCTCAAAAACGCCGAGTTTGTGATCATGCTCGGCTCCGACCGGGCTCAGGCCTTGATTACGCCGGACTCGGTGGATTTCCAGCGCTTCAAGCCCAAAGGGCAAAAGCTGGTCTACCTCGATCCGCGCTTCACCGAGACCGCGGCCAAGGCGGATAAATGGTTTCCGGTCAAGCCGCGAACCGACATGGCTTTTATCCTGGGCATGATCCACGAGATCATCGTCAATGATCTCCAGGACAAGGATTTCATCGCCAAGTATACCCACGGCTTCGATAGATTGGCCAAGCATATCAAGGACGAGAATTACACCCCGGAGTGGGCGGAAACCGTGTGCGAGATTCCGGCTGAAGAGATCCGCTGGTCGGCCTGGGAGTTTGCCAAGCACGCCCCGCGAAGCGTGGTCTATCCCGGCCGGAGAAGCTCCTTCTATGTCAACGAGGTCTATTTCCGCCGGGCCTGCGCCATTCTGAGCGCCATCTGCGGCTGCTGGGACACCGAGGGCGGCGTGGTGCCCAAGTCTTCCATCGATCTGGGCTCCCATACCCCGCTGTTCCCCTTCTTTATGCAGGCCAAGGAGCGCGTGGACAAGGAGGCGGTGGGCATGGTCAAGAACGTCGTTCCCTCGGCCATCAAGTGCCCCCTGGTGGGAACCGGCCTACCGGTGGACTCCTGCGCCTTTTTGAGCGACCGGGACGGCAGCTGGATCACCTTCCGGGAGTCGGTGCTCAACGACGAGCCCTACCCGGTGCGGGGCTTTGTCTGCTTCAAGCAGAACCCGGTCCAGGCGGTGCCCAATACGAAGAAGACGATGCAGATGCTGGAGAAGATGGAGTTCATCTGCGTCATCGAGCAGCAGATGTCGGATACCGCCTGGTACGCCGACCTGGTCCTGCCCCATTCGACCTATCTCGAGAGCTGGGATCCCTGCCATGCCTTAAGCAGCATCTGGCCCACGGTGGTCTTCCGCCAGCCGGTGATCAAGCCGCTGTTCGATACCAAGACCATGTTCGAGATCGCCGGCGGCGTGATTCACGAGATGTTGAAGCTACCTGCCCTGTGGGACGATACAGACGAGGAATCGGTGGAAGATTTCAAGAAAACCGTACTCCACGAAGTTCTGGACCAGCCCATCCAGGAGTACATGAAGCATCAGCTGTCGGTTCATCCCGGAGCCTGGGAAGCCATCCGCAGGAAAGGGTTTTTCGCCCTCTCGGACCAGGGGCGGTACGGCTCCACCCGAAAAGAGGACTTTCGGTTCAAGACCAAGACCGGGAAGATCGAGCTGTACAATGAACGTTATAAAGACTACGGCCTGGATCCGCTGCCCACATACTGCCACGGGGATGAGCCGGGCAAAAATGAATATCGCTTTCTCGTCGGCCGCACGGCCTGGAATACGCACACCGCCACTCAGAATATTCCCTACCTTTGGGAGATACAGAAGGAGAACGCGGTCTGGATCAACACAGCAGAGGCCAAGCGGCTGGGCATAAGCGACGGGGAGTACGTATTCGTCAAAAGCAGCGTCAGCGAGCAGAAGATCCGGGCCTATGTCACGGAGAAAATCCGGCCGGACTGCGTGTACTACGTCAACGGCTGGAACCGAAGGTCTCCGGCAATGTCGCTCGTGTACCGCCGGGGCGCTTCCGAGGCGGAAATCCTGGAGGACACCCTGGACTCCATCTCCGGAAGCGCGGCCATGCATGAAACCTTTGTCACCATACGCAAAGCCTGAGCCAAGCGGAGCGAGTCATGTCACCAAAACGATACGCCATTGTTCTGGACACCAAGAAATGCCTCAACTGCAAGGCCTGCACAGTGGCCTGCAAGTTCGAGAACTATGTTGCCGTGGGGGACGAGTCCTATCGCATCTGGGTTACCGAGCTGCCGCTGCAAGGAAGCTATCCCAACCTGCACCAGGAGTTCCGCCCCTCTCAGTGCCAACACTGCGAAAACACCCCTTGCGAAGCGGTCTGCCCAACCAGGGCCACCTACAAGACCTCCGAAGGGGTAGTGCTCGTGGACTACGACAAATGCATCCTGTGCAAGGCCTGCATGGTGGCCTGCCCTTATGACGCCCGGTTTGTAAGCCACCACCACCGGGCAGTGGAAAAATGCACCATGTGCATCCATCGGGTGCGAGAAGGGCGGGAGCCGGCCTGTGTGGAGACCTGTCCAACCAAGGTCCGGACCTTCGGGGATCTCAGCGATCCCTCCAGTGAGGTGAGCCGCCTGCTGGCAAGGCGGGACTCCTACCGGCTCAAGCCGGGACGCAATACCCGGCCCCGGCTCTATTACTTGATTTGATGCACAAAAGAGATCCGCAAGCAACAATAGAATATTACACTGAGGCACAGAGGAGAGGACTATGTCCAGCATAGCCAACCGACTGAGTTCAGTCGTCAGATTCAATCGCGAGGTTCCGGCCCTGCCGTTTATCATCCTGGGCCTGGTGCTTTTGGCCATGGGAGCCTTTGCCGTCATCCGGGTCATGCTCCACGGCCATGAAGCGATCTATGCGGTCAACCGGGAGGTGCCCTGGGGGTTGCTCATCGCCACCTACGCCTACTTCGTGATTACCTCCACCGGCCTGGCCTTTATCGGCGGGCTGGGGCACGCCTTTGGATTCGAGAAGTTCGCCCGAATGAACCGGCGCATCGTGATGCTCGCCTTTGTCACCCTGCTGGCCGGTTTCACCCAGATCGGCATGGAGCTGGGCCACCCCTTTCGGCTGATGATCTATTTCCTGGCCTCGCCCCACTTTGCCGCCCCCATCGTCTGGATGGGGCTGTTCTACAGCATCGAGCTGGTGCTTCTGGCGGTGGAGCTGTTCATGATCTTCCAGCCGGGGCGTTTCAGCCATCGCACCACGGCCCTGGTGGGGTTTCTGGCCCTTCTCGTCGGAGTGATAGCCACCAGCAACCTCGGCTTCGTCTTCGGCTCCATCAATGCCCGGCCTTTCTTCCACGGCATCTACTTCCCCATCTTTCTCGTCATCTCCGGCATTGTGGCCGGAGCCGGGCTCTTGCTCATCGTGTACAATGTGGTCTACAAGTTCCGCATACCGCAGGAGTACGGCGAGCCCATGCGCGCCCTGGGGAAACTCATGGGGCTTGGCATCGGCGGCATGGCGCTTCTCTATTTCTGGAAGATCATCTCCTCGCTCTATACCGAGCCACAGGGAGCCTTTGAATCCGTAATGGCACTGCTGAGCGGTCCTCTGGCTCCGCACTTCTGGATCGGCGAGGTGTTGCTCGCCCTGGCCTTGCCCCTCGCCCTTCTCCTATACGGCCTGAGAAGGAGTAATACCACAATGCTCGGGCTTTCCGGGCTGGTCTTTCTCCTGGGCATGTTCTTCACCCGCTTCGATTTCATCGTCGCCGGGCAATTGCCTCCTATGCGGGAAGGGCTTGAAGGCTCGGGGGTGCATACTGTGGGCGGCCTGGCCCAGTACGTCCCCTCCATGGGAGAATGGATGATCTTCGCGCTGGGACTGGGGGTCTTTTTCCTTCTCTATTTCCTGGCTGAAAAGTTCCTGGATCTGGAGTCAGCGTGACCCCGGCAGGCTGACTTGATGGTATAAAGAAAAAGCCGGGTCTTCCCGGCTTTTTGCTTCTGTGAATTGACACCCCGCTCCAGGAGGCCTAGGCTGGAGTGTCGGGCCCTTGGTTTGCTCAGCCTCGTCTCGAGCTTGAACAGGAGCAGCTGCTCAAGCGCAAAACACGAGCTGGAAGAAGGCTGCAGCCAAGCTGAGTGCCGGGCTCATATCCGGAGTTCAGTCCGAGGCCATATCCAAGATCCGGAGGGACCTTGCCATGTATCTCAAGCAATCCGATCTGTTCAATGGCATGAGCGCAGAGTTTATCAAGCATGTGCTCAGCATCTCCTCCAGGGAACAGTACGGTTCAGGGAGCATTCTCTTCAAGGGAGGCGATTTTCCGGAGTACTTCTTCATCCTTATCCAGGGCCGGGTGCAGCTTACCTTCGGCGAGTCGGATAAGCAGGTGTATATTGGCAGCTACCGGGGGGAGTTCTTCGGCTGGTCCGGGCTGGTGGGACGCAGCACCTACAGCGCTTCGGCCGAGTGTCTGGAAACCACCGATGTTCTTAGAATCGATCAGATGAGGTTCTTCCAGCTGCTGAACAGCGAGCCGGAGACAAAGTGCCTGTTCTACAAGAACCTGGCTTCCGCTCTGGGCAATCGGCTGCTGCACACCTACGAGTTCCTCTCCCAAAGATAGCTTGCGCCCGCTGCGCAACCCGCACCGGGCGCAAGCTGCCTTCTCCAGGCATTGATTTTCTCTTCCTGCGGCAGCAGGAAGGAGATCGGATAGACATATGACCAAGCTCGTTCTCCAGGCAGTATCCAAGTCCGTTGCCGGCCACTCTCTCTTCGAGGATGTCTCCCTCACCCTGGAAAGCGGGGACAAGCTGGCCGTGGTCGGGCCGAACGGTAGCGGCAAGTCCACTTTGCTCAGGCTCATCAGCGGGGAGGAGATCCCAGATGCCGGAAGGATCGACATCAGCCCGGCCCAACTTGGTGTTGGCCTGTGCGTGCAGGATATAGGAGCAGATGAGCTCTCCCGCAGGCTGCTGGATTGGGTGCTCGAGGCCCTGCCCTCCTGGAGCGATTTGTGGCATCGCTGGCAGCAGGCGCAGCAGGCTGGAGACTCCCGGGAGCTGGAGCGGCTGGCCGAGGAGCAGTCGAAGCTGGAAAGCTTCTACGGCTATCATCCGGAAAGCAGGGCGCGGGCCATCCTGCGCGGTCTGGGCTTTGGGGCGGCCAG